>NZ_CP007440.1:6964091-7271540 GCF_001579845.1 Rhodoplanes sp. Z2-YC6860
GGAATGAGCTGCTGGCGCACCGTGGAGCGGATGCCGTCAGCCGCCACGAGAAGATCGGCCGTCACGCGGCTGCCGTCCGAGAAATGCGCGGTCACCGCGCGGCCGTCCTGCTCGAAATGCTTGAGGCCGATACCGCGACGGTAATTTGCTGCCGGAAACGCGTCGCGCAGGAGCCGATAGAGCCGCTCCCAGGCTGTCAAAGTCTGCGGACAGCGGAACTCGCAGACCGTTTTGCCATCGACATCCAGGATTTTCCGCGTCGTCATCTCGACACCGAGATCGACCGGGTCGATGCCAAGAAACCGCAATGCCTCGATCACCGGCGGCTGGGCCACGATCCCTGCCCCACGGCCGGCGAGTTCGCCCTCGGCGCGCTCATAGATGTCGACGTCGAAACCCAGCTTGCGCAATTGCAGGCCGGCGAACAGCCCGCTCATCGAGCCGCCGATTACGATGGCGCGCTTGCCCACTGCTCTCACCCGACCGTTCTTGTCATTCCCAAAATCCTTTATACTGTGATCCAAACCACTGGAGGAATGCCATGGCGCTCACCATGCTGGACAAGAAGGCGGCCGTCGAAGACCGCAGCGAATGGCCCGCCGCGATCAAGGCCGAGTTCGACCGCGAAAGCCGCGCCCACAACGGCTGCGTGGGCACAGAGCTTCTTTCGGAAACCGACAAAGTGCGGATCTGGATCATCCGACTGCAGCCCGGGGAGCGGGTCGGCTTCCACCGCCATGTGCTGAATTACTTCTGGACCTCGGTGAACGGCGGCCGCGGCCGCCAGCATCTGATGGACGGCACCACCGTCGAGCACACCTACGCACCGGGCGAGACGCGCCACGAGACCTATGGGCCGGGCCAATACAAGGTCCATGACCTGGAAAATCTCGGCGACCAGGAGATGATCTTCAACACCATCGAATTCCTGGACAGCGCGAACAAACCGCTGCCAGTACCCGACAGCGTACGAATGCGCTCGTAATTTGAGCATTGCCGCGCCGCCACAATTTTCGCGGCGCGGTATCAGACACCGCGCCATCCGACGATCAGACGATGGTGCAATGACGTGCGGCCCCTCGCCGCTTGCGACACACTAGCCAAGCCGCACCGCATCCTGCACACTGTGGTCCGCACATATGGTGCGCGCTGAACAACGAGCCGAAAAACGGTCGCGCCGGGGGGAACGTCCGCTTGGAACTGCTGGTCAATGCCATCATTGCCGGATTGCTGCTGGGCGGTTTCTACGCCGCTGTGACGGTCGGGGTGTCGATCTCGTTCGGCATCCTCGACATCGTCAACATCGCGCATCCGGCCTTCATCATCCTCGGCTCGTACATCGCCTACATCGCGAACCAGACATTGGGGCTGGACCCGATCCTGACCGCCGTGATCGCGCTGCCGGCGTTCTACGCCCTCGGCGCGCTGGTCTATCAGGTCTACTACGCCTCGTTCGAGAAGCGCGGCCAGGACGCGCTGCGGGGGCTCGCCTTCTTCTTCGGCCTGCTCTTTGTCACCGAAGTGCTGCTGATCCTGGTGTTCGGCGTCGACTATCGTTACGTGCAGGCCTTCTACATCGATCAGACGCTGCACTTCGGTTTCGTCGATATCCCCTTCCGCATGCTGATCCCTTGCGTGATCTCGCTGCTGATGATGGCGCTGCTGCAGCTCTACCTGTCGCGCACGTTCACCGGACGCGCCATCATGGCGGTGTCGCAGGACCAGCTTGCATTGCGGCTGATGTCCGCCGACCCGACCAAGATCAAGCGCATCGCATTTGCGGTCTCGATCGCCACAGCGGCCATGGCCGGAGCCTTCCTGATCATCATCCAGCCGGTCGAGCCCTCCGTCGGCCGCGAATATATCGGCCGGGTGTTTGCGATCTGCGTGCTTGGCGGTCTGCAAAGCCTGCCCGGCACGGTGATCGCCGCGATGCTGCTCGGCGTCGTCGAGAGCATCACAGCGACGTTCTACGGCCCGTCCTGGGCACCGGCGGTGTCGTTCGGCTTCCTGCTTCTCACGCTGGCGTTCCGGCCGGCCGGTCTCCTCGGACGATAGGCGGCCGAACGTGCGGACATTCTTCTTCTACGTCGGACTGACCATCGCAGGCGCCGCATTTTTCTTCTACGCGCGAGCGATCAACAACGATTACCTGTTCTTCGCCGGCTACACGGTGCTGCAGTTCGTCGTGCTCGCCACCGCCTGGAACATCCTCGGCGGCTATTGCGGCTATGTGAACTTCGGCTCCGCCGCCTTCTTCGCCGCCGGCGCCTATTCCTCCGTGGCGCTGCACAAGCTTGGCGCCAATGTCGACCGCTACTTCCCGGAATCGCTCGCCGGGCTCGCCAAGCTCATCCTGCCGCTCAACGTGCCGACCCTGATCATCGTCGGCGGCATCGTCTCGGGCCTGATCGGCCTCGGCACCGGCTATCTCACGTTGCGGCTGCGCGGCGCATTCTTCGCCATCGCGACGCTGGCCCTGGCCGTGGTGCTGCAGACCCTGATCGTCAATTGGGACTTCGTCGGCGGCTCGCGCGGCGCCTATATCATCCGGCCCTCGGAGGTGCCGATCATCGGCAATTACATCCAGTATCTGTTCATCGTGATGCTGGCGCTGTCGATCGTGGCGCTCGGCGTTGCACGCGCCATCGGACAGTCGCGGCTTGGCTATGGCTTCGCCACCATCCGTGACGACGAGCTGGCGGCGGAAGCCTGCGGCGTGCCGACGCTGCGGTTGAAGCTTGTCGCCACCACGATCTCAGGCGCGCTGATGGGCATGGCCGGTGCGCCGTTCCCGTACTACATCGGCTATCTTGAGCCCGGCTCGGCCTTCGGGCTCGCCTACGCGGTGAACTCGATCGCCATGCCGATGATCGGCGGCACCACGAGCTGGGTCGGCCCATTGATCGGCGCGTTGCTGCTGGGCACCGCGCAGCAATACATCATCGTGACGATCTCTTCGGCGGTTGGCGTGCTGGTCGTCGGTCTGATGCTGGTGATCTTCGTCATCGCGGCGCCAAACGGCATCGTCGGCCTGGTGCACGATTTCATGCGCGGCGGCGCCAAATCCGACGGCGCGCCCACTTGGCGCTCGCGGCTTGCGACGTTCGCCAACATGCGGCCGGGAGCACGCTGATGGCCGACGCCTTGCTCCATGTCGACAATCTCGGCAAGCGCTTCGGCGGCTTCGTCGCCCTCGACGGCATCAACCTGGAAGTTGCGCCGGGCGAACGTGTCGGTCTGATCGGGCCGAACGGCTCCGGCAAGTCGACGCTGGTCAACTGCATGTGCGGGACGCTGACCAACGAGACCGGCACGGTGCGGTTCGACGGCTATCAGATGAACGGCATGTCGGCGCATCAACGGACCCATCGCGGCATGGCGCGGAGCTTCCAGCTGCCGCGCCCGTTCCACACGCTTTCGGTTGCCGAGAACCTGCGCATTCCGCTGCTGTACTCGGCCCATGACCGCCGCGGCCGGCATCTCACGCAGGCGGAGAGCGCCGCGCGCTGCGAGGAGCTTGCCGGCCTGGTTGGCCTTGCGCCGAAGCTCCATCGCCTGCCGCGCGACCTGACGCAGGTCGAGATGCGCAAGCTCGAACTCGCCCGCGCCATTGCGGCCGATCCGAAGCTTTTGATTGCCGACGAAGCCATGGCCGGACTGTCGCATTCCGAGGTCGACGACATCGTCAATCTCCTGCTCACGCTGAACAGCCGCGGCATCACCGTGGTGATGATCGAGCACATCATGCGCGCCGTCATGGCATTCTCGCAGCGGCTGGTGGTGCTGGTCTCGGGCAAGAAGATCGCCGACGGCAAGCCCGAGGACGTGGTCAACAATCCCGAGGTGATTGGAGCCTATCTTGGCCAGTAGCATCACCCTCGAAAAGGTCGACGCGGCCTACGGCGCCGTGCGCGTGCTGGAGCAGGTGTCGGTCGACGCCAAGCCGGGCGAGACCGTGGTGCTGCTCGGCACCAACGGCAACGGCAAAAGCACGCTGATGAAGTGCATCATGGGCATCGTGCGGCCGGCATCCGGGCGCATCGTCGCCGAGATCGATGGCGTGCGGCACGATCTCACCAGCCTCACAACCGAACAGATCGTCGACCTCGGCATCGCATTGGTGCCGGAAGGCCGGCGGCTGTTTCCCAAGCTCACGGTCGAGGAGAATCTGGCGCTCGGCGCGTTCCGGCCGACCGCGCGGGCGCAGATCGCGACCAATCTCGAGGCCTGCTACGAGACGTTTCCGCGGCTTGCCGAACGGCGGAAACAACTCGCCGGCTCGATGTCGGGTGGCGAGCAGCAGATGCTGGCGCTCGGCCGAGCGCTGATGCTTGCGCCGAAGATCCTGCTGGTGGACGAGCCCTCGGTTGGTCTGGCGCCGATCCTGGTGAGCCGCACCATCGAGAAGATCCAGGAATTGAAGGAGCGGCTGAGTCTCACCGTGCTGATGGCCGAACAGAACTTCAATCAGGCCATCCGCATCGCCGACCGTGGCTACGTGATCGTTCACGGCAAGATCGCGTTCGCCGGCGGCTCCGCGGACGAGCTCAACAACAACGATCTGATCCGGAAGTTTTATCTGGGACTGTAGCAACGGCTGCAGCAGCACGTGTCCCGGACGCGGTGCAGCACGAAGTGGTGCACCGCTGATCCGGGACCCCGGTTGCTTTCTTTTTCCGGGATGGCAACCGGGGTCCCGGGTCTGCAGCGCATCACCGCGCTTCGCTTGTGCTGCACTGCGCCCGGGACACGAGAGCCGCTAGGCCGCTTTTGCTTTAAGAGAACCGAACGGCTTGCCGGCCTGGTACACACGATCTGCAGGAATCTCCGGCGTCGGCCGCCCTTCGACCTTACCGTCGAACGTGAGCTCCATCATCACGCCGCTCGGATCGTGCACGAAGATCTGCCACAGCGACGTGCCTGGCACGATCGCAGCGCGCCAGTCGTAGCCGAGCTTCTTCACGCGCTCGAGGCACTCGTCCCATCCCTTGATGGTGAGGCTGACGTGATCGAGCGAGCCGGTGCCGTATGGCGTCCTGCCGTCGACCAGCGCGGGGCCACCGGCATAGATATGCACGATCGGCACGCCGTCTCCGGCCGCGATCCAGGCGCCGGGAAAGCCGAAGTCCGGACGGTGCACGAGCTTCATGCCGAGCACGTCGGTGTAGAACTTCACCGTGGCATCGAGATCGTTGGTCTTGATTGCCACGTGGAACAGGCCGGTGACTTGCATGATGACCTCTTTGACACCCTCTTCGGATAAAGAAAAACGCCGCGCGGGGTGAGCCGCGCGGCGCCGATTGTAGCAGCGGGGTTCGTCCCCGCCAGTAATGTTTGACGCCTTATTGTCTCGCCTTCTCGAACGGATAGATCAGGGTGCCGGTCTTCAGATTGTCCGGAGTCAGAACGGTCTGATAGTCCATGCCACGCCAGGTCTCGAGCCCCGCGCCCTGCTTGATGTTGTGGTACTGCACCTGCAGCATGCCCGACTTCTCCCACTCGCCATTCTTGCCGAACTTGATGTCGCCATGGATGGTCTTGAACGTGGCTTTGTGAATGTAGGTCGCGAGCTCGGCGTCCTTCAGGCTCTTGGTCTCCTTGATGGCCTGCTCCAGCACCTGGGCATAGGCATAGCCCCAGCCGCCGAGGTAATAGCCGAGCGGATCGACACCGGCCGCCTGGGCCTTCGCCTGGTATTTCTTGAAGAACTCCTCGGTGCCCGCATACATCATCTTCTTGTCCGGCACCCAGGTCTCGTAGTTGACCCAGCCGTTGAGCAGCGGGCCGAGCTGGTTCTTGATGCCGGTCGCCTGCAGGCCGACCATGGCGCCGCCGATCATCTTCGGCTTGAAGTTGATCTCGTTGACCGCCTTCACCAGACCGACCGAGTCGAGCGGATACGAGCACACCGCGACGATGTCGGGGTTCGCCGCCTGGATGGCGCGCACGACGGGTGAGAAGTCGGTGGTGCTCGGCGGATAGGCGCGGTCGTAGACCGTCTTGAAGCCATGCTTCTTGGCGTTCTCCTTGGCGCCGTCGCAGGCGTTCTTGGAGAACTCCTGATCGGCGGCGACGAAGGCCACGGTCTGCGGCTTCGGGTTCTGCGCCGCGGCCGCATCGAAGAAGCCGACCGTGAACGACGGCTTCGGGTCCGGCCCCGACGGGATCATCGCGAAGAACTTGTCGTAGTTGAACTCGGTGTTCACGCCGAGGCCGAACAGGATGATGAACAGCTTCTGCTTCTGCATCACCACCGGCATGGCGGCGGCCGACGGCACGGTCGCATAGGGGCCAAGCAGCAGGTCGACTTTGTCGACATCGAGCAGCTTGGTGTAGATGCCCGGCACCGGCGCCGACTGGCTCTGGTCATCGTAATAGATCAGCTTCACCGGACGGCCGAGCAGCCCGCCCTTGGCGTTGACCTCTTCCTCCCAGATCTGCAGGCCGAGGAGCGACTGCTTGCCGTTGGGCGACAGCGGGCCGGTCAGCGACATCGAGAAGCCGATCTTGATCGGCTCTCCCGACTGCGCCTTGGCAGGCCCTGCCGACGGCAGCGCCAGCGCAAGCACGCCGGCCGCGGCCGCAAGCAATCCAAGCTTTAGTTTGCGAAGCATCATGCATCCTCCCGAGGGTGATTGTTTTGCCGCATATTAGGCAGTTTCGCAGCCGAGAGGCTAGTGGCGGGCCCGTCGCAGGCCACCCAACTAAGGGCCAAGGGAAGCCAAGCCGCTGCGGCCCATTGGAGCAGGGACCGGCGGATGCTAAAAACCAAGCCACGCGGCTCGAGCATGCATAACCCAGGGAGGTTCGCGATGCCCCTCAACTACATGGAACACTTCCTCCTGCAGACGGAGGACATCGAGGCCACCAAGGACTGGTATGTCAAAGTGCTGGGCTTCCGCGTCGGCCCCTCGCCGGATTTCAAATTTCCGGTCTACTGGCTGTATCTCGGCGACCGCGATGTGCTGCACATCACCACCGGCGGCAAGAACGTCAGCGACAATCGCAAGAAATACGTCGGGCAGCAGTCCGACGCCTCGGCGGGCACCGGCGTGATCGATCACATCGGCTTCCGCACCACCGGCCTCCACGAGATGATCGACCATCTCAAGAAGAACAACATCGAGTTCAAGGAGCGGCAGGTCGACGACCAAGGGCTCTATCAGCTTTTCCTGTTCGATCCGAACGGCGTGAAGATCGAATTGAACTTCGCGAATTCCGAGGTGCAGGGTCGCAAGGCGGAGCTTTCCGCCAAAGACCTGACGCCCGCGACGCACTAGCTTCGATCATAACTCTCTCAGCGTCATGGCCGGGCTTGTCCCGGCCATCCACGTCTTGGCCACAAGAAAGTAGGCGTGGATGCCCGCGACAAGCGCGGGCATGATGTGGCAACGGTGGAGTCAGAAAACATATGCCGCGCCAGATCATCGATATCTCGATTCCCGTGCAGAACGACGTGGCGGCAGATCCGCCGGGACTCGGCCCAAGCATCCGCTACTTCGACCACAAGAAGACCGCGGAGGATCTCTGCAGTTTCTTTCCGGGACTCACGCCCGACGACCTGCCCGACCGCGAAGGCTGGGCGATCGAGTGGCTGAAGATATCGACTCATTGCGGCACGCATCTCGATGCGCCCTATCACTTCGCCTCGACCATGGACCGCGGCAAGCGTGCCGCGACCATCGACGAAGTGCCTTTGGAGTGGTGCTTCCAGCCGGCCATCAAGCTCGACTTCCGCCATTTCCCAAGCGGCTATGTGGTGAGCGCGAAGGATGTCGAGGCCGAACTCAAGCGCATCGATCACAAGCTTTCGCCGCTCGAGATCGTGGTGGTCAACACCAGCGCCGGCGCGGCCTACGGCAAACCCGACTATGTCGCCACCGGCTGCGGCATGGGCCGCGAGGCCACGCTCTATCTGCTGGAGCAAGGCGTGCGCGTCACCGGCACGGACGGCTGGAGCTGGGACGCGCCGTTCGTTCACGCCAAAGCCAAATATGCCGAGACGCACGATCCCAAGATCATCTGGGAAGGCCACCGCGCCGGCCGCGAGATCGGCTACTGCCATATCGAGAAGCTGCACAACCTCGAGAAGCTGCCCGCGAAAGGCTTCATGGTGAGCTGCTTCCCGGTGAAGATTCACGCGGCATCCGCGGGCTGGACTCGCGCCATCGCGATCATCGGGTAGATCGCCGCGTCCGACGCGCTGCCGCGCAAGGGCATCGAGACGCGGACGTTTGCGTTCTGGGATTAGCTATTTGAACCGCGCGATGTAATAAGCCAGATCGACGATCTGCTCGTCGGTGACAGGGTTCAGCACCTCCGCCATGGTGGCTTCGTAGCCGTGGCGCGTGTTGTTCTTGTATTCGCGCATCGTCTTGACCAGGTAGTCCTCGCGCTGTGCAGCGATGCGCGGGACGTTCTCTTTCCCCGACAGATCGAGATTGTGACAGGCGTTGCAGCGATGCTGAGTGATCAGCACCTTGGCGCGCTCGATGCGGCCGGCATCGGCGCCATCCGCGGCCGCTTGCGGCGGCGGCAGCTTGGCGACGAAGTCGGAGAAATTCCGCAGATCGTCGTCGGTGAAGCCCTTGGTCTGGTCGTTCATGATCTCCTGGGTCCGCTGCTTCTCGCGGAACAGGTAGAGCTGGATCAGAAGGTAAGGCGCAGGCTGGCCGCCGAGCGACGGCACCTCCGGCGTCTCGGACTGTCCGTTCTCGCCATGGCAGGCAAGGCAGGGCGCGGCACGTTCCGCCAGCGTCTCGGCGTGCAGCGGCGCATGAAGCGCGCCGATCAGCAGCGCGGCGGCGTACGGGATCAGATGGTTGCGTTTCATGCTCGCTCCACCGAAAGAAAAGGCCGGGGGCGGCATGCCCCCGGCCTTCGCGAGTGAGGATCAGCGGCTCGCCGTCTTCGGCGGCTTGCCGTAGGTGATGCGGTAGACCACGCCGTTCCAGTCGTCCGACAGCAGCAGCGAACCGTCCGCCATCTGCTGCACGTCGACCGGGCGGCCGATGTACTTGTTGTCGACCAGGAAGCCGGTCACGAACGGCTCCGACGACTTCACCGTGCCATCCTTGTTCAGGAAGATGGCGATGACGTCACCGCCGAACTTGTTGGTCTTGTTCCACGAGCCGTGACGGGCCAGGAAGATGGCGTTCTTGTACTTCTTCGGGAACATGTTGCCCGTGTAGAAGCGCATGCCGAGGCCGGCCGAGTGTGGGCCGGTCAGCATGATCGGCTTGGTGTAGTCGCTGCAGCTTTTACCCCAACCCAAGTCCGGATCGACGATGTCACCCTGGTAGCAGTAGGGCGCGCCGAAATGCTCCCCCTCCTTGGTGATGCGGTTCAGCTCGTCTTCCGGCTTGCTTTCGGACAGCCAGTCGCGCTGGTTGTCCGAGAAGTAGAGCTGCTTGTTGACCGGATTCCAGTCGAATCCGACCGTGTTGCGCACGCCGACCGCGACGTTCACGCGGCCGGTGCCGTCAAGATTGATGCGGCGAATCTGACCGTGGTCCTTGTCGTGCAGCACGTTGTTGCCCGGCTGACCGACCGGCACATAAAGCTTCTCGTCAGGGCCGATGGCGATGAACTTCCAGCCGTGGGCCTCGTCCTTCGGCAGATCGGTGTAGAACACCACCGGCTTCTGCGGCTTGTCGAGCTTGTCCTCGACATTTTCGATCTTGGAGATCTGCGACAGTTCGGCGATGTAGAGCGTGCCCTTGTGATAGGCGAGACCGTTCGGGCGGTAGAGTCCCTCGGCAAGGGTCCTCACCTCAGTCTTGCCGTCCTTGTTGACGATGGCGGAGACCTTGTTGCCGAGCCTCGTGCCGACGAACACGGTGCCTTTGTCGCCGACACGCAGCGAGCGCGCGTTGGCGATGCCGCTGGCATAAACCTCGATGTTGAAGCCTGGCGGCAACTTGAGCTGCGCGGTCGGCAGCTTGTCAGCGGCCGCGGGAAGCGGCGGCGCAGCGACCGGCGCGAGCTTGGCGGCGGCTTCGCTGCCCTCAGGCCGGCCAATCAGCGGCGAGCCGGGCGGCAGCGGCGCTGCGGCGGGCGCCGCGGGCGCGGCTGCTGCCGGCGCGGGTGCTGGCGATTGCTGGGCCAAGGCCGGCATGGCCGCAGCCGCCAGCAAAGCCAAACTTCCGGCGTACAGAACACCACGCCGGTACGACGTTGAACTCGACATGCATGCCTCCCTGATGCGAGGCCCGACCCGGCATGGCTCGGCCCCCTTGCGGAGAGTGTCAAACAGATCGGCCTCGCGAGGCAATCGGATTCCATCCGCTACGGAGAGAGGTAAGTCCCTTACATCCGACGATAGTCGTAAGGGCGGTCTTCCTGCACCGCCGCAAGCGCGGTCACCTGCTCGTGATGAGGCGATTTGTGACACACCGGATCGGTCGCCCGCGCGTCGCCGGTCAGCAGGAATGCCTGGCAGCGGCACCCTCCGTAGTCGATCTCGCGCCGCTCACAGCTGACGCACGGCTCCGGCAAAAAATCAGTGCCGCGGAATGCGTTGAAGGCCGGCGACGACGTCCAGATTTCGGCGAGCGAATGCTCGCGCACATTCCAGAACTCCAGACCCGGGATCGACTCCGCGGCATGACACGGCAATACCTTGCCGGCGGGCGTCACGTTGAGTGACCGCTTGCCCCAGCCGCCGACGCAGGGCTTGGGCAGCCGCGCGTGATAGTCCGGCACCACCGCGTCGATCACGATCGCGCCGTGATGTTTTTTGCGCAACTCCTCGACCTCGACCGCGGCGCGTTGCACCTGCTCGGCGGTCGGCATCAGCGCAGCGCGGTTTTTCAGCGCCCAGCCGTAATACTGCACATGGGCGATCTCGATGCGGCTGGCCTTGAGCTTCAGCGCCAGATCGACCATGTCGGACAAGTGCTCGATGTTGGCGCGATGCACCACGAGATTGACGGTGAGCGGCAAGCCGAGCCGCACGGCTTCCGCGGCTAGTGCATGCTTTCTTTGGAACGCGCCGCGATAGCCGGCGATGTGATCGGCGGACACTGCATCGAAGTCCTGGATCGAAACCTGGACGTGATCGAGCCCGGCCTCCCAGAGATCGCGCAAGGTGCGCGTGGTGATGCCGACGCCCGATGTGATCAGATTGGTATAGAGCCCCGCCTCGCGGGCATGGGCCGCGATGTCGACGAGATCGCGCCGCGTACCGGGCTCGCCACCGGAGAGATGCACATGCAGCACGCCAAGCGCCGCCGCTTCGACGAACACGCGCGCCCACGTGGCGGCATCGAGTTCATCCTCGCGCCGGTCGAGCTCTAGCGGGTTGGAACAATAAGGACAGCCGAGCGGACACCGATGCGTCAGCTCGGCCAGCAGGCCCAAGGGTCTGGTCAGCGGTTTCGAGTCCGCCACGCTAGAGCTCCAGCAGCTTCTTCTCGGCGAGTCCCGTCAGCAGCTTCGTCACGTCGGCATCGATCCGGTCGCGCGGGGCCTTAAACGTGCTGGCAAGGTCGTCGACGATGGCCGTATAGGTCGCTTCGCCGGTGCAGCGCTTGAGAATTTCAACGGCGATGGCGTCAGCCTTGAAAATGCGCTCGGGGGCGAGCAGCACCCAGCCGCCCTGGGCCTCGCTGTTCGTCAGCCGGACGCCACGCGGCAGTCTGGGCTTTGCGTCCGGCGCGATCGTTACACTGTCGGTCACCCAGCCTCCTTATAACCGTGACGGCGTGCGGTCTTGATGCCGCAGTTTGCGCTCCCTGAAGCGGTGTTATACGACATCCGCCTAACAAAGAACCCGCTATGCATGGGAGAAACGTATGCGTCCGGGAATGGGATTTTGGCGCGCCGCCGCCGTAGCCGCGATCTTGGCTGCACCGGCCGCAGCCCAGGCTGACGACTATCCGAACAAGCCGGTTACCTTCGTGACCCCGGCCGCCGCCGGGAACAGCCCCGATGTGGTGACCCGCCTGGTCGCCGACAAGCTGACGCAGATGTGGAAACAGCAGGTCGTGGTGATCAACCGGCCCGGCGCCGGCGGGCTGATCGCGGCGCAGGCCGCGGCCGCGCTGCCGAAGGACGGCTATTCGATCTACATGACCCAGGCCTCGACCTACACGGTTCTGCCGATCCAGCAGGAAGGCAAGATGGGCGTCGACCTGCAGAAGGCCTTCACGGCGGTCGGCATGGTCGGTGAGCAGCCGATTGCCGTGGGCGTGAACAAGGACGTCAAGGCGAACAACGTGGCCGAGCTGATCAAGCTCGCCAACGACACGCCCGGCGGCATGCTGTTCGCGGCGACCAATCGCGGCGGCCAGTCGCATCTGACCGGTGAGCTGTTCCGCGAGCGCTCCAAGGCCAACATCTCGTTCGTGCACGCGGCGGGCGCCTCGGTGTCGGTCAACGACGTGGTCGCGGGCCGCATCCCGATGATGTTCGAAGGGCTCGCAGGCCTCGCGCCGGGCACCCAGAACGGCGGCATCCGCCTCCTCGGCGTCGCATCCGAGAAGCGCCTGCCGAACGTGCCCGACCTGCCGACCATGAGCGAGACCGTGCCGGGCGTGGTGTCGAGCGGCTGGATCGTGATGATGGTGCCGGAGGGCGTGCCTGACGCGATCGTGCAGAAGCTCAACAAGGATCTGCGTGTCGCTGTGGCTGATCCGGCGGTGGTCGAGCGGATGCAGCAGCTCGGCACCTATTCGCGCGATTACACGCCGGAGCAGACCACGCAGTTCATGCGCAACGAAGAGAAGCTGTGGTGGCCGATCGTCCGCAAGGTGGTGGCTGAAGATCAGAAGAAGTGACCGCAACGCGGTCATTCCGGGGCGCGCCGTAGGCGCGAACCCGGAATCCACTACCGCGCACTAAATTCTCATCTGGATTCCGGGTTCACGCGCTGCGCGCGTGCCCCGGAATGACCGGGGTCCCATCAACCGCCCGGCGTGAACGCGCCGGGCGGTATTTCTTTGGGATTGACATAGGCGTGCTGGAGCGCGTCGCACATCGCCCAAAGCACGCTGCATTTGAACTCCAGCGCGGCCAGCACCTGCTGCTGCTGCTCGGGTGTGCGCGCGTTCTCCTTGCAGTAGCCCAGCGCGAAATCGGAATCCTTCTTGGCCTGCGGCGGCCGCTTGTCGAAGTATGCCAGCGTCTGGCGGGTGACGAACGGATAGCTCGCCAGCATCCCTTCGACCCGCTCGGTGATGATCTGCGGCGAGAACAATTCCGTGAGCGACGACGCGATGGCTTCGAGCAGCGATTTTTCGCGCACGAAACGTACATAGGCCTCGACCGCAAACCGCGTTCCCGGCAGAAGGCCACGCAGCGACGTCACATAGTCGCGGTCGAGGTCGAGACCATCGGTCAACCGCAGCCAGCGCGCGATGCCGCCGTCGTCCGGCCCTTCACCGTCGTGATCGGCCAGGCGCGAGCGCCACTCGCGGCGGATCGCAGAGTCGTCACAACGCGCGATGAGACTCGCGTCTTTGATCGGAATCATCGCCTGATAGTAGTAGCGATTGAGAGCCCAGGCCTGGACTTGGCCCTTGGTGCATTTCCCGCTGTGCAGCAGCTTGTGAAAAGGATGCAGACGGTGATAGCGCCGCGCGCCGATGTCGCGCAGGGCCGCTTCGAGTTCGTCGGGTGTCAGAAGCTTCATCGCACAACTCTCTGCCGGACGCCGATTACAGCACAATCTCCATGCCGTCCCACGCCACCTCCCAGCCGGCGGCCTCGACGCGGCGGCGCTCAGGCGAGCCGTCGACCAGGATCGGATTGGTGTTGTTGATGTGCACGAAGATGCGCCGCGCGGGAAGACCATTCAGCGCGGCGATCGAGCCGTCCGGTCCGTCGACCGGCATGTGGCCCATGCGGCGGCCAGTTTTTTCACCCAGCTCCGCGCGGATCATCTCGTCGTCGGTGAACAACGTGCCGTCGAACATGATCGCGTTGGCGCGTGACAAGCGCTCGCGGAGCGCAGGCGGCACGGCGGCTGCTCCCGGCACATAGGCGAGCCGCACGCGGCCGTCGGTGATCTCGATGCCGACGTTGGCCGCACTCTCTTCGGCGGTCGCCGGATTTTCGCCCTCGAGATAGAGCGGCACCTTGCCCGGCACTATGAACAGTTCGGCCGTCAGCCCCTCGCCGACGACGAATTTCTCGCCTGGCGCGATGGCGCGGCGGCGCACCACGTCGGGCGCGAGCGCGCCGAACATCGGATTGCCGGCGACGGCGGCAAGCGTCGCGGCCGTGCCCATGATGGCGAAGGGCGAGCGCTCGCGGAGATTCAAAAGCCCCGCGGTCTGATCGATTTCGGCGCCGGTGAGCACCACGCAATCGATGGGACTGCCACGCTTGCCTTCACGGGGCTGCAGCGCCGGGATCGCCTGAATTTGCGCGCGAAGATCGGGAGATGCGTTGAGTAGCGTCCAGTGCTTGCGGTCGGCTGAAACAGCAAGGCTTGCCTGCGTCCGCGGACGCACGCGCGCGTCGCCGACCCAGGCGAGCCGGCAGACATCGCAGTTACAATTCCATTGCGGATAACCACCGCCCGCCGCCGCACCAAGAACGATGGCGGTGAAACCCATTTAAGCGGGAAGCAGTCGAGAGATCAGAATTCCGCCGGCAGGTAGCCGTTGATCTCGAGGCCGACGCAGATTTCGACGAGAGTCGGGGTGGTCCAGGCCATGGTCGTATCCTCTGACTTCATTGCACGAACCTGAACGCGCCAAGCGCCCGATCCGTTGGACGTAAGGCTATGCTTGGTTCCATACGCAGGCAAGCGGCGGGTGGCGCAATCCAGCACTTGTGAAGGCGCAATCCTTTGTGCGGCGCAGCAAGAACGGCCGACGAGTGGGCCAATGGCCCACTACACCAGCATCATCACCGGATTTTCGATCAGCGCCTTGAAGGCGGCGAGCAATTCGGCCCCCAGCGCGCCATCCACGACGCGGTGGTCGCAGGACAGCGTCACCGTCATCTGGCTGACGAACTTCACCGAGCCATCCTCGGCCTCGACCGGCCGCCGCTGGGAGGCGCCGACTGCCAGGATCGTGGCGTGCGGCGGATTGATGATCGCCGAGAATTCACGAACGCCATACATGCCGAGATTGGAGATCGCCGAAGCGCCGCCCTGATATTCAGCGGGCTTGAGCTTCTTGTCTTTGGCGCGGGTGGCGAGGTCCTTCATCTCGTTGGAGATCGCGGACAGCGACTTCTGGTCGGCGTTGCGGATCACCGGGGTCAGCAAGCCGCCGTCCAGCGCCACCGCGACGCCGACGTCGGAGTGCTTGAAACGCAGGATGCGATCGCCGGCCCAGACCGCGTTGGCCGCCGGCACGCGTTGCAGCGCCAGCGCCAGCGCCTTGATGACGAAGTCGTTGACCGAGAGCTTGTAGGCCGCGGCCTCACCCGCCTTCGGCGCGCCGGCATTGGCCTCCTCGCGCAGGCGCATCAACGCATCCATCGTCACGTCGCCGACGAGATAGAAATGCGGAATGGTCTGCTTGGCTTCGACGAGGCGCGTGGCGATCGTCTTGCGCATGCCGTCGAGCGGCACCTCCTCGAAGTCGACGCCCTGGTAGAGCGCCTTGGTTTGCTCGGCCGATGCGCCCGTCGCCATCGCGGGCGCGGCGCGGCCTGCGCCGCTGCCGATCGCCTTCTCGACATCGGCCGCAACGATACGGCCGCGCGGGCCTGAACCGGAAACACGCGACAGGTCGATGCCGTTCTCGCCGGCAAGTCGGCGCGCGAGCGGCGTGACGGACGTGCCGCCGGTGGTCTTCGCCGCGCCGAAGTTGCGCGATGGCGTACGCACCTCGAAGAACGGATCGAGATTGGCGTAAGCGAAATTGCCTGGAGCCGGTTGGCTCTGAACGCTCGCCCGCGCAGGCGCGACCGGAGCGAGCGCGGGCTTCGATGGAGCCGGTGCTGCAGCCACGGGCGCGCTTGCCTCCGGCTTGCTCGCGGTCGCACCGCACTCGCCCGCGATGATCGCCACCACGGCACCGACCGGCGCGACATCGCCGGCATTCACCCTGATCTCGCTCAAGGTGCCGGTCGTGATCGACGGCACCTCCATCGACACCTTGTCGGTCTCGATCTCGAACAGGTTGTCGCCCGGCTTCACAGCCGTGCCCGGCGTGACGAACCACTTGGTGATCTTGCCCTCGGCGACAGTCTCGCCGAGTTGCGGCATCAGCACGTCCACTATTCTCTCCACCTGTCATCACCGGGCCGCGCTTAGCGCGAGTCCCGGTGATCTCGATTCCATTGGCACACCCTGTCCGCCCGATCGGGATCGCCGGGTCAAGCCCGGCGATGACAGCGGAGAGTGCAGCGACTTCCTACCAGCTCACCGAGATGTACTGCGTCTCCATGAACTCCAGCATGCCCTCATGCGCGCCCTCGCGGCCGACACCGGACTGCTTGGTGCCGCCGAACGGCGCCGCCGGATCGGAGACGAGACCACGGTTAAGGCCGATCATGCCGAAGTCCAGCTTCTCGGAGACGCGCATGCCGCGGCTGAGGTCCTTGGTGTAGAGATACGCCACAAGACCATACTCAGTGTCGTTAGCGCGATGGATCACCTCGGCCTCGTCCTTGAAGGTCTGCAGCGACGCAACGGGTCCGAAGATCTCTTCGTTGAGCATCTTGGCGCCGTCCGGCACGTTCGACAGCACGGTCGCGGGATAGAAATAGCCGGGGCCTTCGGGCCGCTTGCCGCCCGTCAGAATCTTCGCGCCCTTGCTGACCGCATCGTCGACCAGCTCGATCACCTTGTCGCGGCCTTCGGCATTGACCAGCGGGCCGAGCGCCACGCCGTCGTCGAGGCCGTTGCCCATCTTCAGCCCGGCCATCTTGGCGGTCAGCTTCTTGGTGAACTCGTCCTGCACCTTCTCGTGCACGTAAAAGCGGTTCGCCGCCGTGCAAGCCTCGCCCATGTTGCGCATCTTGGCGATCATCGCGCCGTCGATGGCGGCGTCGATGTCGGCGTCCTCGAACACGATGAACGGCGCATTGCCGCCAAGCTCCATCGCAGTCTTGAGCACCTGATCGGCGGCGCCATGCAGCAGCTTGCGGCCCACTTCAGTGGAGCCCGTGAACGAGACCACCCGCACCCGCGGATCGTGCAGCATGGTATCGACCACCGGGCCAGACCGGCGCGACGGGATGACGTTGCAGACGCCGGCCGGCACGCCGGCCTCTTCCAGGATCGGCATCAGCGCCAGCATGGTGAGCGGCGTCTCAGAGGCGGGCTTCAACACCACCGGGCAGCCGGCGGCGAGCGCCGGACCGATCTTACGGGTGGCCATGGCGGCCGGGAAATTCCACGGCGTCACCAGCACGGCGATGCCGGCCGGCTTGTGATGCACGAAGATGCGCGCACCAGTGGCTGGCGCGATGCCGTTCTGGCCGAGATTGCGCACGGCTTCCTCGGCGTACCAGCGGAAGAACTCGGCCGCGTAGGCCACCTCGCCGCGCGAGTCCGACAGCGCCTTGCCGTTCTCGATGGTGATCAGCTTCGCGAGCCGCTCGGCGTCGCGCATGATCAGCTCATAGGCCTTGCGGAGAATCTCGCCGCGCTCGCGCGGCTTCTTGGCGGCCCAGGCCGGGAACGCGGCCTGCGCGGCATCGAGCGCCGCCTTGGCGTCGTCGATGCTGGCGCTGGCGACCGAGGCGATCTTCTGCTCAGTCGCAGGATCGATCACGTCGAAGCGCGAATTGTCGGAGGATTTTTTCCACTTTCCGCCGATCCAGAGGTCGGTCGGCACGTTCGCGAGCAGATTGTCGTAGGCGGCCATTGTTTCCTCCACTCTTTCCCTTGGACCCCCACCCCGCCCCTCCCCCTTTCAGGGGGAGGGAGAACCGTGCCGCACGACCGTCCTCCCCCTGAAAGGGGGAGGACGGAGGTGGGGGTCATTCGGTGGTGGTGTTCATGCTCTAGCTGTTCAACGTCTTCCGCACCCGGTCGACGATGCGGTCCACCGTCGGCAGGATGGCGTCTTCGAGAATGTCGGCAGCCGGCAGCGGACAGTGCGGCGTGGTGATCCGCACCAGCGGGCCGTCGAGATCGTAGAAGGCTTCATCGGCGATGATCGACATGATCTCGGCGCCCCAACCGCACAGCCGCGGATTCTCTTCCACCGAAAACGCGCGATGCGTCTTGGCAACCGAGCCAAGGATGGTCTGGGTGTCGAGCGGCACCAGTGAGCGCACGTCGATCACCTCGCAGTCGATGCCGTGCTCACTGGCGAGCTTCTCGGCAGCGGCGAGCGCGCGCGGCACCATCAGGGCCAGCGCCAGGATGGTGGCGTCCTTGCCAGGCCGGAGAATCTTCGCGGTGCCGAGCTTGTCGAGGATCTCGCCGTCCGGCACCTCACCCTTGGTGGCGTAGAGCGACTTGTGCTCAAGGAAGATCACCGGATCGGGATCGCGGACCGACGCGGCCAGCAAGCCGATGACATCGACCGGGCTCGACGGCGCCACGACCTTGAGGCCGGGGATCATCATGCACCAGTTCTCGACGCTCTGAGAGTGTTGCGCGCCAAAGCGCGAGCCCGCGCCGTTGCCGGTGCGCACCACCAGCGGGCACTTGGTCTGCCCGTTGGTCATGTAGCGGCTCTTCGGAAACTCGTTGGCGATGTAGTCGAAGCACACCGCGAAGAAGTCCGAGAACATGATCTCGGCGATCGGCTTCAGGCCGGTCATCGCCGCGCCCATGGCGGCACCGAGAATAGCCTGCTCGGAGATCGGCGTGTCGCGCACGCGCAGCGGACCGAACTGCTCATAAAGCCCGACCGTGGCCTTGAACACGCCGCCGGCCTTGGCGATGTCCTCGCCGAGAAACACGACATCCTCGTCGCGCTTCATTTCCTGCGCGATGCCGCGGATCACCGCGTCGCGATAACTCAGTTCCGCCATGCGAAGCCCCCGTCGGCATAGACGTCAGTGGTGAGAATATCCATCGGAGGATTCGGCGCGGCCTTGCACTTCTCGGTCGCGTCATCGACCATCGCCTTGACGCCGTTCACGATCTTGTCGATCTGCGCGTCGCCGACGCCGAACGCTTTGAGCCGCTCCTTGTAGATCTTGATCGGGTCGCGCTCCTTCCAGCGTTCGAGCTCGCCCTCGGGGCGGTACTTCGCCGGGTCGGCGCGGGAGTGACCGCTGTGGCGATAGGTCAGGCACTCGATCAGCGACGGGCCGCCGCCCGCGCGTGCCTTGTCGAAGGCCTTGATCGCTTCGCGGTACACCGCGTCGGCGTCGTTGCCGTCGATCACGATCTTTTCCAGGCCATAGGCCGAAGCGCGATCGCCGGCCGGGCTCGGCACCGCCGTGACGTCGGCGATCGGCGTGTATTCCATGTAGAGGTTGTTCTCGCAGACGAACACCACCGGCAGCTTCCACACCGCGGCAAAGTTCAGTGCCTCGTGGAACGCGCCGATGTTGGTCGTGCCGTCGCCGAAGAAGCAGACCGACACGTCGCTGTGGCCTTTGTACTGCGCCCGCCAGGCCGCGCCGCAGGCGATCGGCAGATGCGCGCCGATGATGGCGTAGGAGCCCATCACGCCGTGATCGGTCGACATCAGATGCATCGAGCCGCCCTTGCCGCGCATCAGGCCGTTGTCGCGCTGCATCAACTCGCCCAGCACCTTCTCGACCGGCACACCGCGGGCCAGCGTGTGGGCATGGCCGCGATAGGTGCAGAAGGACAAGTCGCCCTTCTTCATCGCCACCGCGAAGCCCGCCGCCACGGCCTCCTGGCCGAGCGACAGGTGGCTCGTGCCCTTCACCAGGTTCTGCAGGAACAGGTCATAGGCGCGCTGCTCGGCTTCGCGGATAATGACCTGGGTCTCGAACAGCTTGAGCCGGGTCTCCTCGCCGATGTCGTCGTTGGCGGCGTTTTGGGCAGCAGGCTTGTCCAACATGTCGCTTCCTTGGGTTTTCCCTGGCGGTTCCTTGGACGTCAGGGTTTGGCCGGTATCAGGCGGGGCGGCGCTATTTTGTCAACGGGGCTCGTTCGGGGCAACGGTGCCATGCGTGCGGCGCTCCCGGTGCAAAAGATAGAGCCCGGAGCCGATCACGATTGCGGCACCCGTCAGAGTCCAATGATTTGGGACATTGGCGAAGACCAGGTAGCCGAAAGTCGTGGCCCAAATCAGCTGCGTATACATGAAAGGAGACAGCACCGAAGCCGGCGCATGCCGGTGGGCGACGATCAACAGATAATGTCCGAAAGCGCCGAACGCGCCCATCGCCACCATCAGCACGCCATCGAGGACCGACCGTGGCGGCGTCCAGACGAAGGGCAGCACCGGCAGCATAATCGCCGTTCCAAACAGGTTCGAATAGAACAGCGTGGTCTGGCTGGAGTCGTAGCGGGCCAGCATCCGGGTGGTGATGCCGTAAAAGGCATAGCAAACCGCGCTCGCGCCAGAGAGCATGGCCGCCCAGTGAAGCCCGCCAAAGCCCGGGCGGATCACCACCATGACGCCTGCGAAGCCCACGCCGATCGCGATCCATCGCCGCCAGCCCACCCATTCGCCGAGCATGGGCCCGGCCAGGATCGCCACCATGAACGGCGTCGAAAACAAAATCGCCAGCGCCTCGTCGAGCTGCAGGTACCGGAACGCCATGAAGTTGAAGAAGGTCGAACCAAGCAGCAGAGCGGAGCGCCCGATCTGGAGGAGCGGCTTCGCGGTTCGCAACAGCCCCGGTCGGACAATCGGGTTGGAGATCAGCAGCGTCAGCACGAAGGCCGAGGCGTAACGCACGGCGACCACCTGCAGCACGTCCATGCGCGTGCCGAGATATTTGCCTATGGCATCGAGGCAGGCGAACGTCGCGACCGCGCCGCACATCAGGCCGATGCCGATCAGCCGCTGGCGGTGCTCCTGGACTGAATCTAGCGCGGGGCCGGTCAATAGGTCGCCCGTCCGCCGGAAATGTCGATCACCGGGCCGGTCGTGCCGCGCCAGATCGCGACCGCGGTCCTGTCCGCAGAATCAATCTGATTAGCCATCACGATAAAAGCTACCGGACGAACGCGCCGCTGGCGACAACCAGCAGCAACGGGAACGTCCGCTGCGTCGCGCCTACTTTCTAAGTCGGCACAATTCAATTTCATGGCGTTTGATAGAAAGACACTCGCAAAGGCTGTGATCGCAAGTGTCCCGACTTTCGCGGTTCCACCGGAGCCCTCGCAGGGGTGCTTAAAAATGCATCGCAGCATTACAAAAACTTAATCGAAGGCGCTGCCCGGCGAGCGCTGCGGCCGATTGCCGCTCACTGCGGCCGTATGTCATTGCTGTGACGGGCGCGACGACACCAGTGGGAGGCGGCCATGTGGGTCCTTCTGATCTACGTGATCTTGATGATCGCGGGCGACATTCTCGACTATTTCATCGGCTCGGCTGCGGCGAGCATCTGGGGCGACGCGATCAGCTTGCCGATCTTCCTAGCCTGCTATTTCGCAACACTTGCGATCGCTTGGGTCATCGCGGTGCAGATCGCAGAAAGAATGAAGCTGACGACCTGAGCGCGTCAGGCCTCTCTCGCGATCGCGCTTTCGTGCCAGCGGCGCAGCGCGACATGATTGAGCATCGACAGCATCGCGAAGATCGCGATGCCCGCGATTGAGAGCAACAGCAGCGCTGCAAACATGCGCGGGATGTTGAGGCGATAGCCCGACTCCGCGATGCGGAAGGCAAGGCCGGAGCCCGCTCCGGCCGAGCCTGCCGCGATCTCCGCCACCACCGCACCGATCAGCGACAGCCCGCCTGCGATCCGGATGCCGGCGAGCATCTGCGGCAATGCGGCCGGCAGTTTCAGCTCCCACAACACCTGCCAGCGCGATGCGCCGTACATGCGGAACAGATCCGCAAGGTTGTGATCGACCGAATTCAGACCGAGCGTGGTGTTGGCGAGCACCGGAAAGAACGCGACGATCCAGGCGCAAGCCAGCACCGCGGCCTGCTGCGGCAGATAGATCAACAGCAGCGGCGCAATCGCGACCACCGGCGTGACCTGCAGGATCACGGCGTAGGGATAAAGCGAATGCTCGAGAAGCCGCGACTGATTGAACAGGATCGCAAGCCCGATGCCGCCGGCGACAGCGAGCACCAGGCCCTCGACGGTGGTCGTCAGCGTCGCGAGCAGCGACGACCACAGGATGCTCCAATCCGATACGAGCGTGGAGAGCACCAGTCCGGGCGCCGGCAGAATATAAGGCGGGATACCGTTGATGCGTACCACGAGGTCCCACACCACAACGCTCAAGATGAGCACGCCGGCCGGCGCCGCGATGCTGAGCGCGCGCTCGTTCATGCCGCGGCCCCCGCGCGCTGCTGCATCGCCTTGGCCAGCGCCTCAGACGCCACGCGGCAGTAGCCGGCATATTCGGCGGACGTGCGGAACTCGGCGTCACGGCCGGGCGTGTCGATGACAAGCTCGCTCGACACCCGGCCCGGCCGCCCGGTCATCACCACGATGCGGCTCGAAAGGTAGACCGACTCGAACACCGAATGGGTGACGAACACCACGGTCGTGCGCAGCTCACGCCACAGCGCGATCAGGTCGTCGTTGAGCTTGAAGCGCGTGATCTCGTCGAGCGCCGCGAAGGGTTCGTCCATCAGGAGAATGCGCGGCGCGGTGACGAGCGCTCGCGCGATCGACACCCGCATCCGCATCCCGCCCGACAATTCACGCGGATAGGCCTGCGCGAAATCGGCAAGGCCGACGCGGCCGAGCGTCTCCATCACGCGCGCGCCGACATCGGCGCGGCTCGCGCCCGCAAGCTTCAGCGGCAGGAAGACATTGTCGAACACCGTCGCCCAAGGCATCAGCGTCGGCTCCTGGAACACGAAGCCCAGATTCTTGCGCGCCGAGGAATCGCTCCAATGCACTGTGCCGCGCGACGGCTCGCTCAAGCCCGCAACGATGCGCAGCGCCGTCGACTTGCCGCAGCCCGACGGTCCGAGCAGCGACAGGAACTCGCCGTCACGGATTTCGAGATCAAGTCCCTCGAGCGCCAGTGTGCCGGTACCGAATAACTTGCCGACGCCCCGCAGCGTGACGACAGGAGCGGCGGGCGGCGGCGCCATCGTTACTTCCGCAAGCCCACTTCGGAATAGAACTCGACCCAACGCTTCACCTCGGCCGCATGGTGCGCCGTGAAGGCCTCGACACCCTGTCCGGTCGGCTCGAAGCCGATCGCGCGGAGCTTCTTCTGGATCTCCGGGTCTTTCACCACCTCGACGATGGCCTTGCCGAGCGTTTCGCGAACGTCGTTCGGCAGTCCCGGCGGTCCGTAGATGCCGAGCCAACCGGTGACGACCACGCCCGGCACGCCGGCCTCCTCGAAGGTCGGCACGTTCGGCAGGCCCGCCTGACGATACGGGCTGGTCACCGCCAGGCCCTCGATGGTGCCGGCCAGCACCTGCTCATTGACCACCGGCGACACCTCGATGATGAGCTGGATGTGGCCCGCGATCAGGTCATTCAGAGCCAACGGCCCGCCCTTGTAGGGCGCGTGCACCATCTTGATGCCGGTCTTCTGCATCAAGAGCTGAGTCGAAAGGTTCGCGAGCGAGCCCTCGCCGGTCGATCCATAAGTGAGTTCGCCCGGCCGTGCCTTCGCATAGGCGATGAATTCCTGCACCGAATTCACCGGGAGGCCTTTATGAACCACCATGGTGGTGGCGTATTCGGCCGTGCCCGCGATCGGCACCACGTCCTTCATCGGATCGAACGGCGCCTTGGTGTCGATCGCGTAGTTGAGAACCAGTGAGCCGACATTGCCGACCATCAGCGTATAGCCGTCGGGTTCAGCCTTCAGGAGCTCCTTGAGGCCGATGACGCCGTTCGCGCCAGGCTTGTTCTCCGCAACCACGGTCTGTTTCAGCTTGTCGCGCAGTCCCTCGGCGACGATCCGGCCGGACAGATCGGTGATGCCGGCAGGTGGAAACGGAATCAGCAGCCGGATCGGCCGCGACGGATAGGGATCGGCGGCGTGAGCCGTGACGGAACACACAACGGCGATCAGAAAGGATAAAAATGCACGCATGCTTCCGCCCCGATGAGTCATTGCCGGCAGGAGATCAGTTCTTGGGACGCAGGTCGAGACCTACACCCTTGTTCACGAACTGCAGGGTGTAGGCCTTCTTGTAGTCGACATTGGCCTTCACCACGCCGGCCGCGACCATCTGGTCGAAGAAGCCCTTCATCCGCGCATCCGTCATCGCGCCGATACCGAGCTTCAGCGAATCGCCGGAATCCACGATGCCGTATTCCTTCATCTTGGCGATCGAATAGGCGAGCAGTTCGTCGCTCATCTCCGGATTGTCGCGCTTGATGCGCGCATTGGCGGCGGAGTTGTCGCCGTAGATGTAGTTAGTCCAGCCGGTGATCGAGGCATTGACGAAGCGCTGCACCACATCCGGTTTCCTGCTGATCAGGTCGCGCCGAGTCTCGATCAAGGTCGAGTAGCTGCCGAAGCCCTGGTCCGCGAGCAGGAAGATCACAGGCTTGAAGCCGCCCTGCTTCTCGACCGCGTAGGGCTCCGACGTCACGTAGCCCTGCATCGCGCTTTTTTTGTCTGCAAGGAACGGCTGCGGGTTGAAGGTGTAGGGCTTCACCTTCTTCTCGTCGAAGCCGTATTGCCGCTTCATCCATTGGAAATAGGAGGCGACGCCCTCGTTGGAGACGAACAGCGTCAGCTTCTTCAGATCCTCGAACTTCTCGATGCCCTGACCGGGATGCGCCAGGAACACCTGCGGATCCTTCTGGAACATCGCCGCGACCACCGCGGTCGGCACGTTCTGGGCCGCAGCATCGAACGCCTGGAGCGAATTGGCGCTCATGTAGAACTCGATCTTGCCGGCCAGCAGCTGCAGCCGGTGATTGACGTTCGGACCGCCGGGCAAAATGGTGACGTCGAGGCCGGCCTTGCGATAGGTGCCGTCGGCGAGCGCCTGGTAGAAGCCGCCGTGCTCGGCCTCCGCCACCCAGTTGGTCGCAAACGTCACCTTGTCGAGCTGCTGCGCCTGAGCCGCGGCGGGCCCTAGCGCCAGCACCACGACCAGGGCCCGCGAAAGAGCTGACAGCATCACCCGAACCTCCTCAATTCCCTTCGAATCCGCCGAACCATACGAAAGGCGTTCCGCCTTGGCGAGGACGTCGGCTTCAACCCGTCCGGTGGTAAAAAAACTTTCGAACAGCTTTGAACCTTTCCCGAGCGGGCCACGACCAATGGCCAAATGGCGGCTGTCACCATCACCGCCTCCCTAAACGATCGGCGTTCCCCCCGTCCCCCACGCGCCGATCCGTTCGGCCCGCCCGGTCCCATCCCCCTCCGGGCGGGCCATCCTTTTTCGGGGTGTCCCGGCTCCCGCCTGTTCGGTGCTTGACTTAAGTCTCCGCAAACCGGAGCAATGCCGCTTCGTCGGAGCCCCGCGATGCGCGAGGCAGGAAGAACCACAGTCTGGGGATTGGAATGACAAAGGGTCTGCGGTCGCGTCTCGCACAATATGGTGACGAGGAATTCGCGCTGTTCCTGCGACGGGGATTCCTGAAAGGCGCGGGTTTCACCGACGATGCACTCGACCGGCCGATCGTCGGCATCCTCTCGACCGCGTCCGACTTCAACCCCTGCCACAAGACCGCGCCACAGGTCGCCGAAGCCATCTCACGCGGCGTGCGCATGGCGGGTGCCCTGCCCTTCGTGTTCCCGACGGTGTCGCTGCACGAAGCCTTTTCGTACCCGACCTCGATGCTGCTCCGAAACCTGATGGCGATGGACGTCGAGGAGATGATCAAGGCGCTGCCGCTCGATGCGGTGGTGCTGATCGGCGGTTGCGACAAGACCATTCCGGCCGAATTGATGGGCGCGATCTCGGCCAACATGCCGGCGATTGTCGTCAATGTCGGCTCGATGCTCGCCGGCAAACACGAAGGCGCGCGGCTCGGCGCTTGCACGGATTGCCGCAGGCTTTGGGCGGCCTATCGGGCCGGCACGCTCGACGGCCCGGACCTCGACCGCGCCCACGACCAGCTGATGCCGACGTCGGGCACCTGCATGGTGATGGGCACAGCGTCCACGATGGCCTGCATGGCCGAGACGCTGGGCTTCATGCTGCCGGGCACCGCCACCGCGCCCGCGGTGTCGTCGGACCGCTGGCGCTTCGCGGAGGCCACCGGCAAGCGCGCCGCCGAGATGGCGGTCTCGGGCGGACCGAAGCCGCGCGACATTCTCACCAAGTCGGCACTGCGCAACGCCTCGGTGGTGTTGCAGGCCATCTCGGGTTCGACCAACGCCATCGTGCATCTCGCGGCGATCGCGGGCCGCGCCGGCATCGCTTACGATCTGCAAGAGTTGGATCAGGTCGGCCGTGAGGTGCCGGTGCTGCTCGACCTCAAGCCCGCCGGAAACAACTTCATGGAGGACTTCCACGCCGGCGGCAGCCTGCCGGCGCTGTGGCGGCGGCTCAAAGATCACCTCGATCTCAACGCCAAGCTCGTCAACGGCGAGACCATCGGCGACGTGATCGCGCGCTGGCCGGCTTATGTCGACGACAAGATCATCCGGCCGCTCGACAATCCACTGGTCAAGAACGAAGCGATTGCAGTCCTCACCGGCAACCTTGCGCCGCAGGGCGCGGCGATCAAGCTTGCGGCGGCGACGCCGGAGCTGTTCCAGCACCAGGGTCCCGCGCTGGTGTTCGACTCGCTCGAAGACCTCGAAAAGCGCATCGACGATCCGAACCTCAACGTCACGCCGCAGACCGTGATGGTTCTGCGCAACGCCGGCCCGGTCGGCGCGCCGGGCATGCCCGAGGCCGGCGCGCTGCCGATCCCGAAGAAGCTCGGCTCCAAGGGCCTGAAGGACATGGTGCGGCTCTCCGACGCGCGCATGAGCGGCACGGCGTTCGGCACCGTGATCCTGCACGTGTCGCCCGAAGCCGCGACGGGCGGCCCTCTCGCGCTGGTGCGCGACGGCGACATCATCGAGCTCGACACCAAAGGACGAAAACTGACACTGAAGGTCGACGACGCTGAGCTCGCCAAACGCAAGGCGCAGTGGAAGCCGCCGGCGAAGCCGGAGCGCGGCTACCATCGCCTCTGGGTGGATACGGTGACCCAGGCGGAGCAAGGCTGCGACTTCGACTTTTTGCTCGGAAAATAGCGGCTCTCGTGTCCCGCTGATCCGGGACCCCGGTTGCTATCAGCGAACAAGAAAGAAACCGGGGTCCCGGGTCTGCACCGCGTCACTTCGTGCCGCGGCGCGCCCGGGACACGAGACTGCCTAGCTCCCCAATTCCTTCCGCACGATCTTCGCGCCTTCGACCATCGCGCAGATTTTGCCGAACGCCACCTCGCGCGGCAGATACTTCAAGCCGCAATCCGGCGCCACCACGATCTGCTCCGCGGGCACATGCGGCAGCGCACGGCGGATGCGCTTGGCCACCGTCTCCGGCGTCTCGATCGTCATGTCCGACAGGTCGAGCACACCGAGAATGATGGTCTTGCCGGGTAGCTTCTCCAGCACCGCGCAATCGAGGCCTGATTGCGCGGTCTCGACCGACACCTGCTGCACCGGCGAACCTGCGAACTCCGGCAGGAACGAATAGCCCTCCGGCCGGACGTGGATCACTGCCGCATAGCCGAAGCAGATGTGCACCGCCGTGGTGCCCTTCACGCCGTCGAGCGCGGCGTTGAGCGCCTTGAGCCCGTACTTTCGCGCCTTCTCCGGACGCGCCTGCATGTAGGGCTCGTCGATTTGCACGATGTCGGCGCCGGCCGCGAACAGATCTCTGATCTCGGCGTTGACGGCCGCGGCGTAGTCCAGCGCCATCTCCTCCTCGTCCTTGTAGAAGTCGTTCTGCGCCTGCTGCGACATCGTGAACGGGCCCGGCACCGTGATCTTGATGGTGCGGCCAGTGTTGGCGCGCAAAAACTTCACGTCGTCGACCTCGACCGGATGCTTGCGCCGCACCTTGCCGGCGACCCGCGGCACCGGATTGGGATGGCCGGAGCGGTCCAGCGCCGTGCCAGGGTTGTCGATGTCGACGCCTTCAAGAGCGGTCGCGAAGCGGTTGGAATAGCTTTCGCGCCGCATCTCGCCGTCGGTGATGATGTCGAGGCCGGCGCGCTCCTGGTCGTGGATGGCGAGCAGCGTCGCATCATCCTGCGCCTGCGCGAGATACTCCGACGGCACGCGCCACAACTCCTTCGCACGCACGCGTGGCGGAAAGCGTCCTGCGAGTTTCTGGCGATCGATCAGCCATTCCGGCTGGGCGTAGGAACCGACCAGCGAGGTCGGCAACAGCGGCAAGGACGTGGCCATGACCCGGGCAACCTTCCAATTCGTTTTGATCGTCCTATTGGAGACTCATCGCGAGCACTCGCGCAACATGTAAAGCGTCACGGCCCGTGCCGTCGTGGATCTGGTGGCGGCACGAGGTACCGTCAGCGACGATCAACGTGTTGGCGTCGGCCTTGCGCACGGCAGGCAGCAGCGACAGCTCACCCATCGCGAGCGACACATCGATCGTGTCGGCGTGATAGCCGAAACTGCCGGCCATGCCGCAGCAGCTCGATTCGATCGGCTCGACTTTGAGATCGGGCACGAGCTTCAGCACGGTTTCAACCGGGCTGAAAGCATCGAACGCCTTTTGATGGCAATGGCCGTGAACCATCGCACGATCGGCGATCTTCTTGAGCGGCAGCTTGAGGCGGCCGGCGGCGGCTTCGCGCGCGAGGAATTCCTCGAAGGTGAAGGCGTTGTCGGATAGGCGCTTCGCTGCGTCGCCCTTGAGCATTGCGGGAACTTCGTCCCGGAAGCTCAGCAGGCAGCTTGGCTCGAGCCCGACAACCGGCACACCGCGATCGATGAAGGGCTTCAAGGCGGCAAGCGTGCGCTCGGCTTCGCTGCGCGCCTCGTCGACCTTGCCGACGGACAGGAAGGTGCGGCCGCAGCACAGCGGACGGGATGAGTTGTCGGCGGGTTTCGCGATATGCACACGATAACCACCGGCCTTCAGAACGGCTAAAGCCGCATCAAGATTTTCGCGCTCAAAATAGCGGTTGAACGTGTCGGCGAAGAGCACCACTTCACTCCCTCCGCCTTCCGTCGACCCATTCGCAAATATATCGGAGCGCCATCGTGGCAACGAACGGCGCGCGCTAAATCCCGCGACGACCTCCGACAGCTTCGCTGCGCCCGGCAGCATATCGCGCAGGTTCAACAGCCACGCGAGCTTCGCCGTGTAAGGAGCGTAACGCGGCAGATAGCCTACCAGCCGCTCATGCAGCGATAGTCCTTGCTTCGCCGCCCTCGCCGCCTGCACTTCTATCTTCATCCGCGCCATGTCGACGCCAGTCGGGCATTCGCGCCGGCAACCCTTGCACGATACGCAGAGCCTCAGCGTCTCGGCCATCTCATCGGAGAGCAACGCGTCCGGTCCGAGCTGGCCGGTGATGGCGAGCCTGAGCGAATTGGCGCGGCCGCGGGTCACATCGCGCTCGTTCCGCGTCACGCGATAGCTCGGGCACATCACGCCACCGGCAAGCGAACGGCAGGCGCCGTTGTTGTTGCACATTTCGACCGCGCCCTGGAAACCGCCGCCCTGCCCCGGATAGGCCGACCAGTCGAGCTCCGTCGTCATCGCCATCGCCGCATAGTCCGGCGCGTAACGGAAATTCGTGCGGTCGTCGAACTTCGGCGCATGCACGATCTTCCCCGGATTCAGAAGCGCCTCCGGATCGAAACGGTCTTTCACCTCTTCGAAGGCGTGCACCAGGCGCTTGCCGAACATGAACTCGTGGAATTCGGAGCGCACGATGCCGTCGCCGTGCTCGCCCGAATGCGAGCCTTTGTACTCGCGCACGAAACTGAAGGCCTGTTCGGCGATGGCGCGCATCGCCTTGACGTCCTTCTCCAGCCGAAGATTCAGGATCGGCCGCACATGCAGGCAGCCCACGGAAGCGTGCGCATACCAGGTGCCGCTGGTGCCGTTCCGCTCGAACACCTCGGTGAGCCGCGCCGTGTAGTCGGCGAGGTGCTCCAACGGCACCGCGCAATCCTCGACGAAGGAGATCGGCTTTCCGGCATCCTTCATCGACATCATGATGTTGAGGCCCGCGGTGCGAAGCTCCGTGATCGCGGCCTGCAATTTCGGATCGTAGACGTCGACGACACCTCCCCACTTCGCGCCGCTGTTGCGCCAGCCGAAGCCGAGATCGCCCATCAGCTCATGCAGACGCTGCAAGCGCCGCTCGTTCTCGTCCGGCTCCTCGGCGAATTCGACCAGCAGCAGCGCCGCGGGCTTGCCCTGCACGAAGGCTTCGAGAGTCGGGCGGAACATCGCGATGTCGCGGGCGAGCGCGATCATCGTCGCGTCGACAAGTTCCACCGCGATCGGCGCGAGCTTGACGATGTGCTGCGCCGCGGCCATCGCATCGTGGAAGCTGCCGAAGTGGCAGGCGCCGACTGCGCGCTTGCCGAGCACCGGCGACAGCTTGATCTCGATCGCGGTCGAGAACGCCAGCGTGCCTTCCGAGCCTACGAGAATATGCGCCAGGTTGACGTCGTTACGCCCCGGCACCAGTGCGTCGATGTTGTACCCCCCGACCCGGCGCTGCACCTTGGGAAAGTGCGCCGCGATCTCGTCGGCCTCACGAGCGCCAAGCGCGAACAGATCACGCGCCAAAGGCTTCAGCGGCGAGTTGTCCGGCATGTCGGAAAGGTCCGCCGCCACGGGACCGAAATGGGCCTTGCTGCCGTCGATCATCAGCGCATCGATCGAAAGCACATTCTCCCGCGTGTTGCCGTAGCGCAGCGAGCGTCCACCGCAGGAGTTGTTGGCCGTCATCCCGCCAATGGTGGCGCGCGAGGCGGTCGAGACATCGATCGGAAACCACAGACCATGAGCCTTGAGCTGGCGATTGAGATCGTCGAGCACGATGCCGGGCTGCACCCGGGCTCTCCGACCGGTGACATCAAGGTCGAGAATCCTGTTGAGGTGCTTGGAGCAGTCGACGATCACCGAATGATTGACGGTCTGCCCGGACTGCGATGAACCGCCGCCACGCGGCGTCACCGGCACCTTCTCCGAGCGACAGATTTCTATCGCACGTTCGGCTTCTTCTATCGTGCGCGGGAGCACCACGCCGAGCGGCATGATCTGGTAGTGCGAAGCGTCGGTGGCATAGCGCCCCCGGGCGAATCGGCCGAAATCGACCTCGCCCACCTCGGCCTTCAGCCGCCGCTCCAGTCCCGGCAGTAACCGTTCCGCCACCGATTCCTCCCAAACATGCGGCCGTGAGTCGGCCGGCATTGGTCATAAAGGCCATCCTCACCATATGTCATTCGATTTGCCCTTGACCACGCCACCGCAATCGAGTTCAACGCCGCCAGCCGGGCCTTAAAGCCCCCCAAAAATCAGTCCTAACAGGAGCCTTCGATGGCCCAGAATTCCGCGCGCCAAGCCGGGCGTCACTTCCTCCAGATTCCCGGGCCGACCCCGGTGCCGGACCGCATCCTGCGGGCCCTCGACCGCCCGGTGATCGACCATCGCGGTCCGGAGTTCGCCAAGGTCACCAAGCGCGCGCTGGAAGGCATCAAGACCATCTTCAAGACCACCAATCCGGTGATCATCTTCACGGCGACCGGCACCGGCGCCTGGGAGGCCGCGCTGACCAACACCCTGTCGCCGGGCGACCGCGTGCTGATGGTGGAGACCGGCCAGTTCGGCACCTTGTGGAAGAAGATGGCCGAGCGGATGGGGCTGAAGCCCGAGTTCATCACCACCGACTGGCGCCATGGCGCCGACCCGAAGGCGATCGAGGCCAAGCTCCGCGAAGACAAGAACAAGGAGATCAAGGCGGTCTGCGTTCTCCACAACGAGACCTCGACTGGCGCGCTCACGCCGATCGCAGAGATCCGCAAGGCGATCGACGCGGCCGGCCATCCGGCGCTGTTCCTGGTCGACACCATCTCGTCGCTCGCCTCGGCCGACTATCGCCACGACGAATGGGGCGTCGACGTCTCGGTCGGCGGCGCGCAGAAGGGCCTGATGCTGCCGCCCGGCATGTCGTTCAACGCGATCAGCGACAAGGCGCTGAAGGCCAGCCAGACCTCCAAGCTGCCGAAGTCGTTCTTCGCCTGGGACGACATGCTCAACATGAACAAGGTCGGCTTCTTCCCGTACACGCCGGCGACGCTGATGATCCACGGCCTGGTCGAAGGCATCGAGATGCTGCACGAGGAAGGCCTCGACAACGTGTTCGCGCGCCACAAGCGGCTCGCCGAGGCCACGCGCATTGCGGTGAAGACCTGGGGCCTCGAGAACCTCAACAAGAACGCCGCGCAAGTGTCGCCGACCATCACGGCCATCCTGCTGCCCGAGGGTCACGACGCCGACAAGTTCCGCGCGCTTGCGCTCGAGACCTTCAACATCTCCTACGGCGCAAGCTTCGGTCCGTACGCGGGCAAGTACTTCCGCATCGGCCACCTCGGCGACATCAACGACGGCACGCTGCTCGGCGCGCTCAGCATCACCGAGATGGCGCTGTCGCTCGCCGGCGTCCCGCACAAGAAGGGCGGCGTTCAGGCCGCGATGGACTTCATCACGGCGGCGCACGCCGATCCGAAGAAGGCGGCCGCCGAATAAACCAACGAACCAGTTGTGATGTGACAAATGGCCGGGCTTGTCCCGGCCATTTGCTTTTGTTTTGGTAGCTTCAAACCAACAACACAAGTGTACCGCCATGCGGTCACGAGGGGGGACGATGAAGCTGCACCGACTGGCATTTACGACTGTATTGCTTGCGCTGACTTCTGCATCGGCACTCGCCCAGAACTACCCCAACCGTCCGATCCGCGTGCTGGTGCCGTTCGCGGCGGGCGGCGCGGTCGACACGCTGGCACGGCTCGTCGGCCAGAAGCTCTCGGAAAATCTCGGCCAGCCGGTGATCATCGAGAACCGGCCGGGCGCCGGCGGCAACCTCGCCTCGGACGTGCTCGCGAAGGCGCCGCCAGACGGCTACACGGTGCTGCAGACCGTCAACGGCTTGGCCATCAGTCCTTCGCTCTACAAGACGCTGCCCTTCAACGTCGAGAAGGACTTCATTGCGGTCACGCAGATCGTGCAGTCGCAGCTGCTGCTCGTCGCCAATCCCAAACTTGAAGCCAACAACGTCGCCGAACTGATCAAGCTCGCCAAGGCCAAGCCCGGCTCGCTCAATTACGGCTCGACCGGCGTCGGCAATCCGCTGAGCCTCACCATGGAGATGCTCAAGAGTGCGGCCGGCATCGAGGTTCAGCCGGTGACCTATCGCGGCGACGCGCCGGCGAACGCGGCGCTGATCGCGGGCGAAATCCAGCTCGGCGTGATGCCGATGGCGACCACGCTGCCGCTGGTCGAGAGCGGCCAGCTCAAGGCGCTGGCGGTCGGCGGCCTGACACGCGCGCCCGCGCTGCCGAACGTGCCCACAGTGGCCGAGACCATTCCGGGTTTCGACTCGACGAGCTGGCAGAGCTATTTCGTGCCGGCCGGCACGCCGCGCGAGATCGTGCTGCGCCTGCAGCAGGAGACTGCGAAGGCGCTGAAGAACCCCGACGTGATCGAGCGCCTGAAGGCCGGAGGCAACGAAGGCGTGGGCTCGACGCCGGAGGAGTTCGACCGCGTGTTCCGCGCCGACATCATCAAGTTCGCCAAGATCATCGCGGATGCGAAAATTCCGAAGCTGGATTAAGAATCCGGGCAGGAAACGGCCAAGGAGCGCCTGATGTCACGATTGGGATTGATGCTCGGCGCTCTGCTTTCGGTCTGCGCTGGACCAATCGGCGTGCAGGCCGAGACCTATCCGAGCCGGACCATCCGCGTCGTGGTGCCTTATGCGCCCGGCGGCGGCGTCAGCATTCTCGGCCAGATCGTCACCAACAAGATGAGCGAGATCCTCAAGCAGCCGATCATCATCGACAACCGCCCGGGCGCCGGCGGCAATCTCGGCGCCGAGATCGTCGCGAAGTCGCCGCCCGATGGCTACACCATCCTCCTGCACACCAGCGCGATGTCGAGCGCGTCCGCGCTCTACAGCAAGCTGCCGTTCGATCCGTCGAAGGATTTCATCCCGGTCACGATGGTGATCTCGACGCAGTTCGTGATCGCCGGCTCGCCGAAAGACCCCGCCACCAATCTCACCGAACTCGCGACTGAGGCGAAAGCCACGCCCGGCGCGCTGAACTTCGGCTCGAGCGGGCCGGGCTCGTCGCTGCATATCTTCGCCGAGATGTTCAACAGCTTCACCGGCATCAGGATGGTGCACATCCCCTATCGCGGCGACGCGCCGATGGTCACCGCTCTGATCGGCAACGATATCCAGCTCGCCTTCCTGCCGCAGGCCAACGGCATCGCCAATGTGCAGAGCAATCTCATCCGTGGCCTGGGCGTCACCGGGACAAAGCGGATGGAGGCGCTGCCGAACGTCGCGACAGCGGCCGAACAGGGCGTCAAGGGCCTCGAGGTCGGAAGCTGGAACGCGATGTTCGTCCCGGCCGGCACACCGCCCGAGATCGTCAAGACGATCCAGCAGGCGGTGGCGCAAGCGCTCGCCGATCCCAAGCTGCGCGAGACGCTGATCCAGACCGGCCAGGAGCCGGTCGGCGACACGCCCGAGCAGTTTGCCGCGACCTTCAAGGCTGATGTGGCGCGGTTCAGCAAGGTGGTCGAAGTAGCGAAAATCCCGAAGCTCGATTGAACGCTTCATCAGCGACTTTGCGGCACGCATGGCGTGCTGCATAATGGTCGCATGGCCAGCAGGCGATCCCGCACCATCAATCTGCCGGCGCCGTATTTGCAGCGCGTCTGGCTCGACCGCGAAAAGATCGGCGATCCCGACGCCTATCCGTTCTGCCTGCCGTTCCTGCAGAAGGAGTTCGACTTAGGCTTCGACCGTGCCATCACCATCATTGTCGGCGAGAACGGCACCGGCAAATCCACGCTGCTGGAAGGCATCGCCGCGCTCGCCGGCTACGACGAAGCCGGAGGCGGCAAAGGCTATCGGCCGGTCGATCACTCAAACGCCGTCGAGGTGATGGGCGGCCAGCTATCGAAGGCGCTGCGTGCAAGCTGGCTGCCGAAGATCACTCGAGGCTGGTTCTTTCGTGCCGAAAGCTTCTTGTCTGTGGCGCGCTACCTTGACGAGGCAGCGCGCGACGTCGGCGAGCTCCCGCCCGATTTCCTGTCCCATTCGCACGGCGAAGGCTTTCTGCGCTTCTTCCAGGAGCGCTGCCAGCGCCAGGGCATCTTCATTTTCGACGAGCCGGAATCGGCGCTGTCGCCGTCGCGGCAGGTCGAATTCCTCAAGCTGCTGCGGCGCATGGACGAGTCCGGCATCAGCCAGGTGATTATGGCGACGCATTCACCGATGCTGATGGCCTATCCGGATGCGCGGCTGCTGCAGCTCACCAAATACGGACTCGATACGGTGCGCATGGAGGACACTGGGCACTATCGGCTGATGCGGGAGTTCTGGATGAACCCGAAGGCATTCATCGAGACGATGATGGGCGACGAGTAACGCTCATCGCCCTTTTGTTACTGCGGTTCGATGCCGGCGTCCTTGACCACCTTGGCCCACTTCTCGATCTCGGCCGGGATGAACTTCTGGAGTTCGTCCGGCGTGCTGGTGAGCGGCGTGATCGCCACGGCGTTGAGCCGGTCTTGCACCTCGGGACGCTTGAGATAAGGCATCAGCACGCCGTTGATCTTGTCGATGATCGGCCGCGGCGTGCCGGCACGCGTCACCACCGAGAACCAGCCGGTCGCGGCAAAGCCCGGCAGCCCCGCTTCGGCGATGGTCGGGATCTCGGGCATTGCCTTGATCCGCGTCGCCGAGGTGACGCCATAAACCTTCACCTTGCCTTCCTGAATGGCGCCCATCGCCACCGCGAGGTCGACCATCATCATGGGAATCTGGCCTGAGATGACGTCGGTCATCGCCGGCACGCTGCCGCGATATGGCACATGCTGCGCCTTGGCGCCGATCTGCTTGAGGAACATCTCCATGAACAGATGGTGCGGCGTCGACGCGCCCGAGGTGCCGTAGGACATCTGGCCGTTCTTGCTCTTGATCAGCTTGATCAGATCCGGAAGCGTCGGCGCGTCGAGTTTGGGATTGGCGATCAGCGCGAACTGTGCCGAACCGACCAGTCCGATCGGCGCGAAGTCTCTCACGGTGTCGTAGGGCAACGACTTGAACACGCTCGGCCCGATCGCGAGCGTGGTGATCGGCGCGAGAAACAGCGTATAGCCGTCGGGTGCGCTTTTTGCAGTTGCGTTGGCGGCAAGTTGACTGCCGGCGCCGGGCCGGTTGTCGACGATCACCGGCTTGCCGAGCTTTTCCTGAAGCTCCTGCGCCAGGAGCCGCGTCAGAAGGTCGGTGCCGCCACCGGCCGGAAACGGACAGAGAAAGGTGACGTTACGGGTCGGATAGTCGTCAGGCTGAGCCCGAACGCGATCCACGCTCGCTGCCGCAATGAAGCCCAACAGCAAAGCGGTCGCGGCCGCGCGCATGGTGTTCCCTTTCCCGCGCGGCCATCGTTTGCGGTTTGACCGCTTCCGGCGATGTTATGCGATGACGCTCGCCTGCATCAACCGCAGGATGACGGATCGCGTGCAGGCTGGTTAAACTGGCGCGTTTCGCTGGAGCACTCCATGGGTCAATTCTCGATCGGTCAATCGGTGCGGCGTCGCGAGGACCCTCGCCTGCTTAGGGGCCGGGGCCGCTACTACGACGATCTCAAGCTCGCCGATCAACTTCATGCCGCGATCCTGCGCTCGCCGCACGCCCATGCCGACATCCGCGGTATCGATGTGCGCGCGGCCCTGCAGATGCCCGGCGTCCATGCGGTGCTGACCGGCAGGGACTACGAGGCCGACAAGCTCGGCACGATGCCGACCATGGCGCCTTATAAGAAGCGCGACGGCGGCCCGATGTATCTGCCGCACCGGCCCGCGATTGCGATCAGCCGCGCCATGCATGTCGGCTACCCCGTGGCAGTCGTAGTCGCCGACACGCTCGACCAGGCGCGTGACGCCGCCGAGCGCGTCGAGGTCGACTATGCGCCGCGGCCCGCGGTGGTGAACGCCCGCGACGCGTTCCAGCCCGGCGCACCGCAGCTTTATGACGATTGCCCCAACAACGAAGCCTATTTCTATCAGGCGGGCAACAAGGCCGCGGTCGACGAGGCTTTCGCCCGCGCCGCGCATGTGGTCGAACAGCACCTTGTCATCAATCGCGTGACCGCGAACACCATGGAGCCGCGCGGTGTCACCGGCGAATACGATTCCGGCACCGGCCGCTACACGGTGCAATTCGGCTTCCAGCGGCCCTGGCTGTTCCGCAACGCCATCGCCGAAACCACGCTGAAAATCTCTGAGAGCCAGCTCCGGCTCATCACCGGCGACATCGGCGGCTCCTACGGCCTGCGCGGCTCGGTCTATCCCGAGATCATCCTGATGCTCTGGGCGGCGCGGCGCGTCGGCCGGCCGGTGAAATGGCTCGCCACCCGCAACGAGGCGCACATCAGCGACGACGACGCCCGCGACAACATCGTCGATGCGGCGCTGGCGCTCGACCGGGACGGCAAGTTCCTCGCGGTGCGCATCCGCAGCTTCGGCAATCTCGGCGCCTTCGTGTCGTTTCGCGGCGCGCTGCCGCCGGTGGTCAACATCGGCACGGTGTGCGGCGTCTACACGACGCCCGCGGCGCATGTCGCGATCTCAGGCATGCTGACCAACACGCACTGCACCTCGCCTTATCGCGGCGCCGGCCGGCCCGAGGCGTCCTACATGATTGAGCGGCTGATCGACATCGCGGCCGACGAGATGAAAATCGATCCGGCGGAGCTGCGCCGCCGCAACACCATTCCGCCGCAGGCGATGCCCTACAAGACGCCGCTCACCTTCACCTATGACAGCGGCCGCTTCGAGGAGAACATGGACCGGGCGATGAAGCTCGGCGACTGGACCGGCTTCGAGGCGCGGCGCAAGGAATCGGCCAGGCGCGGGCTCCTTCGCGGCATCGGCATCTCCAACACCATCGAACAGGCGGCTGATCCCACTTACGAGACCGCGGAAATCCGCTTCGATCCGCTCGGCGGCATGACCTTCGTGACCGGCTCGATCTCGCACGGCCAGGGCCACGCCACGATCCAGACGCAGATCCTGGTCGATCGCCTGGGCGTCGATCCGGACGCCATCAAGTTCGTGCAGGGCGACACCGAAGCGGTCGCCTTCGGCATGGGCACCGGCGGCTCGCGCTCGACGACCATGAGCGGCGGCGCCATCGTCATGGTCGCCGACAAGATCATCTCCAAAGCGAAGAAGCTTGCGGCGCACCTGCTGGAGGCCTCCGAAGGCGACATGGAGTTCAAGGACGGCCGCTTCGGGATCGCCGGCACCGACCGCGGCATCGGCATTCATGACGTCGCCAAGGCGGCGTTCAAGGTGGACAAGCTGCCGCCCGGCATGGAGCCCGGCCTCTACGAGACCGCGACCTATCGGGCGACGAGCGGCAACTTCCCGAACGGCGCCCATGTCTGCGAGGTCGAGATCGATCCGGAGACCGGCGTCACCGACGTGGTGCGCTACAGCGTGGTCGACGACGTCGGCACCGTGATCAATCCGATGCTGGTGAAGGGCCAGATCATGGGCGGCATCGCCCAGGGCCTCGGCCAGGTGCTGATGGAAGACAAGGCCTACGACCCGCAGACCGGCCAGGTGATCTCCGGCTCGTTCATGGACTACGCCATGCCGCGCGCCGAGGACTTCTGCCTGCTGGTGGTCGAGGACAATCCGGTGCCGACGCCGACCAATCCGCTCGGCGTCAAGGGCGCGGGCGAGGCCGGCACCGTCGGCTCACTGTCGGCTGGCGTGAACGCGATCGTCGACGCGCTGTCGGGCTTCGGCATCCGCCACATCGACACGCCCTGCACACCGTTCCGGGTGTGGCAGGCGATTCAAGAAGCGAAGCGGGGCAGCTAGAGCTTCCCTGCTGAATTAAGGCATGCCCGCGCAACAGGCACACTGTCACCCGCGGGCTTGACCCGCGGGTCCATGACCAAGGTTCGACAATCGAGGTCTTACGTAAGGCTGCCTTGAGCGGCGCCCGCTCATGGATCGCCGGGTCAAGCCCGGCGATGACACCGCCGTTGTGGCCCGCGCGCGGAGAACGGGCCCCGCCGCTACGCCACCATCTTCACATACTCGAAATTGCCCGGCCGGTTGTCGATGCCGACCTTGGGCGGCGAGATCCACGACGCGAACCGACCGGGCTCGGCGACCGGCTGCATCAGCGAGGTGATGAAGTCCCCGTCTGCAGCCGACGGCAGCCAGTCGTCCTTCTGTTTCGCCCACGTCGCATCGTCGATCAGCACGCCCTTCGGCGTCGCATGCACGTCCTTGAATTCGCCGATGTCGCGGTGGAACGCGACATGCGGCAGCGCAAGCCGGAACGACACACCGGTGCGTTCGATGATCTTGTTGAAGCGCTCGATGCCCTTGGCGCAGTCGTGGGTGTAATCGTCGCGCAGCCGCATGTTGAGCGCCGTCAGCGCCGGCTCGTCGACCAGCTTGATCTCGCCGTTGACGAACTTCAGCACCGGATAGACGTCATTCTCGAGCTTGTGGTCGTCCTGAATCGCGGTCTCGCGGAAGCGGCCCTTCAGCCCCGCGTTGAACGCATTGGCCGCGTTGGTCGAGACCTCCGAGCCGAACAGATCGAGCGACAGCGTGTAGTGCAGGTTGAGCTTCTTCTGGATGGTCGGAAGATCGATGACACCGAGCTTCCTCACCTTCTCGATTTCGTTGGGATCCTCGATGCCCGCCGCCTTCATCGCCTCGCAGGTGCGCTGCACTACGCGGCCGATGCCGGTCTCGCCGACGAACATGTGATGCGCTTCCTCGGTCAGCATGAAGCGGCAGGTGCGCGACAGCGGATCGAAGCCCGATTGCGCGAGGCTTTCGAGCTGCATCTTGCCGTCGCGGTCGGTGAAGAAGGTGAACATGAACAGCGACAGCCAGTCCGGCGTCGCCTCGTTGAAAGCGCCGAGCATGCGCGGCGCGTCAGAGCTGCCGGAGCGGCGACGCAGCATGTCATCCGCCTCGTCTCGCCCATCGCGGCCGAAATACTTGTGCAGCAGATAGACCATCGCCCAGAGATGACGGCCCTCTTCGACGTTGATCTGGAACAGGTTGCGCATGTCGTAGAGCGACGGCGCGGTCTTGCCGAGATGACGCTGCTGCTCGACCGACGCGGGCTCGGTGTCGCCCTGGATCACGACGAGCCGGCGCAGCATGGCGCGGTACTCGCCCGGCACCTCCTGCCATACATCCTGGCCCATATGTGCGCCGAACGACACCTTGCGGCCTTCTTCATGCGGCGCCAGCAGGATGCCCCAGCGGTACTCCGGCATCTTCACGTAGTCGAACTTGGCCCAGCCCTTCGGATCGACCGACACCGCGGTGCGCAGATAGACCAGCGACTCCTGGAAGCCCTCCGGCCCCATGTTCTGCCACCAGTCGATATAGCCCGGGTGCCAGCCTTCGAGCGCTTTGAGCACCCGGCGATCCTCGGTGAGGTTGACGTTGTTCGGGATCTTCTCGCGGTAGTCCACGTTGATGATGTCGCTGGTCATCGCACGCTCCTCTGGTTCGGCAGTCATGGCCTAAGGTCTTGGCCGAACGTTGTCGTTAAACTCGTTTCATATCGAACACGGCCTTCTGGCCGGTGCCGTAGCGGCGCAGCGCACCCTCTTCGCCGATGGCGTTGGGACGCTGGAAGATCCAGTTCTGCCAGGCGGTGAGGCGCGCGAAGATTTTCGATTCCATCGTTTCGGGCCCACCGAAGCGCAGGTTCGCTTCCATGCCAGTGAGACCGTCTGGCGAGAAGCTCGCGCGCTCCTCGAAGAACATGCGGATCTCGTCCTCCCAATCGATGTCGTCGAGCGCGAAGGTGACGAGGCCCAGCTCTTCGGCGGCTTCGGCGTCGAGCTCACGGCCGATGGCCTGCTTGGCGTGCTCCAGCGACTCCGGCTCGCCGAGAAACCGCGTGGCGAGCCGCGTCAGGCCGTTGCTCATGATGAGGCCCGCGAAGTTCGCGTCGCCCAGCATGATCGCGGCCGGCGGGCGGTTGTCGCCCTCCATGCGGCCGATCAGCATGTAGGAGCGGTCCGACGCAAAGATCAGCTCGGCGAGCGTTCCGGCAAAGCACGAACCCGGCTCGACCAGCGTCACCAGCGAGCGCGACGTCAGATCGACGCGCTTGAGGACACGCTTCCACTTCAGAGTGATTTCGCGGGCGAGCCAGTGCTTCGCATTTTTCGCCAGGAAGGCGTCGTATTCCAGCACGAGCTTCGGATCGCCCTCGGACTTGAACACGATCACCGCGATTTCGAGCTCGTTGGCCCGGATATCGAGGATCGCATCATCAAGCTCGCGGGCGAGCCGCAGCGGCCAGAACTCAGCGCCCTGCTTGATCATCTCATCGACGGATACGGGCGGCGGCGCATCGGGCCCGCGCAGCGTGATGGTGGCGAGCCGCGCCCCACGGTCGAATTCGACTGACACAGCGCTGTATTCCGCACCGTCGGCCGTGCGCATGCGCTTCAGCGGCACAAGGGCGATGCCTTTCGCATCGGCCGGCCGGTCGGACTTGCCAGCAAACTGGCGGGCGCGCTCTTTCACCGCGTCTTCGAGCTTGCTGTTCGGCACCACCTCATCGACCAGGCGCCAGTCGGCCGCGCGCTTGCCCTTGATGCCTTCCTCGGTTGTGCAGAACACATCGGCATGATCGCGGCGCACCTTGCGCTTGTCGGTGACGCGGGTCAGCCCGCCGGTGCCGGGCAGCACCGCGAGCAGCGGCAGTTCGGGCAGCGACACGGTCGAGGAGCCGTCGTCGGTCAGGATGATATGATCGGCGGCAAGCGCCAGCTCATAGCCGCCGCCGGCGCACGAGCCGGTGACCACGCAAATGGTCTTCTGGCCGGAAAACTCGCTCGCGTCCTCGATGCTGTTGCGGGTCTCGTTGGTGAACTTGCAGAAGTTGACCTTGTGAGCATGCGTCGCGCCGGCGAGCATGCGGATGTTGGCGCCGGCGCAGAACACCCGTGGCTTGCCGGAGCGCAGCAGCACGACCTTCACCTCCGGATGCTCGAAACGCAGCCGCTCCAGCGCATCCGCGAGTTCGATGTCGACGCCGAGATCGTAGGAGTTGAGCTTGAGCTGATAGCCCTCGAACAGCGGCGCGTTCTCATCGACGTCCATGGTCAACGTCGCGACATCGCCTTCGGTCGCGAGCTTCCAATGGTGATAACGGGACGGCTCGGTGGCGAAATCAATCCGATCGTGGCCGTTCGAGAGCTTCCGTTCAGTGTCAGCCATAGCACTTAGCCTTTCATCCACGGCGCGACGAGCTTCGAAAGCTTGGCGAAGCTCTGCTGAATGGTTGCGCCCGACGTATCGAGATTGAGCTCGGCGCGCGCGTAGTCAGCGCGACGCGATTCGAGAATGGAGTGGAGGTCGGCCATGGCCTCGCGGTTCTTGGCCATCGGCCGGAAGTCGCCCTGCTTCATCACGCGGCCCATGTGCTCCTCGGGCTGCGCGCTGATCCAAACCGTATGGGTGCGGCGCAGGAGCAGGCCGTAGGTCTCCGGATTGGAGACGATGCCGCCCGCGGTCGCGATCACCGCGCTTTCATTCTCAGCGATGGCGCGCTCGAGGCAGGCGCGCTCATAGCGGCGGAAAGTCGCGATGCCGGACATCTCGATGAGCAGCGGCACGGTCGCGCCGTACTCCTGCTCGACCTTGCGATTGAGCTCGATGAACGGCACGCCAAGCTTCTCGGCGAGAAGCTTGCCGAGCGTCGATTTGCCGGCGCCGCGCAGGCCAACGAGCCCGATGCGGCGGCCACGGTCGGCCGCCGCGATATGCGCGATCTGCCGTTCGATGCTGTCGGCGACGACGGCGAGGTCGCTCGGCGGCACGCGGCCGAGCAGATCGATGATCCGCGCATAGGGCGCCGCCACGCCGCCGGTCTGCGGCAGCAATTCGAACATCGGCATCTCGAGCGCGTCGGCGATGGCGCGCAGCACCAGCACCGAGGGATTGCCGGCGCCGCTTTCGATCTGCGCGAGATAGCGCTCCGAAGTGCCCGAAGCTTGCGCGAGCAGACGGCGTGACAGGCCACGCTTGGCACGGCCGAGTCGCACCATACGGCCGATCTCAGCCGCGAAGGCGGCATCGGCCCGACTGGACGCATCAGCAATGTCGCGGGCTTCAAAGGTGCTGGCCATGGCCTTCCCTGATCTGTTCATGCATTATAATTCATGATCCATAATGCAGGCAATGGGCTGGCAGACAAAAACCAGCCAGCCCGCGCACCCAAGGGGACGCCGGCCCAATCGTCGAATTGTGGAATAAAATCAGCGCACTACGGCCGCCAGCGCGCCTTCATGCTCGCGCAACACCCGGCCGCCGAACGCGGCAATCGCTTTCAGCGTCTGCTCCGTCGCCTCGCGATGGGGCACGTGCTTGATGCCGGGCATCAGCAGCACGTCGACCGGACAGTAGCACTCCTCCCGCGCGATCTCGATCTGCCGCACGGTGCCGTAATGATCATCGTGGCCCTGGATGATCAGCACCGGCACACGGATATAGGCGAGCACATCGGTGATGTCCCAGGCGTGGAAATCGTTCTTGAGCCACACGTCGGTCCAGCCGCGCACCGTCGCGTCCGCATCGGCGTGCCAGCGCTGGAAGCGCTGGCGCACGTCGGTGGTGTCGAAGGCCTGGCGGATTTCGCCGATCGACTGAATGGTCACGTCCTCGACGATGAAGTGCGGCGCCATCAGCACCAGACCGCGCACGCGGTGATCCTGCACCGCGCCCCCATAGATCGCGGCAACCGAAGCGCCGTCACTGTGGCCGACCAGCAGGCCCTGCCGGAAGCCGATGGCGTCGAGCAATCGCGGCAAAACTTGTTGCGCCTCGACGTGCATGAAGTCGAGCTTTCGAGGCAATTGCGCCGGGCTCGAATGACCGTAACCGATGCGCGAATAAGCGAACACGCCGAAGCCGGTCGCAGCGGCGAGTTTCCCCGGGAAATCGCCCCACATACCGGCGGAGCCCAGGCCCTCGTGCAACAGGATCAGCGTCGGCGCTTCGTCCGGTCGCGGGCCGGCCATGCGGTACTCGATCCGCAGCGGCGGCAGATCGATGAAGCCCTGGTCGGAAAGCATCGCCATGAGATGCAGTCATGACCGCGCAAAACCGAGAGGTCAATCGCCCGGCTGACACGAAAATGGCCTGACGCCTCGACTTAGCGCGTACTGGGAGCCTCAAGCCCCGGATTTCCCGGCACGTTACTCGATGTTGATATTGGCAGCCCGGATCGGCGCAGCCCATTTCTGGACGTCGCTCGCGACGAGCTTCGTCATGTAGTCGACCGAGGCCTGCTCTCCGGCCGGCGGCTCCGCACCGATCGAACGAAGCCGGTCCCGCACAGCCGGTGTCTGCATGGCCGTGACGGCGGCCTTGTTGAGCTTTTGCACGATCGCCGGCGGCGTCGCCTTCGGCAGGAACAGCGCGTTCCACGTCGAGGCGTCGAAATCCGGCAGCCCCTGCTCGGCGCTCGACGGAATGCCTGGCAGGAACGGCGAGCGCTCGGGCGCCAGCAATGCAAGCGGCTTGATGGTTTTGCCATCGAGCTGCGGCAACACCACCGCAACCACGGCGCACTGGTAATCGATCACGCCAGCGAGCAAGTCGGTCATCGCTTGCGCGGCGCCGCGATACGGAACGTGGATGATGTCGGCGCCGATGGCATTGTTGAACAGTGCGCAGGCGAGATGGCCCGCGGAGCCGGTGCCGGGCGAGCCGTATTTCAGGCTGTTCTGGTTGGCTTTCGCGTAGGCGATGAAATCCTGCAGATTGTTGACGGGTAGATCCTTGCGGGTGATCAGCACAAACGGCTGATCCGCAATCAGCACGACCGGCGCAAAATCCGACGGCTGATAAGGTGGATTCTTGTAGAGGAACTGATTTTGCGCGTGAGTTCCCGCTGTGCCAATCACCGACTGATAGCCATCGGGCGCAGCCTTGGCGACGCGCGCGCTGCCGATCATGCCGCCGCCTCCGGGGACGTTTTCGATGATCACCGGCTGGCCCAGCGATTCCGACATCTGCGGCGCGATGATGCGCCCGAGCACATCGGCGCCGGACCCTGGCCCGTATGGCACGACAATGGTCAACGGCCGTGTCGGCCAGTCCTGCGCTGCGGTTGGGACCGCGGACGCAACGAGCGCCGCGGCGACAAGAGCGGGCGTCATTTTCGACATGGCTGGCTCCTGATCTTCGTCAGGATGTGAGCAAGAGCCATGCCAAAGGATGCGAATACCCCGCGCGTTTTGCGCGACGTTGAGGCGCGATACGACCGGTGCAGGAATTTTGCGAGGCTAGATGCCGAGATACTGATGCTGCACGTCGGGCGCTGCGGCAAGCGCCGCTGAATTGCCGGACCACACCACCTTGCCGCGCTCGATGATGTAATGGCGGTCGGCGATGCGGGTCAGCGCCTCGACGTTCTTGTCGATCACCAGGATCGACTGACCGGCCGCCTTGAGCCGCGTCAGGCACGACCAGATCTCGGCACGAATGAGCGGCGCCAGGCCCTCGGTCGCCTCGTCGAGAATGAGCAATCGCGGATTGGTCATCAGCGCGCGGCCGATGGCGAGCATCTGCTGTTCGCCACCCGAGAGCAGATTGCCCATGTTCGACAGCCGCTCGCCGAGATGCGGAAAAAGCTCGAGCACCTTGTCGAGCGTCCAGGGGTCTGCAGCCTTGCCGAAATTCGCCGCGGTCGCGACCAGGTTCTCGCGCGTCGTCAGATTCGGGAAAATCTGCCGGCCCTCGGGCACGAGACCGATGCCGAGCTTGGCGACGCGGAACGACGGCAGGCCCGCGATCTCTTTTCCGCCGAAGCGGATCGAGCCGGCCATCGCCGGCGTCAACCCCATGATCGAGCGCACAGTCGTGGTCTTGCCCATGCCGTTGCGGCCCATCAAGGTCACCATCTCGCCGGGCGCGATGGCGAGCGAGATGCCGAACAACACCTGGCTCAAGCCGTAACGAGTCTCAATGTTGTCGACGGCAAGCAGCGGCTCAGACATGAGTCACCGCCTCCTGCTCGCCGAGATAGGCTTGCCGTACCTCGGCGTTGGCGCGGATCGAAGCCGGATCGCCCGAGGCGATGACGCGGCCGTAGACCAGCACGGTGATGCGGTCGGCGAGCGCGAACACTGCCTCCATGTCGTGCTCGATCAGGAGGATCGTCACGTCGCGCTTCAACTCGCGCAGCGTCTTCACCATCCGGCTCGACTCGTCTGGCCCGAGCCCCGCCATCGGCTCGTCGAGCAGCAGCATCCGCGGCTTGGTGGCGAGCGCCATCGCGAGCTCGATCTGGCGATGCTCGCCGTGGCTCATATTGACCACCTTGGAATCGGCGCGATGGCCGATGCCGACCCGATCGAGTGCCGCGCGCGCCGGTTCGCACAGCTCGGGCTCGCTGCATGCGTCGCGCCAGAACCGGAACGAATGGCCCGCATGGGCCTGGACCGCGAGCGTGACGTTCTGCAGCGCCGTGAAATTCGGAAACAGCGAGGTGATCTGGAACGAGCGGGCAAGCCCGATCAGGCTGCGGTCATGGACCCGCAGCGCCGTGATGTCGCGCCCGTCGAATTCGATGCGTCCGGCGTTCGGCACGAGTTCGCCGGCGAGCTGGCTGATCAGCGTGGTCTTGCCGGCGCCGTTCGGGCCGATGATGGCGTGCAGCTCTCCCCGCGCGACCTCGAAGCCGACATTGTCCGAGGCGACGATGCCGCCGAAGCGCTTGGTCAGGCCGTCGACCTTGAGCATCGCGTCAGCCACGGCGCAGCCCCGTCAGAATGCCGTCGATGCCGCCGCGCGCGTAGAGCGCGACCGCGAGCAGCATCGGCCCGAGAATCAGCCCCGGGAATTCGCCCAGATGAACTCCGCCGATTTCGGGGAGGCGCGACAGCCCCTCCTCCAGCAATAGGAACGCCACGGCGCCGATGACCGGACCGAACACAGTGCCCATGCCGCCCAGCACCGCCATCACCATCAGATCGCCGGAGCGAATCCAGCTCATCACCGAGGGATTGATGAAGTCGGTGTGGTTGGCGAGCAGCACGCCCGAGAGCCCGCAGAGCATGCCGGAGATGACGAAGCAGGTGAGCTTGTAGCGAAACGTCGGAAAGCCGATGGCGCCCATGCGCCGCTCGTTGGAGCGCGCGCCCTGGATCACCATGCCGAAGCGCGAATTGACCAGCCGCCAGACCAGATAGACGGCGGCGAGCAACAACGCGAAGCACAGGTAGTAGAACAACGTCTTGTTCGAGAGGTTGATGAAGCCACCGAATTCGCTGCGCTTGTAGATTGTCATGCCGTCGTCGCCGCCGTAGCGGTCGAGCGCGATCGCGATGTAATAGGCCATCTGCGCGAAGGCGAGCGTGATCATGATGAAGTAGACGCCGCGGGTGCGAAGGCACAGCGCGCCGACCACCAGCGCGAACAGACCGCACACGATGATCGCCACCGGCCATTGGATGAAGCCCGTGGTGATGCCTTCCTTGGCGAGGATGCCGAACGCATAGCCGCCGATGCCGAGATAGGCGGCATGGCCGAAGCTCACCATGCCGCCGAAGCCCATGATGAGGTTGAGGCTCACCGCCGCCATGCCGAGGATCAGGATGCGGGTGAACAGAGAAAGCAGGAACGCGTTGCCGATCATGGAGCTATAGACCGGCAGCAGCGCCAGCACGACGAGCAGCGCGGCAACGAAGACGTTGCGGGGCGTGAACCAGGACTTGGACATGGACCAGGACTTGGACATCATCGTCGGGCAGCCGGAAACAGCCCTTCGGGCCGGAACACCAGCACCACGGCCATGAGCAGGTAGATGATCATCGACGACAGCGCAGGCCCCGCCGAGGAGCCGGCGCTATAACTCACGAAGGTCCGCATCAGGTCGGGCAGGAAGGCGCGGCCGATGGTGTCGATCAGGCCCACGATGATCGCGGCGACAAAGGCGCCGCGGATCGAACCGATACCGCCGATGATGATCACCACGAAGGCCAGGATCAGGATGTTCTCGCCCATGCCGATCTGCACGGTGAGGATCGGCGCCTGCATCAGGCCGGCGAAGCCCGCCAGCGCAGCGCCGAGCCCGAACACCAGCGTGTAGAGCAGCTTGATGTTGACGCCGAGCGCGCCGACCATCTCACGGTTGGAGGCGCCGGCGCGAATGAGCATGCCGACCCGCGTCCGCATCACCAGGATATAGAGCAGGAATGCGACCACGAGCGTGGCCACGATGATCACAAGGCGATAGGCCGGATAGTAGACGCCGGGCAGCACCTGCACCGCCGTCAGCATCTCGCTCGGCAGCGGCAAGGTCATGCCGGCCGGGCCCCAGATCCAGCGCACGGCATCGTTGAAGAACAGGATCAGCCCGAAGGTGCCAAGCACGTGATCGAGATGGTCGCGGCCGTAGAGCTTTCGGATCGTGAGCACCTCGAGCGCCATGCCGACCAGAAGCGTCGCGACCAGCGCGAGCGCTGCGCCGGCGACGAAGCTTCCGGTCCACGCCGCAAAGGTCGCGGCGAAATAGGCGCCGATCATGTAGAGCGAGCCGTGCGCCAGATTGACCAGATCCATGATCCCGAAGATCAGCGTCAGGCCAGCGGCCAGCAGGAACAGCAGCATGCCCAGCTGGATGCCGTTCAGACACTGCTCGATGAAATACAGCATGATCCCCGCGGTATCGCCTTCGGCCGATCCCCCCGGCCCGACCTATTCCCCCGGCGCGCTTCGGCCCAGCCGCCGCTCACTTCATATCGCATTTTTCACGAGCGCGATCCGCGTCATTTGCGACAATCGCGGATGGCGTTGCCCATCGGCGGCGCAGCCGGGCCGCGGCCCAAGGGCTGGAAGCACTTCCCAGCCGGATTGGAGCACGCCCACACAACAGGCACACTGTCACCCGCGGGCTTGACCCGCGGGTCCATACGGTGGCGCAACGACGCACACTCTTACGACTGCCTTCGTCGAAGCCGCTCATGGATTGCCGGGTCACGGCGCTGAAGCGCCGGCCCGGCAATGACACCGCCGTCATGGCAAGCGGGCCCTCGTGGGGCCTGCGGCTCAGTTCGGCATCTTGCACTTGTCGTGGTGCTTGTCCTGGTCGTTTTCGACGATCGTCGCGACCGTCTTCAGGCGGTAGTCGTCGCCGTCCTTCACCACGTCCTGCAGATAGAAATTCTGGATCGGAATGTGGTTCGGGCCGAACTTGAAGCCGCCGCGTACCGACTTGAAATCGGCCTTTTCCATCGCCTTGCGCAGCGCATCCTTGTTGGCGGTGTCGCCCTTGGTGGCCTTCAGCGCGCTGTCGATCAGGTATGCCGCATCATAGGTCTGCGCGCCGTAGAACGACGGCGCAAGCTTGTACTTCGCCTTGTAGTCGGCGACGAACTTCTTGTTCTCCGCGTTCGGCAGGTCGTTGACCCACTCCTGTGCGCCTGGGATGCCGACCGCAAGGTCTTTCAGCCGCGGGATCGACAGCTCGTCGATGGTGAACGCCGTGTAGAGCGGGATCTGGCCCTTCAGGCCCGACTGCGCGTATTGCGTGACGAACTGCACGCCGGCGCCGCCCGGATAGAAGGCGAAGATCGCGTCGGGTTTCGCCGCGCGCGCCTTCGACAGTTCCGCCGAGAAGTCGAGTTGGTCCGGCCAACGGGTCAGCTCGCGGCCGATGATCTGGCCTTTGAAGGTCGCAGCCACGCCCTCGAGCATGTCCTTGCCGGCGGCGTAGTTCGGGCCGATCAGGAACGCGGTCTTGACGCCCTTCTGGTTCATGTAGAGGCCGACGGCCTGCGGCGTCTGGTCGTTGTTCCAGGAGGTCGAGAACACATAGGGCGAGCACTGCTCGCCAGCGATCTGAGAGGCGCCCGCATTGGTGACCACCGTCATGGTCTTGCTGTCGACCAGCGGCTTGAGCGAAGCGAGCAGCACGTTCGACCAGATGTAGCCGACCACGAAGTCGACCTTGTCGGACTCGATCAGCTTCTGGGTCTTCTGCACGCCGACGTCCGGCTTGGTCTGGTCGTCCTCGTAGATCACCTCGACCGGCAGGCCACCGAGCTTGCGGCCGAGATGATCGAGCGCCAGCTCGAACGAGTTGCGCATGTCGTTGCCGATCGCGGCCGGCGGGCCGCTGAAGGTCGAGATCAGACCGATCTTGATGGTCTTCTGCTGAGCCGCCGCCGGGTCGGCGGCAACAATCGCCGCGATCGCGCAGGCGGCAAGCAAAGTGCGTTTCATGACGAAAAACCCCTCCAGGTGAAACCTCTGGAGGTAAGATTAGCGCGGGCTGGCCTCACTGCGCAATTTGAAGCGCTGGATCTTTCCTGTTGCGGTCTTCGGCAAGTCTGTCCGGAACTCGATCCAACGCGGGTATTTGAAGGGCGCGAGCCGTGATTTGACGTGATCCTGGAGCACCCGCGACATCGCGTCACGAGCCGCAGCGTCTGCGACTTTGGTCTGATCCTTGAGCACCACGTAGGCCTTGGGCTTGATCAGCGTGTCGGCGTCCGGCCAGGCCACCACGGCCGCCTCGAGCACGTCCGGATGGGTGGCGAGCGCGCCCTCGACCTCGAAAGGCGACACGTAGAGTCCCGACACTTTCAGCATGTCGTCGCGCCGGCCGCAGTAGACGTAGTAGCCCTGCTCGTCCTGGAGATATTTGTCGCCGGAGCGCGTCCACTCGCCCATGAAGGTCAAGCGCGACTGCTCGCGGTTGTTCCAGTACATGATTGCGGACGTTGGTCCTCGGATCAGCAGTTCGCCGATCTCGCCCGGCTTCACCGGCGCGCCGTCGTCGCCGACGAGCTTGCAGTCGTAGCCCGGCACAGGCTTGCCGGTGGTGCCGTACTTCACGTCGCCCGCGCGGTTCGACAGGAAGATGTGCAGCATCTCGGTCGAGCCGATGCCGTCGAGAATGTCGACGCCGTAACGCTCGACCCAGCGCTGCCCCACATCCATCGGCAAGGCCTCGCCAGCGGAGACACAGCGGCGGAGCTTCAGTTCGGCGCGCTGCGGCGCATTCGTGTTCGCCAGGAACGCTGCATAGAACGTCGGCACGCCATAGAAAACCGTCACGGCGTGCTGGCGAAGGAGCGCCGTCACGCCATCGGGCGTCGGCCGGTCGGCGAGCAGAACCGTGCAGGCGCCGACCGACATCGGAAAGGTCAGCGCGTTGCCGAGGCCGTAGGCGAAGAACAGCTTCGCCACCGAATAGCAGACGTCGTTCTCGGCGATGCCGACGAACGGCCCGCCATAGAGATCGTCGGTGAGCTTGAGGTCGGCGTGCACATGCACCGCGCCCTTCGGCTTGCCGGTCGAGCCCGAGGTGTAGAGCCAGAACGCGATGTCGTCGCAGGCTGTCGGCGCGGTCTCGGTGCTGGGCTTCGCATTGTCGATCAACGCTTCAAACGATTGGCGGCCATGCGCGTTGTCGCCCGAGACGATGACGTGGTGGAGGTCCGGAGTTTCTTCGATCAGCTTCTGAAAACGCGGATAGAGCGCGTCCGACACCACGAGCACGCGCGCGCGGCTGTCGGCCAGCATGTAGCGGTAGTCGTCCTCGGTCATCAGCGTGTTGACCGGCACAGCGACGACGCCAGCCTTGAGGCAACCGAGAAACGCGGTCGGCCAGTCGATGGTGTCGAGCAGGCAGATCAGCACCCGCTCCTCGCGGCGGACGCCGAGCGAGTTCAGCAGACCCGCAAACTTCGCCACCCGCTCGGCCAGTTGGCCATAGGTCCAGGCGCCGCGTGAATCGATGAAGGCGGCCTTGTTGCCCCGGCCGGCGTTGAGGTTGCGCGCGAGGATGTCGGCGGCGAAATTGTATTGGCGCGGAATCGGAGTCACCGCGTTGGCCGCCGACGTCATGCGTTTCCTCTCAAGCCTTTGTCCGTTTGTTGGGCAGGATTATGCAGGCACGCCCGAGGGGCCGCAATGCGACGGACGGCGGATGCCCGCACTAGCGAAACGGCTTCGGCGCGCTGTTGGTTTTCGCGGGATCATTGCGCTGCGGGGCTTCCGGCGGCCGCGCAGGCGGCACGCAGGCGCCATCCACGTTCACAAAACCCGGATCGCAGAAGCACTGCGCGGTACGCAAGTTTCCCGGAATAGCGACCGCTTCCGGATGCGAGTTCGGCGGGCAGCGCTGCGCCGATGCAGATGCGCTTGCAGCGATGATCAACGCTGCACAGAGAACCGAACGGATGAACAGACGGGCCATTGCCCACCACATTGATCGCCACCGTTATCGCCACTCTTGCAGATATCGTAGCAGGAGTGACAGAACAGTGCGCCTGACGGGAGTACACGATCATGATCACGAGCCGGGACCGCATCCTCACCACCCATGTCGGCAGCTTGCCGCGCAACGAAAAGCTGTCGGACCTGCTGATGGCGCAGGACGAAGGCAAGCCCGTCGACGCCAAGGTCATGGCCGGCGAGATGGACAACGCGGTGCGCCATGTGGTGAAGGCGCAGATGGAAGCCGGCATCGACGTCGGCAATGACGGCGAGCAGGGCCGGGTCGGCTTCCAGACCTATGTGCCGCAGCGCATGTCCGGCTTCGCCGGCGTGTCGAAGCGCCGCCGTGGCCTCGAGTTCGAGGAATTTCCCGAGCTGCTCGCCTACCTGATGCGCCGCTTCCCGAACCCGACCAAGAGCCAGCAGGGGGCGCCCGAAGCACAGGCCGACATCAAGTATGTCGACCTCAAGCCGATCACCGACGAGACCGCGCGCTTCAACAAAATCGCCAGCGAGCTTGGCGCGTTCTCCGAGCGCTTCATGACCGCGGCCTCGCCCGGCATCATCTCGACCACGATGCTGAACGCTCACTACGAATCGCACGACGCCTATCTCGACGCCATCGCGCGCGAGATGAGCAAGGAATACCAGGCGGTGCACAAGGCCGGGCTGATCCTGCAGATCGATGCGCCCGATCTCGCGATGGATCGCACCATGATGTACCGCGATCTTTCCGACAGCGAGTTCGTCAAACGCTGCGAGCGCCACGTCGCCACCATCAACAAGGGCATCGAGGGCATTCCGCGCGACCGCGTTCGGCTCCATGTCTGCTACGGAAACTGGGAAGGTCCGCACATCCACGACATCCCGCTGGAGAAGATCCTGCCGGCGCTCTACACCGCCGATGTCGGCGCGCTGTCGATCGAGTTCTCCAACCCGCGCCACGCCCACGAATATTCGGCGCTGAAGAAGCACAAGCTGCCGCCACACATGCTGCTCATTCCGGGTGTGGTCGAAACCACGTCGAACTTCGTCGAGCATCCCGAGGTGGTGGCCCGGCGGATCGAGGAGGCGGTGTCGGTGGTCGGCGACCGCGAGCGCGTGATCGCCTCGACCGACTGCGGCTTCGGCACCTTCACCAAGCGCGAATGGGTGATCGAGCCGGTGGTCTGGCTGAAGCTCAAGTCGTTGCGCGAGGGTGCGGACATTGCGTCGCAGCGGCTGTGGGGCAAGAAGGTTGCCTAGACGGCACCGGCGGTCCGGCTTACAACGCCAAAAAACCGCCGGGAGTGGATTATGCCCTTCGCTCGTCTTGCACGCGCCTTAAGCCTTGCGACCGCCGTCTTCGCCGCCACCGCGCTTCCCGCGATGGCGCAATCAACCGATCAATGGCCGGAACGTCCGGTCCGCATCATCGTGCCGCTCGGCGCCGGCGGACCGGCCGACCTGGTCTCCCGCTACCTCGGGCAACAGCTCAGCGAGCGGTTCAAGCAGTCGTTCGTGATCGAGAATCGTCCGGGTGCCTCCGGCATCATCGGCACCGGCGAAGCCGCCAAGGCGGCGCCGGATGGCTACACGCTCCTGGCGGTAGCCTCGCCGCACGTCAATCTCGAAATCCTCGCCCACAACAAGCCCTACCAGTTGATGCGCGACTTCGTCACGGTGGCGATGTGCTGCTCCACGGACGCCGTTCTGGTCGTGAGCCCCAAGGTGCCGGCCAAGACCGTGGCGGAGCTGATCGCACTCGCCAAGGCCCAGCCCGGCAAGCTCACGTTTGCCTCGTCCGGCCCAGGCTCGAACAAGCATCTGGGCGGTGAGCTGTTCAAGCTCCTGACCGGCACCGACATCCTGCACGTTGCCTACAAAGGCTCGACCGGCGCCCGCAACGACATCATCGGCGGCCACGTCGACATGATGTTCGACGAGGTGCCATCGGTCGCTCCGAACGTGCTGGCTGGACAGGTCCGCGCGCTCGGCGTCACCGGTAAGACGCGCTCCAAGGCCTTGCCGGACGTGCCGACAGTCGCCGAGACCGTGCCCGGCTACGAGCACACCGGCTGGTTCGGCATCATGGCGCCGACCGGGACGCCGAAGCCGATCGTCGATCGGCTCAACGAAGCGATCAGGGCGATTGTCGCCAAGCCCGAGGTGCAGGCCTATTGGGAGAAGCAGGACACCCAGACGATGTCGATGACGCCCGCGGAGTCCGAGGCGTTCATCAAGGCCGATATCGAGAAATGGACGAAGGTCGTTAAGGCCGCGAACATCAAGCTTGAGTGAGCAGATGTTTCAGGCCGCGGCGGGATTGCTGCCCTTTGCTGCCGAGGCCTGTTCCTCGGCCAGGGCCATCTGCAGATACGTCTGCTCCAACCGGATATAGCGCTGGCGGGCTTCTTCGTCGTGAGTCTGTTTCGCCAGGGCGGCGCAGCGTGCGGCTTGATTTCTGAGACGTTTGGCCATCGCCATTTGTCATCACACCGACATGGAATAATTGCAGTGCAGCACCTTTTCTATTGCGATGCAACATCAAAATTAGAATCTTTACACTGACCGCCGCTGCACCACGAGATTCGACGTCATGATCTGAACCGGCTCGCCGTTCTGGTTCAGCGTCGTGGTGCGAACCTTGGCGATCCCCTGCTCCGGCCGCGAGCGCGACGGCCGCACCTCCAGAACCTCGCTTTCCACCCGCAGCCGGTCGCCCGGCCGCACCGGCCGCGGCCAACGCACCTCCTCGACACCCGCGCCGATGATGCCACCGGCGAGCGGCAGCCCGCCTTCGACCAAAAGCCTCATCGTCACGGCCGCGGTGTGCCAGCCGCTCGCCGCAAGGCCTTTGAAAAAAGTCTTGGCCGCGGTTCCCTCGTCGAGATGAAACGGTTGCGGATCGAACTGCCGCGCGAACGCCTTGATGCTCTCGGCATCCATCGTCACCGGCTCGCCCTCGGAGCGATGGATCATTCCGGGCTGCAAGTCCTCGAGATAGAGCCGGGTGCGTACCAAGGTGTCGGTCGACATCGAAATCTCCTGACGTTCATGCCGGCTGCGGCGACGGCACGGCCTTGGGCTTCTGCTCCTTGAACCACACACCTCCGGCCACCGCCGCCGCATTGGCCACGCCGAACACGACCATGGCCCCGGCAAGCACCACGAACAGTCCGGTGCTGCCATCGAATTTGGCGACCACAAGCCACCCGCCGCCGGCGGCGATGATCACCCGCAGCACGGCAATGATCATGGCCCAGCCAACATGGCCGGCGCCCTGCGAGGCGAAGTACAGCAGAAGACCACCGCCAAAGAAACCGTAGAGCGGTCCGACGATGTGCAGGTAGGAGGTCCCCACACCGAGCATGGTCGGCTCGTTGCCGAACAGCGACAGCCACGCCACCGGAAAGATCGCCGCGGCAAGCCCGATGACCTCGGTGATGCCTGCGGCCATCGCCGCACCGGTCCAAGCCACCTTGAGCGCGCGATCACGACGACCAGCACCAATCGCGGTGCCGACCATGGCGGCAACCGGCGCGCCGAGCCCGAACACAAGCGGCACCAGAAGATATTCGAGCCTGGCGCCTGTGCCGTAGCCAGCCACCGCCGCCGGTCCAACAAGTCCGGCGAGGCCGGTCGCGGTCGCGATGGTGACGTTGGTCGAAAGGCTGACGATCGATGAGGTCAAGCCGACGCGGAGGACGTCGCGCATCGGCGCCCAGACAAGTTTCGGCGGCACAAGCGCGGGCTTCAACACACTGCGGCCCGACCAGATGTACCAGGCAAAGATGAAGGCACCGACGACGTAATACAGCAGCACGGCCGTGGCACCGCCAGCGACACCGAGGTGCGGGAATGGGCCTATCCCGAAGATCAACAGCGGCGACACCGGAATCAGGAAGAGCGCCCCCACGGTGATCACCACCGCCGGAAAGAACATGTTTCCGGTGCCGCGGATGATCGCGGCGAACGAATTGAACAGCCAGAGCGGAATCGCGCCAGAGAACACCAGCGCCGAATAGGTCGCAGCCGCGGCGAGCGAACCGTCGCGGCCCCCCATCAGCGCGTAGAGCTTCGGTCCGAACAACAACGCCAAAACCGTGGTCACCGCGCCAAAGCCGATGGTGATCACGACCGCGGACCAGACGAGCTCATTGGCGCGCTCGCGGTTGCCGCCGCCGAGCGCACGGGCCACCGCCGACAGGATGCCGCCGCCCATGGCGCCGGCCGAGACCATCTGCAGCAGCATGAACAGCGGGAACACCAGCGCCATACCGGCCAGCGCATCGAGGCCCAGCTTGGCGACGAAATAGGTCTCGATCAGTCCGATCGAGGCCTGCACCACCATCACGACCACGTTCGGCAATGCCAGCCGCAGGATGGTCGGGCCGACCGGGGCCTCCAGTAGCATTCGGGTGCGCGGGTCCATGAAAATCCCCTGCAAAATCAATAGGCGCATATGCACCTTTTCCTTGACCTTTGATATGCGCATATGCACCTATTGCCAAGGGCCTCACCGATCTGTGACGCCCAAACCCGGGAATACGAGCCATGCAAAAGCAAACATCCCCGTCGCTGGAACCGGCCGATTGCAACTGCCTGGCGCTCCGCCAGGCGGCGCGCCATGTCAGCCAGATCTATGACAGCCACCTTGCTGTCGTGGGGCTGAAGGGCACGCAGTATTCGATCCTGTCGAAGCTCAATCGGATGGGCCCGCTGTCGATCAACGAACTGGCCAAAGCCATGGTGATGGACCGCACCACACTCGGCCGCGCGGTGCGGCCGCTGGAGCGTGACAAGCTCCTGACCATCGAGGCCGGCGAGGACGGACGCGTGCGCCGGTTGAAGCTGACCGCCGCGGGCGTCACCAAAGTGAAAGCTGCGGCGGCGCAGTGGCGCGAGGCGCAGAAGGAATTCGAGCTGGCTTATGGCGTGCCTGAGGCGGCGGAGCTTCGCTCCGCGCTGCGGCGTGTGGTGGCTGCGATCTGATTGTTAGTTAGCTGCGTACAATCCGCAATGGAGGCGTTCCTCCATGTCGTGCTTGAGATTGTAGTCCACCCGGCCGAATGACTTGTTGCGGGTGGTCAGGAACTCGCGCTGCTCGGCGCGGACGGCGCCGATATCCTTCCGCGGGCTCCGCTTCAGCGCGGCCTTGTAGGCTTCGTCGATCTGCCGGTCGAGCCGCGACAGCTCCGGGTCTGAGCAGATCGCCTTCTCTACCGCGCGCCTGGCGCCATGGCATTCGAACGACGGCGTCCGGCGCTCGGGCAGCATGGCGCGGCGGTCGCGCTCCACGCGCACGGCGGCGAGATTTTCGGCCGCAGTGTCCATTTTCGGATCGATGTGCAGCGCCTGCTCGTAGTTCTCGATGGCGCGATCCAGGTCGCCCTTGCCCTTGTACGCGGCGCCGCGGTTGTTCCAGGCAAGCGAGAATCGCGGATTGAGCGCAATCGCGCGGTCGTAGTCGGCAATGGCGCGATCGTAGTCGCCCTTTTCGTTGTAGGCGTCGCCGCGGTTGGTCAGGAAGTTGGCCTTCGGCGTGATCCGGATCGCTTCATTGTAGTCGGCGATCGCGCGGTCGTAGTCGCCGTTCTCCGCGTACGTCAGCCCGCGGTTGTCGAAATATTCCGGCACGTTGGGATCGAGCTTGATCGCTTCGCTCTCGTCGGCCAGTGCCTGTTCGGTGCGGCCCATCTTCTTGTAGGCCGAGCCGCGGTTGGTGAAAGCCTGGTCGCTTTTCGGATCGAGGCGGATCGACTCGTCGAAATTCTTGATCGCGGTCGTGTAGTCCTCTTTGAAATAGTAAGCCGCGCCGCGGTCGCGCCAGGCCTGGGCGTAGTTCGGATTGAGCCGGATGGCTTCGTCGTAATCGGCGATGGCGCGGTCGTATTGCTGGTTGTTGATGAACACGTTGCCGCGGTTGTCGAACGCCTCGGCGTCCTCCGGAGCGAGATTGACGGCCTTGTTGGCGTCGGCGAGCGCGCGGTCGATCCGTCCCACCGTGCGGTAAGAGTTCGCGCGCTCGCGGAAGGCCCGCGCATTCGTGGGATCGAGCGCGATAGCGCGATCGAGATCGGCGAAGGCCGCCTGCATCTTGTTGACATAGTAGTAGACCGCGCCGCGACTCACCAACACGTCGGCCAATTCCTTCGGCTGATCCTTCAGCGTCTCGACCAGCGCCGTGCAGGCCGCGATGCGCTGTTCGGCCGAATAGGCGCTCGCGTCGCCCGCGGCACAGATCTCGGTGTTGACGCTCGACTGCGCGTGGACGGCGGACGCGGACAATCCCGCGAGCAGCGCTGCGGTGAGCAACGGCAAGACGTTTCGCATGGCAATTTTCCACAACAGACGGCTGAAAAAAGCTCGTGAAGCCTCGTCTTTGGTCGCGGCCAGGCGTCCCGAGGTTCAACGGTGACGGAAGGCGGCTTTTTCACTAACGTGCCACGCCCAAAAGCAAATTCGGACGTCCCGCATGCTCATGCTCTACGACTTCGGCAATTCGGTCTGCTGCCAGAAGGTGCGCATCACGTTGGTCGAGAAGGGTCTCACCTGGGAGGCGCGGCGGGTCGACCTGTTCAAGACCGAGCAATACGACCCGGAATATCTCAAGCTCAACCCGAAAGGTGTGGTGCCGACGCTGGTGCACGACGGCACGCCGGTGATCGAGTCGACACTGATCTGCGAATACATCGACGAGACATTCCCCGACCCGCCGCTGATGCCAAAGAGTGCGGCGGAGCGCGCCCGCATGCGGCTGTGGAGCAAGTTCGTCGACGAGGGATTATTCGACGGCGTCACCGAACTGAGCTTCTCGGCGATGTTTCGCGAGCGCATGAAAAGCATGAGCCCCGAGCTCCGCGAGAAGCGGTTCAGGAACGTCGGCGATCCGCGCCGCACCGACCGCTTCAAATCGACCTACGAGCACGGCGTCTATTCGCCGTTCGTGCTGCATGCGATCGCGGCCTATGAGCGTGCCTTCAAGCTGATGGAGCCGACTCTGGCGGAGCGCGGGCCGTGGCTCCTCGGCGCGCAGCCGACGCTGGCCGACATCAACCTGATGCCGTTCGTGGCCCGCCTCGCCTATTTGGGCCTGCTCGAAGCCTGGACCGCGGACCGCCCGCGCATCAACGCCTGGTGGGCACAGGTGCAGGAATGGCCGAGTTTCCGGCGCGGGCTGCACGACCTGATTTCCGAGGCCGAATTCACCGAGATGCGCACCCACGGCCCGAAAATCCGCGCCGACGTGGAGAAGCTTCTGGCCGGATTGCGGGCAAGCTAGCGGTTCGCGTCATGACTGCGTCGCGCCCCCATAGCCGGACCTCGACTGGCCCGCATCGCGGGCGCGGAAACCTGACAATCACTGCGAATTGAAGGGGTCGCGCTGCGGCGATTGCGGCTGCACTGACTTGGCACCCCGCGCTATAATTGCTTTATGGCGCCGGACCGCCGGCCATCAAGAAATCACGAGGAGCCCCCCATGGACGACATCACCAAGCGCGAACCGCGCCGGATCACCGCCGAGGACATCAACCCGCGCTACAACTGGGGCCGCCACCTGCCGGTGCTCGGCACCATGGGCGTCGACTTCGAAGAGCGCGTCGATTACCGCCGCCTGCAGCGCTACCGCCTCGCCCGCGCGCAGGCTGCGCTGGAAGCCTCCGATCTCGGCGCGCTGCTCTGCTTCGACGTCAACAACATCCGCTATCTCACCTCGACCAAGATCGGCGAGTGGGAGCGCGACAAGCTCTCGCGCTGGGTGCTGCTGCCGCGCGGCGGCGAGCCGATCATCTGGGACTTCGGCTCGGCCGCCGTTCACCACAAGCTCTACTCGCCGTGGCTCAACCCGGAGAATTGCAGGGCCGGTCTCGTCGGCCTGCGCGGCACCGTCGATCCGTCGTTCGGGCTGATGAAGCACCACGCCGAGGAGATGGCCTCGATCCTGCGCGATCTGGGCCTCGCCAAGATGCCGATCGGCGTCGATATCATCGAGCCGCCGATGATGTTCGAACTGGAGAAGGCCGGCCTCAAGGTCAAGGACGGCCAACAGGTGATGCTCGAGGCGCGCGAGGTCAAATCAGCCGACGAGATCGCGCTGCTCAACCGCGCCGCCGCCATGGTCGACGGCGCCTATCACCTGATCCACGAAAAGCTGAAGCCCGGCGTGCGCGAGAACGACATCGTCGCCGAGGTGAACAAGTTCCTCTACACCCACGGCTCCGATGACGTGGAGGCGATCAACGCGATCTCCGGCGAGCGCTGCAATCCGCATCCGCACAACTTCACCGACCGCATGATCCGCCCGGGCGATCAGGCATTCTTCGACATCCTGCAGTCCTTCATGGGCTATCGCACCTGCTATTATCGGACCTTCAACGTCGGCCGCGCCACCGACGCGCAGCGCGACGCCTACAAGCAGTGCCGCGAGTGGCTCGACCGCGCGATCGAGCTGATCAAGCCGGGTGTGTCGACCGACACGATCGCGAAGGTTTGGCCGACCGCCGACAAGTTCGGGTTCCCGAACGAGCTGTCGGCGTTCGGGCTGCAGTTCGGCCACGGTCTCGGTCTCGCGCTGCATGAGCGGCCGATCATCAGCCGCGTGGTTTCGCTGGACCATCCGACGATTATCAAGGAAGGTATGGTGTTCGCGCTGGAAACCTATTGCCCGGCGACGGACGGCTACTCGGCGGCACGTATCGAAGAAGAGGTCGTCGTCACCGACAAGGGCCACACCGTCATCAGCCTATTCCCGGCTGAAGAGCTTCCGATCTCGGCGAAATACTAAAAGGGCAAAGCTTCGACATGAAACATGCGACATGGAATCGGTCCGGTGTTATCGCCGCGGCCGCAGGTCTGGCCCTGTTGTTCGCGGCGGCCCCGGCTTCGGCGCAAGCGCCGGACGCCGCCGACCGCTGCACACCGGACGTAATGCGGCTGTGCAGTGAGTTCGTGCCGGATGCCGATCGCATCGTCGTCTGCCTGAAGCAAAAGCGGCGGCAGCTCAGCCCGTCGTGCTCGAGCGCGCTGGAGCCTGCGGGCTCCAAATCAACGGGCAAGTCGACGGGCAAAGCCAAGTCGAAGAAGAAGCGCACCAGGACCTGAGCCGCATTCGCGGCTTTTCCCATCCACGCACATGCTAGGCTCTCTCCGAAACCGGCGGACCCGTCCGCCGGATCGGAGGGAGCAATGCTTGGAAGGTTGGGTGTTCTGGCGTTTGGAATTGGATTGTTTGGAGTGACGAACATGGCTCAGGCCGCCGAAATCCGGGCCTTCGTCACCGGCGCGGCGCGGCCGATGTTCGATCTGCTGGCGCCGCAGTTCGAGCGCACGACCGGTCACAAGCTCATCACCACCTCGGCGCTGCCGCCGCAGCTCGTCGCCAAGGTCGAGGCGGGTGAGCCGTTCGACGTGATCGTGCTCTCCTACGATGTCGAAGCGCTGATCAAGAAAGGCCTCCTCGATCCATCGTCGCGCACCGTGCTCGGCCAGATCGGCATCGGCGTCGCGATCCACACGGGCTCGCCGAAGCCGGACTTCAGCACCGTCGAGAAATTCAAGAAGATGCTGCTGGACGCCAAGTCCTTCGCCACCTCCGGCGAAGGCTCGAGTGGCCGCTATGTGGACTCCCTCGTCGAACGGCTTGGCATCGCCGATCAGGTCAGGCCCAAGATCAAGTCTGGCGGGCCGGGCGCCTCGGCCAAGATGCTGTCCAACGGCGAGGTCGATTTTGTGGTGTCAGGCTTGCCCCCGCTCCTTGGCAGCCCGAACATCGAATGGCTCGGATTGCTTCCGCCCGAAATCAACAACTTCCTGGTGTTCAGCGCGGGGCTCAGCACGCGCGCCAAGGAGCCCGAGGCTGGCCGGGCGCTGCTCCGCCATCTCGCGTCGCCCGAAGCGATGGCGGTCTACAAGGCCAAGGGCCTCGATCCGGCGCCCTGACGCCAGTCCCCCTGCCTTCCCGCCTCGTCACGGAACTGTCATACCAAAGCGATTGATTGCGGCCGGGGCTTTTTAACGGCGGGGATGATGATGGGCTTTTTTGTCCGGACTTCAGCGGCATTGGTGGGGATTGCGATCGCAGCCGGCGCAGCGGCCGCGGAGTCCAACGTCACCGTGCGCACCTACAGCAGCGACGACACGCTGCTCCGGCTCGGCGTCTTCCCCTTCGAAGGCGGCAAGACGCTCAATCTGTCGGTCGGCATCGGCAGTGCTGCCTTCCACCATCCCAAGGACCCGCCGAACGTGATCTGGACGCTCGGCGACCGCGGTCCGAACATCGCCTGCAGCGACATAAAGGAGTTCACCGGCGTCGAACTCGGCTGCCGCGAGATCAAAGGCAGCCGCGTCTACCCGACGCCGTCCTACGCGCCGTCGATCTACCGCGTGATGCTGCTCGACGACGGCACCTTCCAGGTCACCGACGTGATCAAGCTGAAGGACCGAGACGGCCGGCCGCTGAACGGCATGCCGAACCCGACCAAGACCGCGACCACCGAGACGCCGCTCGACGGCAAGGGCAAGACGCTGCAGCAGGACCTGCGTGGCATCGACGCCGAATCCCTGGTGCGGCTCAACGACGGCACGTTCTGGGTCGGCGATGAGAATGCGCCGTCGCTCGCGCATTTCGCCGCAGACGGCAAGCTGATCGAACGCCATGTGCCGAAGGGCACCGAGGGCGAGTTCGCCGCAGCGCCCTACAAGACTGTGGGCTCGCTGCCCGCGATCCTCGCCAAGCGCCAATCGAACCGCGGCATCGAGGCGATCGGCGTCTCGCCCGACGAGCGCTTTCTTTATCTGACCATGCAGAGCCCGCTGGCCAACCCGGACACCGCGACGTTCCAGCAGGCGCGCAACACCCGCATCATCAAGTTCAACCGCAAGACCATGAAGGTGCTGGGCGAGTACGTCTACAGCATGGACGATCCATCGACCTTCCGGCGCGATCCCTCGAACAAGCCCAGCGATCCGCGGATCAGCGAGATGATGGCGATCGGCGTCGACCGTCTGGTCATTCTCGAACGCACCGAGGGAACCACCAAGCTTTATGAGGTCGAGCTGGCGGGCGCGACCAACATCTCAGGCACGCCCTGGGACGACATCGCGACCAAGCCGAGCCTGGAGCAGACCGACGTCGCGGCCGCGAAGATCACGCCGGTGAAGAAGACGCTGCGCTTCGACACCGCCGATCACAATGAGATCGTCGGCAAGACCGAGGGCATGACCCTGCTCAGCGACGGCGCGCTTTTGCTGATCAATGACGACGATTTCGGCATCAGCGGCGCCCGCACGCAGATCGTCGTGGTGCGCGGCACCGAGATCAAGCGGCACTGACCACCCCTTCCCTGCCGTATGACCTGCCGCGCCTTCCGAGGCGGCATGACATGCCCATTTTTTCCCGGGCAGACAGGCCACGTCTCCGCTACAATGGGTCAAACCCATCAGTGACGGAGACTTCAAGTGTCGAGCAAGAAGCTGACCGGTTCGTTCGTGGCCCTGATCACGCCGTTCAACAAGGACGGCTCGGTCGATTTCGCAGCTTTCCGCACGCTTCTGAAATTCCATGAGACCCACGGCACCTCGGCGGTGCTGATCATGGGCTCGACCGGCGAAACCTCGATGCTGTCGCCGGAGGAGAAAAAGCAGATCATCGTCGAATGCGCGAAGATGAAGACGGCCAAGATGCCGATCTTCTTCGGCTGCACCGGCAATAACACCGACTCGACCATCGCCAGTGTCAAATTCGCGAAAGACAACGGCGCCGACGGCGCGATCCTCGCGGCGCCCGCCTACATCTGCGCGCCGGAGGCCGACATCGAGCAATTTTTCCTCGACATCGCCGACGCCACCGACCTGCCGCTCGGCATCTACAACAATCCGCCGCGGGTGAAGAGCGACCTGCACTGGGATCACCTGATCCGCATCTTCAAGCATCCGAACTATGTGGTGCACAAGGAATCGACCGGCCGCGTCGGCCAGGTCGCGCAGGTCTTGGCCGCCAGGCCCAACGTCTCGGTGATGTGCTGCGACAGCCCCAATCTTGGCCTCGTGGTGCCGACCATGAGTCTCGGCGGTCACGGCACCGCCAACATGACCGGCAACATCGCGCCCGCCGAGCTCGCCACCATCTCGAAGCCGTGGACGAGCTACGCGGAGGCCGAAGGCTTCAAGCAAGCCTATCTCGGGCTGCTGCCGCTCCTGCACTACACCTATTCGGCCATCAATCCGGTCGCGGTGAAGTCGCTGATGAAGGCGCTCGGCATGCCGGCCGGCGATCTGCGCAAACCGCTGACCAACCTGGAAGGCGATGCGCTCGCCAAGGGCGTGCGCATCGTGCAGGAGCTCGGGCTCGACAAGGTCTACGGCTACAAGGTCAAGCCGATCACCGCCGTCGCGGCCTGATGATCGCGATGCAGCAGCCGGACACGCCTATTGGCACATGGCCCGGCTGATGAAGGTCACCGTGTAGCACTCCTGAGCGCCTTGCTGGCCGTTGAGAAGGGCCTTGGCCGGACATTCCTCGGCCGAGGTGAAGTCCATGCTCTTGCCGGTGTTGAAGCCCTGCTTGCGGCAAAGCTGCTCTGCGGCGGCGACACAGTCGGGCGCGCCGTTCGGGGCGGTGGCACAGCGCTCGCGGCCGCTCATGACTTTCGACTTCGGCAGATACGTCACGGCGTCGACCGCATCCTTGGTCGCCTCTGCCGCGCCCTTGCCGACCGCCGCCGCCTTCTCGTTGATATCACGGGAGTTGGCCGCGGCCTCGTCGCTGAGGTCGTCCATCCGGCGCTTCGCGCCTTCTAAAGAATCGCGAAAGTTCGTGGCGCTCTGATCGAAGAAGCGTCCGACCGACTCGATTAAGCCGGGGTTGCCCTTGCGGACCGGAGGCTGCTGCGGCGCCGCCTCCTGCGCAACCGCTGCCGGCACAGACAGGACGGCGACCGCCGCCACGACGGCCCAACGCCATCCCTGCATCCGACTCTCGGTGTTCAGCCTGCGCATCCGATTTAAACCAGCCGACCGGGGCCAGCCCTGCACCTATTTTGTCACGATCATACGACACTGGAGTGTAGCCCGCGAATGGCGGACCGCGATGGCAAAATTGAGGTACCGCAGTGCGTCAGAATGCACATGACACCGGCGAATGAGCCGGCCAAAGTAGCCAGATACGGAGGCGCTGTCCCGAATCCGCAGCGGTTCCAAGGACCGCGGTCCTGAAGCCGTCAGGTGCCGGAATGGATCAGCATCTTGAGCGCGAGGTAGACGGCCACCAGAGCCAGCACCACGGCCAGCGCCACAAGGCCCAGGCGCTTTTCGATGAAGTGCTTGATCGGCTCGCCGTAACGCCGCAGCAGCCACGCAATGACGAAGAACTTGCCGCCGCGCGCCACGATCGCCGACGCGATAAACAACCAGATATTCACGGTGGCGGCGCCGGACAGGATGGTCACCACCTTCATCGGCGGCAGATGGGCAGCGCCGGAGGTGATCAGCATCAGCAGGATGGCGTCGCGGCTGGACGACGACCGCAGCATCTCGAACTTGTCGAGGCTGCCGTAGAATTCGAGCACCGGACGGGCGATCAGCTCATAGGCGTAATAGCCGAGCAGCCAGCCGGCGATGCCGCCCAGCACCGACCCCACGGTCGCGATCAGCGCGTATCGATAGGCGCGTTCCGGCTTGGCCAATCCCATCGGCACAAGCAAAGCCTCGGCCGGGACGAGAAAGACGGAGCTTTCGACGAACGAAATGATGCCGAGCCACCACTCGGCGCTCTTGCGGGCTGCCAGCGACAGCGTCCAGTCATACAGTCGTTTCAACATGGCGGGCTTGCTTACCGGCCGGGACAGGGTTTGTCCACGAGACCGGAGGTGGCCTCAGCGCCGCTTGGGCGCTTGGCGGCGTTCAACGCCGCTTGGGGACCCGGCGGCTCGCCAGCATCACGACCTTACGCCGCGCAGCGGGCTCGGGCAGCTTGGTCTTGATCTTCTTCGGCAGCTTCTCGGCGAGCCCGAACAGCCGCTCGCGGCGGTCCATCTCGTTCCAGACGTCCTGCGGCGCGACGCCGAGTTCGGACCACAGCACCACGAGATTGTAGAGCAGATCGGCGCTTTCGCGGACCACCGCCTCGCGCTCATCGGCCATGGCGTCGATGACGACCTCGATGGCTTCCTCGGCGAGCTTCTTAGCCATCTTGGCGCGGCCGGCCCGCAGCAGCTTTGCGGTGCGCGACACGGAGGGATCGGCTCCCTTCGCCGCCACGACTTGATCGAACAACCGCCCAAGCGAATCGCTCATGATGATTCTACATACACCGACACGCCTCACTTGTCGGTTAATAGCGAACCTTAACGAAGTAAGAAAAAGGCGCCGCGACTGGCGGCGCCTTGCAAGTTCACGTCGTGACCACTTCGGCGGTGATCTTGCCGACGAGTTCAGTAGCCGTAATAGCGATACGGGCCGCCATAGCCACCGTAGCCATAGGGAGCGTTGTAGTATCGGTACTCCTGGGCCTTCCGGTACTCGCGCGCCGCGGCGTAGGCGCCGACCGCGCCGATGATGCCGAGCATGACGCTCGCGGCCGCGGCGTTGCCGCGCCCGTAGTAGTGACGCGGAGCCGCAGAGGCCGGCGTGACCGCCGCAGTGGTGAGCGCAATCGCAGCCGCCGTGACGGCAGCAATGGCGCGATTACGAATGTTCAACATGGCTTCGCCCTTTCGTTCGTGTAGCCCTCGACCGAGGTCGGAGCATCAACAGTGCAAATAGGCATCTGGTTCTGCGAACAAAGAGCTGCAGCCGGTGATGTTTTTGTAATGTAGATCAACGGCTGTTCAGCTTCGCACACGCGCGCGTGAACGTGCGTTTCGCCGCAGCAAACAAGCCGCTGTCACTGCTCGTTTTCGCTGAGCAACGTCGCGTTACCGCCTGCAGCCGCGGTGTTGACCGTCACGGTCTGCTCGGTGGCAAAACGCCGCACATAGTTGGGGCCGCCTGCTTTCGGGCCGGTGCCCGACAAGCCAGTGCCGCCGAACGGCTGGGTGCCGACCACGGCGCCGATGATGCTGCGATTGATGTACACGTTGCCGTTGGCAAGCCGCGCGATGATCTTGTCGGCGACGGAGTCGATGCGCGAGTGCACGCCAAGCGTCAGTCCCGTGCCGTTGCCGGCGATGTCGTCGAGCAGTTGGTCGAGCCGGTCGGCGCGCCAGCGCACCACATGCAGGATCGGGCCGAATACTTCTTCTTTGAGGTCGCTCGCGCGGTCGAGCCGGATCATCGATGGCGGCACAAACAGGCCGCGCGCCGGCAGCGCGCGACTTTCGTCCCACCGGAAGATCACGCGCTTTTGCGCCGCCATCGCCTTGAGCCAGCCATCGAGCTTCTGCTTGGCGTCCTCGTCGATCACCGGGCCGACATGCGTCGCCGGATCGCGCGGATCGCCAAGCGCCAGCTCTCTCGCCGCGCCCGCGATCATCTCGACGATTCGATCGGCGACGTCTTCCTGCACGCAGAGCAACCGCAGCGCCGAGCAGCGCTGCCCGGCCGAGCGGAACGCCGACATCACCACATCGTCGGTGACTTGCTCGGGGAGCGCCGTCGCATCGACGATCATGGCATTGATGCCGCCGGTCTCCGCGATCAACGGCACGATCGGGCCGTCTTTCTTGGCGAGCGCACGGTTGATGATGCGGCCCACTTCGGTGGAGCCGGTGAACGCAACGCCGGCGACGCGCAGGTCGGCGGTCAGCGCCGCACCCACGTCGCCATAACCCGGCACGAACTGCAGCGCGCTGACGGGCACGCCGGCCTGATGAAGGATGCGTATCGCCTCCGCGGCAACGAGCGGCGTCTGCTCAGCGGGCTTCGCCACCACCGCATTGCCGGCGGCGAGCGCCGCGGTCACCTGACCCAGGAAAATCGCCAGCGGGAAATTCCACGGACTGATGCAGACGAACACGCCGCGGCCACGATGACGCAGTTCGTTCGACTCGCCGGTCGGCCCGGGCATCGCATGCGGCACGAGCGTCTGCCGCGCCTGAGCGGCGTAGTAGCGACAGTAGTCCACCGCCTCGCGAAGTTCCGACAGGGCATCGTCGAGCGTCTTGCCGCCTTCGGCCTGCATCAGCGCGATCAGCCGGCCGCGCGAGGCTTCAAGAAGTTCGCCCGCCCGTTCCAGGACGTCGGCGCGGTGCTCCACCGGCGTGGCATTCCAGGCCGCGAGGCCCGCATGCGCCGCGGCCATCGCTTTTGCGGCGGTCGCGGCATCAGCCTCGGTCACTTGCCCGACGACCGCGCCATCGATCGGCGACAAAACCTGCCGCATCGTCCCAGGCGCGGCTTTGCCGTCGATCAATGGTGCGGCCTTGGCGTCCTTCGGCACGGCGGCAACGATTTCACCCTGCAGCGCCGCAAGCGCGGCGCGGTCGCCGAATTCGACACCGGACGAATTGAGCCGGGCCGGCCGATAGAGATCGCGCGGCAACGGAATGTGCGGATGCCGCGCCTGCTCCGGGCCCATGATCCAGGCCTGCGGGCGCTTCAGGATGTCCTCGACCGGCACCTTCGGATCGGCCGCCACCGCGACGAAGGATGAGTTGGCGCCGTTCTCCAGCAGCCGCCGCACCAAATAGGCCAACAGATCGCGATGGCTGCCGACCGGCGCATAGACCCGGCAGGCGGCGTCGGGCAAATCTTCCAGCAGCTTCTCGTAGAGCACCTCGCCCATGCCGTGCAGGCGCTGGAACTCGTAGCCCTCGACGCCGCCCGCCTCCTCGATCACACTCGCTACCGTCAGCGCGTTGTGGGTCGCGAACTGCGGATAGAGCCTGGGCCGCGCCGCAAGCAGTTGCCGCAGGCACGCCATGTAGGACAGGTCCGTCATGGCCTTGCGGGTGAACACCGGATAGTCCGCGAGCCCACGTTCCTGTGCGCGCTTCACCTCGGTGTCCCAATAGGCGCCCTTCACCAGCCGCACCATCAGCCGCCGGCCGAGCGCATGCGCCGCGTTGTCGAGCCAGGAGATCGCCGCGCCGGCGCGCTTCTGATAGGCCTGCACTGCGAGCCCGAAGCCGTCCCAGCCGGCCAGCGATGGATCGGCGAGCACCTTACCGACCACGTCGAGCGACAATTCCAGCCGGTCGGCCTCCTCGGCGTCGATCGTGAAGTTGAGATCATGGCGCTTGGCCAACCGCGCCAGTTCAAGCGCGCGCGGCACGAGCTCCTTCATCACCCGCTCGCGTGACACCGCCTCGTAGCGCGGATGCAGCGCCGAGAGCTTCACCGAGATGCCCGGCCGTGCCGGCAGCCTGGCGTTGCCGGCCCGCGCGCCGATTGCGGCGATCGCATCCGCATAGGCCTCGAAATAGCGCGCCGCGTCGGCTCCGGTGCGCGCGCCCTCGCCCAGCATGTCGAACGAATAGCGGAATTCGCGATGCGAGCCGGCGCGCGACAGCGCCTCCTCGATGGTCTGGCCCAGCACGAAGTGCGAGCCGAGGAGCCGCATCGCCTGCCGGGTGGCGAGGCGCACCGTCGGCACGCCCAGGCGCTTGAGCAGGCTGTCGACGATGTTTTCCGGCGTCTCGCCAGGCTGGATCACCCGCGCCGTGACGCCGAGCGTCCAGGCCGAGGCCGACACCAGGAGGGTGCCCGAGGTGTCAGGCTCCGACCAGTCGCCGGCCGCGAGCTTGTCCTCGATCAGGGCGTCGGCCGTGGCGCCGTCGGGGATGCGCAGCAGCGCCTCGGCCAGCACCATCAGAGCGAGGCCCTCCTTGGTCGAGAGCGAATAGGCGTGGAGAAAGTCCTCGATACCGCCGAGCCCGCCGGCGTGGTCCCGGATCGCCTCGATCAGGCTTCGCGCGCGAGCGTCGATGCGAGCTTCGGCGCCGTCATCGCGGAATGCTGCGGCCAAGAGGCGCCGTGCCAAATCCCGGTCTGGCGGAGCGTAGGGCGCGGCAAAGGCCGGAGGTTCGGAGCGGCCACCCGGCTTGTCGGACATGGTCTGTCATTCCCTCAGCGCGGCGACGCGACCGGCTGCGCCGCGGGTTTCATTTTAGCAGCACGGGCCGCCGCCGACTGCCTGTCACGACGGCAGCGTGACAATCTCATGTGCAGAAACGCCGCCTTGCGACCTGGGACAGGGTGCGATCTTGCTCTTTCAAGCGGCATGTTCTTTGCTGTGCGGCAATTGAGCAAGGATCGCGACGGGCCGGCCCATCGACCGGCCTTCGGGATTGAGCCAAACGACCGTTCAGGGGTAGCGACATGGATGTGTTCCGCAAGTTCCGCCGCCGGGAAGCCGGCTTGATGCTCGCCGCGGCGCTTGCGGCCATGGTGATCGCGGCACCCGCCAGCGCGGAAACCCCGATCAAGTTCTCGTTGGACTTCAAGTTCGAAGGGCCTTCGGCCCCGTTCCTGGTCGCCATCGACAAGGGCTACTTCAAGGCCGAAGGCCTGGACGTGACGATCGACACGTCAGCCGGGTCGATCGAGCCGATCAACCGCGTCGCGTCGGGCACCTACGACATGGGCTTCGCCGACATCAATTCGCTGATCAAGTTCCGGGACGCCAACCCGTCGAACGCCGTGAAGCCGGTGTTCATGGTCTACAACAAGCCGGCCTTCTCGATCATCGGACGGAAAAGCCGCGGCGTGTCCAAGCCGAAAGACCTGGAAGGCCATGTGCTCGGCGCCCCGCCGCAGGATGGCGCCTATGCGCAGTGGAAGATCTTCACGCAAGCCAACGAGATCGACGCCTCGAAGGTGAAGATCGAAGCGGTCGGCTTCCCGGTGCGCGAACCGATGCTGCAGAACGGCCAGGTCGACGCCATCGCCGGCTTCTCATTCTCGTCCTTCATCAACCTGAAATCGATGGGCGTGCCGACCGACGACATCGTCGTGATGCTGATGGCCGACTACGGCGTCAATCTCTACGGCAACACCATCATCGTGAATCCGAAATTCGCCGCCGAGAAACCGGACGCCGTCAAAGGCTTCCTGCGCGCGCTCGTCAAGGGCCTCAGGGACACCGCGAAGGATCCCGCAACCGCGGTCGACTCGGTGATCAAGCGCAACGACGTCGCCAAGAAACCGATCGAACTCGAGCGTCTGCGCATGGCGCTCAAGGACAACATCCTCACCGACGAAGTGAAGGCCAACGGCTACGGCGCCGTCGTCGAGGAGCGGCTTGCCAAGTCGATCGATCAGATCGCACTGACCTACGAATTCAAGAACGGCAAGCCGAAGGCCGCCGACGCCTTCGACGCCTCGTTCCTGCCGCCTGCGGCCGAGCGCAAGGCGAACTAGAACGGCACGGGGCCAACGTTTCCGAGGGGGATTTGTCTTTGACGGGGTTCATCAGTCTCGAGGGCGTCAGCCACGCCTACGGCGGGGCGACCAACGCTCCCGCTGTCGAAGGTCTCACGCTGGACATCCAGGAGGGCGAGTTCGCCGCGGTGGTCGGCCCGTCCGGCTGCGGCAAGTCCACGTTGATGAAGCTCGCCACCGGATTGCAATTTCCCTTCAAGGGCAGCGTCAAGGTCGCGGGCGAAGCGGTGAGCAAGCCGGTCAAGATCGCCGGCATGGCGTTCCAGGCGCCGACCCTGCTGCCCTGGCGCACCACACTGGAGAACCTGCTGCTGCCGCTCGAGATCGTCGAGCCGCACCGGAGCGAAATCCGCCGTCGCCGCACCGAATATGCGGCCCGCGCCACAAACCTTCTGAGCTCGGTGGGGCTGCGCGACCAGGGCGAGAAATACCCATGGGAGCTGTCGGGCGGCATGCAGCAGCGCACCTCGCTGTGCCGCGCGCTCATTCACGAGCCGCAGCTCCTGATGCTCGACGAGCCGTTCGGCGCGCTCGATGCCTTCACCCGCGAGGAGCTGTGGTGCGTGATCCGCGACCTGCATGCGACGCGCAAGATCACGGTGTGCCTCGTCACCCATGACCTGCGCGAGGCGGTGTTCCTCGCCGACCGGGTGTTCGTGATGTCGGCGCGGCCGGGCCGCGTGATCGTCGAGAAGAAGATCGAACTGCCGCGGCCCCGTGAGCTCGACGTCACCTTTACGCAGGAATTCCAGGACATCGTCCACGAGTTGCGCAGCCACATCGTGCGGGCGCGGCAATGACGCGAAGCGAGCTGACGGTCCGCGCGGCGCCGTGGCTCTACACTGCAGCGATGTTCATCATCTGGGAAGCCGCAGTGCGGCTGTTCGGCATTCCCTCGTTCCTGCTGCCGCCGCCGAGCGCCGTCGCGGACGCCTTTGTCGACTACTGGGGTCCGATCTACCGGAACTCGCTGTTCACGCTCTCGACCACCGTGCTCGGCTTCGGCCTCGCGGTCGGTTTCGGGCTTCTGCTCGGTCTCGTCATCGGCTGGTCGCGGCAGATCTATGCCGGGCTTTATCCGCTGATGATCGGTTTCAACGCGATCCCAAAGGTCGCCGTGGTGCCGATCCTGGTGCTGTGGTTCGGCATCGGCTTCATCCCGGCCGTGCTGACCGCGTTCCTGATCTCGTTCTTTCCGATCGTGGTGAACGTGGCGACCGGGCTTGCCACCATCGAGCCCGAGCTTGAAGACGTGCTGAAGGCGCTTGGCGCGAGCAAGCTCGACATCATGCGCAAGGTCGGCATCCCGCGCACGCTGCCCTACTTCTTCGGCTCGCTGAAGATTGCGATCACGCTGGCCTTCGTCGGCTCCGTGATCTCGGAAAGCATCGCGTCGAACCGCGGCATCGGCAACCTGATGCTGCAGGCCCAGGCGCAGTTTCAGGTGCCGCTGATCTTCGCGGGCCTGGTCGCGCTCGCGATCGAAGGCATCGTGATGTACTGGCTGATGGCGATCCTGGAGCAGCGCTCGACCCGCTGGGCCCAGCGCTCAGGATTTGCGCAGACTTAGGTTATCACTACTGCCGCGGTCATTCCGGGGCGCGCCGATAGGCGCGAACCCGGAATCCAGTTCCGCAAAGACTCTTTTTCATGGTCTGGATTCCGGGTTCGCCGCTTCGCGGCGCCCCGGAATGACAGCTGAGAGATTGATCAAGCCGCCGACGTCCGATGGCCGCGGCTCAGGCTCGTCGGCACGGGCGGCGGATTGAGCGCCGCAACGATCGCCTCAGCGATTGCCTCGCGCTCCTGCATATCGGCGCCATCGCGCACATAGAGGCCGAGGAAGACATCCGGCAGCTTCGGCAGCGGCGCGTCCTCCCACACCTCGAGGCCCGGCAGGCTGGCGCGGCTCCTCGGCAGAGCCATCACGGCGGCGCCGGCGGCAACGACGTTGCCGAGCGCCACCAGACTCAAGGACGTGAAAACTCTCTCGTAGCCGCGGTTGGCCTGGCTGAGCGCGTTGATGCCGATGCGACCGAACAGGTGATCCTCGCCATAGGACGCGAGCGGCACCGGCCGGTTCGATTCGATCTCCATCGACGGCGCCCGGACCCAGACCATCGGCTCGGTCCAGAAGTAGCGCGTATCCAGCGATGGCCCGGTCGACGAGGCCCAGATCGCCAGATCGGTCTCGCCTTCGCGAAGATCGCGCAGCAGGTCGTCGGCGCCCGCGACGTAAAGATGGAACTGCAAATCCGGCTGGCTCGCACGCACCGCACCGATGCCGGCCGCCACGGCCGCCGCCGTGATGTCTCCGGTCGCACCGACCCGGATTGTCTTGGTCTCGATCTTCGGGCTCGCGATGTCCAGGATCTGATCGTTGATCGAGAGCAGCCGCCGCGCATAGTTGACCACGAGCTCGCCCGACGACGTGAGGCTGACGCCCGGCGCGCTCTTGTCCAGGAGGTCGGCGCCGAGCATGCCCTGGAGGCGTTTGATCTGTGCGCTGACGGCCGGCTGTGTCACACCGAGCGATTGCGCAGCCTTGGTGAAGCTCCGCAGGTCGACCACGGCTATCAAGGTCCGCAGCAAATCGGTCGGGATATTGGTCATACCAGGTTGGCCCTTGATGGCAGCGCAGTCGCCATGTCGATCAGCCCGGGGCTCTCAGGATCCGCGTTTGTCAGCCGCGATGGTTCAAATTCGGGTCGCACACTGTGCACGACGTTTAGAATCCTAGGGCATCTTATAATCCATTTCTACCATGCGGAAATAAAGTAAGACGTCGCACCGGTCCCTCTTTCGACATAAATGGTGAATTTGGCCGGCTCGGGCAAGCGCCGGCTATCTGGAAAACCCGCTTCCAAATCGTGTTAAGGTTCGCCAAAGACTGCCAAAGGGCCGGGGAAACCCCTACACCATCGGACCAACCACACGGCGCACCGCGACGCAGCCCAAACAATTACAAAACAAGCATATCACGATGAATTTTGTTCGTTTGTACACGCGCGTTCTGGAAATGCTCGGAGACGAGTCCCGCCTCGCCTGGACTCTAGGGATCGCCAACCTGTCGCTGGCTGCGGCCCAGTTTGCGGAACCCATCCTGTTCGGCCGTATCGTCGACGCGCTTTCCGGCGCACAGAACCGGAATGTGGCGCCGGCCTGGACCGATGTCGTCACGCTGCTCGGCGCCTGGGTCGCCTTCGGCCTGTTCGCCATCGTCTGCGGCGCGCTGGTCGCGCTGCATGCCGACCGCCTCTCGCACCGCCAGCGCCACGTGGTGATGAGCCGGTATTTCGAACACATTCTGCAGCTCCCGATGAGCTTCCACGGCACCATTCACTCGGGCCGGATGCTCAAGATCATGCTGTCGGGCACCGACGCCATGTGGTGGCTGTGGCTCGGTTTCTTTCGCGAGCATCTCGCCGCCTTCGTGTCACTGGTGATCCTGCTGCCGCTGTCGCTGTTCCTAAACTGGCGGCTCGCTTTGCTGCTGATCCTGCTCTGCATCGTGTTCGCCGCGCTGACGGTGCTGGTGGTGCGCCGCGCCGAGGAAGGCCAGAGCGCCGCCGAGCGCCACTATGGCGAACTCGCCGAACGCGCATCCGACACGCTCGGCAACGTCGCACTGGTGCAGAGCTTTGCCCGGGTCGAGCTTGAGGTCTCAGGCATCAAGGACATCGTCAACCGGCTGCTCAGCGCCCAGCTGCCGGTGCTGTCGTGGTGGGCGATCGGCGCTGTGCTGACGCGCGCCTCGACCACGCTCACGGTGCTTTCGATCTTTGTGGTCGGCATCTGGCTAAACATTCATGGCCTGACCACCGTGGGTGAGATCGTCACCTTCACGAGCTTTGCCGGTCTGGTGATCAACCGCCTGGAATTCGCCGTGAGCTTCGCCAACCGCCTGGTGCAGGACGCGCCGCGGCTGAAAGAGTTCTTCGAGGTCGCCGACACCGTGCCAGCCGTGCGCGACCGGCCCGACGCGGTCGATCCCGGCCGGGTCCGCGGCCTGGTCGAATTCTCCGACGTGTCGTTTTCCTACGACGGCAAGCGCCCCGCGGTCAGCGATCTCGGCTTCACGGCACTGCCCGGCGAGATCATCGCGCTGGTCGGTCCCACCGGCGCCGGCAAAACGACCGCTCTGGCGCTGCTGCATCGCGTATTCGATCCGCAGTCCGGCACCATCAAGCTGGACGGCATGGACATCCGCGGGCTGAAGCTCGAGGGGCTTCGCCGCAACATCGGCGTGGTGTTCCAGGAGGTGCTGCTGTTCAACCGCTCGATTGCCGAGAACTTGCGAGTCGGCAAGCCGGACGCCACCGACGAGGAGATCCGCGTCGCGGCCGAGCGCGCGCAGGCGCTGGAGTTCATCCGGAGCCACGCCCAGGGCTTCGAGGCGCCGGTCGGCGAGCGGGGCCGCATGCTGTCGGGCGGCGAGCGTCAGCGGCTGTCGATCGCGCGCGCACTTCTGAAGAACCCGCCGATTCTCATTCTCGACGAAGCGACCAGCGCGCTCGACGCCACCACCGAGGTGAAGGTGTGGACCGCGCTCGACGAGCTGATGCGCGACCGCACCACCTTCGTGATCGCGCACCGCCTTTCCACCGTCCGCAACGCCACCCGCATCCTGGTGTTCGAGCACGGCCGCGTCGTCGAGAGCGGCACCTATGACGAACTCCTGCGCCGCGGCGGCGCCTTCACCGAGCTCGCCCGCGCCCAGTTCCTGATCGCCGATGACACAGGCGCTGCGCCTGCGGCCGATGCGGCGGCGCCGGTCGCCGCCGAAGACGCCGCGCAGTAATCGCCTCGGTCGGCGCCCGACATCGCTTAGTCAAGACAACAAAGGGGCATGCACCGGAGTGCATGCCCCTTCGCCTTGAAAGATTACGCCTCGTGATCAAAGGCTACTTGATTGTGCCCTGCGCGAACAGATCCGACAGGTTGGTCGCCGTCGCCGCGGCACCCAGGAAGGGGTAGCCGTGCGGGGGATCGACGTGGAAGATTTCCTGCATCGTGCGCAGCGTCGAGGAGTGCGAATACTGGATCGTGTTCGAGTACGGCACCCCCTTCACGTTCGGGTGCGCGGACTTCGAAATGACCATGAAGGGAATTTTGCGGCTGGAATCGTCTCCGCCCTCGCTCTCATCCCACCACACCAGGATTGCGCCATGGTCCTGATAGGCGTCCGAGGCCATGATCAAAGGTATCGTGCGGGCCAGGAAATTGTCTCCCGTCGCGATCGCAGATTGATCACCCGTGTATGATCCGAAGCCGGTGGACAGCGACGAGTGCGCGTCGTTGAACTGGTTCGGCGTGATCCAGGTGTAGTCGGCGACGTTATTGCTCGCCAGATCGAGCGCCAGCTGCTGCAGCGGCGGATAATTCAGCCGCATCGGGTTCGAGGTTGTTTTATCGCAGCCACCGGCGGTGTCGGTGAAGAACACCATCGGGTTGTGCTTGGCCGCGTAGTTGAACTGCTTCGAATAGTTGTACGCATTGGTTCCAGGAGCGGTGTAGCTGCCACTCGTGCTGAACAGCGGAACGGTCCACTGACTCTGTGGCAGCGGCGTGTTGGTGGCGTCCACATTGATGTCTTCCTGATACGACCGCCACGACTTCCGGGCCGTCGTCAGATAGGTGCTCAGGTGCTGAGTGGTCGACTGGACGGTGTCGGGGGTGCAGTCGGCGTGGTAGGGATTGTCGTCGTTAGCCACGCCGAAATTGGTGCCCGCTTCGGACCAGATGTAGTTGGGCTCCGACGGGTGATCACCCACGGCAGCGTTGATATAGCCATTCGCAAAGGCGACCTGGCTGCTGATGCCGGAGGTGCCATTCACCAGGCTGTTCATGAAAGGCGCAGCCGGATTCTGAAAGATCTGTCCGGGGCTGGTTTGCGTGCTCGGCTGCGTCCAATTGTGGTTCTCCATCGCGATCACGAACACCTTCTTGATGGTGTCCGCATGCGCGGGGAAACTGCCCAGACCCACGGCTCCGGCGAGCGCCAACGCACTCACCGTCCATCGAAATTTTGAATGAAGCATGGTCTTCCATCCTGGTTGGCACCGTTGTTCGGTGCAGTCGCGCCCCGGACGAGAAGATTGCGAGTCCATGTTACGTTGCGTTGTCATAGAAATTACGCTGCGATGTCATCGCAACAAAATGAAACTAATTTTCCGCACAGAGAAAAATCCGGGTTGGGGGAATAAAAATGGAAGTTCTGGTTTTCGAGAACGGAAGCCACATCAACGCCGCGGCGTTACGTCGTGAGTTCCCCGACCTGAAAATCCACGACACCGCCGATACCGCCGAAGCCTTGCGCCTGGGCGGGAATGCCGAGGTGCTTGTCGCATTGGCGCATCACGTCTCGGACGATCTTCTGACCGCGATGCCGAAGCTGCGCTGGATTGCGGCGCTGACGACCGGCACCGATCACCTGAACGGCCTCAAGCATCTGCGGAAGAACGTGCTCGTGACCAATGGACGCGGCATCCACGGCCCGCAGATGTCCGAGCTTGCGATCATGAACATGATCGCGTTGTCGCGCCGCTTGCCGCAGATGCAGCGCAATCAAGCCGCGGCGAAGTGGGAGCGCTGGCCTCAGCCGGTGCTGCAGGAAAAGACCGTGGTGATCATCGGCGTGGGCCAGATCGGCGAGTGCTTGGCCGACCGCTGCCGGGCGTTCGGCATGAAGATCGTCGGCGTCAGCGACGCGCGGCCCAAAATTCCCGGCTTCGACAAGGTGTTTCCACGAACGAAGCTCAAGGACGCCGCCGCGCTCGCCGACTTCCTCGTGGTGCTCGTGCCTCTCACCGCCGAGACGCAGCACATGATCAGCGATGACGTCCTCGCGGCGATGAAGCCTTCGTCGTTCATCATCAACATCGCGCGCGGCGACGTGATCGACGAGGCAGCGCTGATCCGCCGCCTTCAGGACGGCCGCATCGCTGGCGCCGGCCTCGACGTGTTCGCCGAGGAGCCGCCGGCACCCGACAACCCGCTCTGGTCGATGCCCAACGTGATCATGACGCCGCGCATCGGCGGCATGAGCGATCGCTATCCCGAGCAGGCCTTTCCGCTGATGGTGCACAATCTCCGCGCCTTCGCCGACGGGCGGCTCAAGGACATGCGGAACGTGGTCTGAACCGTCACCTCTTCATTCGGCCCGATTGCCTAACATCCTGCGACGGGACAGGATGCCACGATAATTGACGCCGGCTGGCATCGCATGAGCCGGCTTTGAATTGGGAGGACTGCCATGAACCGCCGCGACTTCATCTACGCCGCATCTGCCGGCGCTGCATCGACAACGATCCCATCGCAGACATTTGCGCAGGCCAATCGCGAAAACACGAGCGAGGCGCCAAAGCCGAAGTCGAAACTCCGGACCATCACCCTCGAAGAACACTTCATCACGCCCGGATTCATTTCCGGGCCGGGCAAGGGCTTTGTTGAAGGACTCCAGCGACGTGGCCCTCCCGGCGTGAAAATTTTTCAGCAGCTTCAGGACGTCGGCGATGGACGGTTGGCGGAGATGGACGCCGCCGGCATCGACATGCAGGTGCTTTCGCTGAATTCTCCCGGCGTCGAGCAGGCTGAAGCGTCCGATCAGGTCGTATTGTCCCGCGACACGAACGATTTTCTCGCCGATGTGGTGAAGAGGAATCCAAAGCGCTTCGCGGGCTTCGTCTGCCTGCCGGTCGCGGCTCCTGATCAAGCCGCCGAGGAGTTGGACCGCCGGATCAAGCAGGGCTTCAAGGGCACGCTCATCAACGGCCACAGCCGCGGCCGCTATCTCGACGACAAGTTCTTTTCGCCGATCCTGGAGCGCGCCGAGGCCCTCAATGTGCCGATCTACCTGCACCCGACGGTGCCGACGAAACCCGTCGTCGATGCGCTGTACGGCGGCTTTTCGCCGCCGGTGAGCGCCTCGTTCGCGTCGGCCGGCTGGGGCTGGCACATCGAAACCGGCGTGCATCTCATCCGTATGATCCTCGGCGGGGTGTTCGACCGTTATCCGAAACTGCAAGTCGTGATCGGGCACCTCGGCGAGGGCGTTCCCTTCATGCTGCCGAGGCTCAACAGAAATATGCCGCCGGAGATGACCAAGCTGCAGCGTCCGCTGGCCGCGTATCTTCGCGAAAACGTCCACTACACGTTCGCGGGCTTCAATTTCCCGGCGACGTTCCTCGATCTGCTGCTCGAGGTCGGCGCCGAGCGGATCATGTTCTCGGTCGACCACCCGTTCGGATCGATGGTGGAAGCGCGCACGTTCCTGGACAACATTCCGATCACCCAGACCGATCGCGAACGCATCGCGCACGGCAATGCGGAGCGGCTGTTCAAGATTTAGCGGCCCGTCTGCCTGACGCTGGAAAATACGGCGCGACTCGACGACCGCCCGGTCCCGCATTCGGACCGGGCGGTCGCGCTTTTGGCATCATTAGTTTGGACTCAAACCATTTGACCTCAAACTATATGCTGGTAGGCTTCGAACCCGGGAGGCCTCGATGCTGCGGCGATCATCGGCAGGGACAAAACAGCGGACGGCTGCGAAATCGCATGCTCCTGCGCCGGTCAAACTGGGCTGGCTCGGCGGCACCGTCGGCTTCTATCTGCGCACCGCGCAGGAGGCCGCCTTCCAGGCCTATTCGCGAAAGGCGAACGGCGCGGACGCGCGGCCGTGGCGTTTTGCGGTGCTGTCGCTGATCGGCGCCAATTCCGGGCTCACCCAGGGCGAGCTTGCGGCGGCGTTACGCCGCAACACGTCGAGCCTGACGCCCGTGCTCGACGATCTCTGCCGGCAGGGATACGTGACCAGAGAGCGGCTCGAAAGCGACCGCAGGACTTACGCGCTGAAGCTCACGCCGAAAGGCAAGGCTGCGGAAGCCAAGCTGCTCGCGGCCGCGATGGCCCACGAACGCGACATCGACCGGATCGTCGGCGCCCATCGCGCGCAGTTCGTCCGCATTCTGAAAGGTCTCGCCTCCGCGCTCACGCAGGAGGGCTCGCTGAAATTACAGGCGTCACCGCGCAACAGGACGGGCGATTGATGATCAAGCCATGGGTCTTCGAGTTCTTTCCGGAGCTGGGTGGCGAGGATCGCGATCCCGATCCGCAGGACGTGGCAGCGTATTTTACGCGCTATCTCGATTTGTGGGCGCGCGACGAGGCGCTGGGATTCGAAGGCATCTTCTTCAGCGAGCACCACTTCGGCGGATCGTTCTCCGCCTCGCCAAACCTTCTGATCGCGAGCGTTGCCGCGCGGACGCGCAAGCTTCGCCTCGGGGTCATGGGCGTGGTGGTACCGTACTATCATCCCGCGCGCGTGATCGAGGAAATGGGGCTGCTGGATTATCTCACCGGCGGCCGTCTCGAACTCGGCACCGCGGTCGGCGTGCCGCAGGAGCTGGCGCGTCTTGGTCTGACCATGGATGAGGCGCGCGAGCGCAGCAACGAGATCACCGACGCGATCGATGCGGCGCTCAGCCAGCGAGTCATTTCACACCAGGGGAAGCATTTTTCGTTTTCCAACCTGCGACTCCTGCCTCGAACGTTCCAGCGGCCGTCGCCGCCGCGATGGACTGCGGTGGTGAGTCCCGACTCCGCCCGGCGGGCCGCGCGCCGCGGCTTGAAGATTTCGACCGGTTTCAACTCCGTCGCGACGATCAAGGCGATCTTCGACGCCTACCGCGACGAAGCCAAGGCCGCAGGCTTGTCCGCCGGACCCGATTGCCTGGCGCTGCGCCGGCGCGTGACGATCGGCGCGACAACCGATCAGGCCCGGACTTGCGCCACCGCGGTGGCGGCGCGCCTGCAGTCCTATGTGGCCCAGGATTCCAGGGTCACACAGCACGTTCCGGACAGCCCGGCAAAATCCGGCAGCTTCGCGGTCAGCGACGATGAATTCATCACAGGAACGCCGAAGCAGGCCGCGTCCCAGATCGTCGAACAGTGCCGGGCCATCGGCGCCGGACATTTTCTGACAGTGCTGAACTGGGGCGCCCCGATCGATGAAGTGGAACAGGCGCACGAAACGTTCGGCCAAGAGGCGATCCCGCTGTTGCGCGCCGCCGGCGTTTGATCCCGATCGGGGACTGCCAGCACCGGCACCCGAAGATTTTTGGGTGCAATTACAGCTTTCGCCTCACCATTCGCCGTTGCGGCGCTGTCGGGCCTTTATCTTGGTCAGAGCTTGGCGCATTTTTCTTACCTGATCCAAGACCGGCACGACTTTCAATGAACCACGCTCGGGGAATGAATTTACGAGGCTTCGGCCAAACGACGCAGGCCGTGAGCATCTTTATCATTTCATTTCTCTTTTTCTTACGCTTGGCGAGACCGTTCGACTTTGGATTCATGCGTTCGGGCTTGGATCCATCTTGGGTGGCCGTTTCCACATGGGCGCGGGAATCCGGGTTGGCCTTCGGCTCCGATTTCGTGTTCACGGCGGGCCCGCTATCCAATTTTTACACTCGCTATTTTTCTTCTGCGCTGTCGATTCCCTTTGTTTTGCTATGGCTTCTTTTTGTTTCCATTGCCGCGCTCGTCCTTGCGAGGCTCCTTCTCATTGGTAAAGCGGGCTGGGGTCATTGGGCGCTCGCGCTCGCAAGCATCCTTTTGCTGAGTACGGTTGCATTCTTGGATTTCAATAGTTTGATGTTTTTCGTCTGCCTGCTGTTGGCGGTCAGTACGTTCCAGGCCCCGCGATCGAGATCGATTGAAATCCTGTTGCCATTCGTGATGGCGGCGCTTTCACTCGCAAAATTCTCGGTGTTCCCGCTTGCCGTCGTTTCCGTGGTGCTCAGCGATTTGATGCGGGTGTCCTCCCGGCAGGCCCCGTGTTCCACAATCGTTTTTGGTCTGAGTATCGTTGGGCTGTTTCTTTCGACCGGCGGGACACTGACCGGGCTGGTCGCGTTTCTCATCTCCTATACGGAAGTGGCCGCAGGCTACACGGTGGCGATGGCCTTGAACGGCAGATTTGCCGAGGTTGCCGTGTGGGCGACGATCGCCTTGTTGTTTGTCGGCGGCGCGGCCGTCGAAGGAAAACGAACTTGGTCCGCACCCTTTGCACTTCTTTTGGCTGTGTTGGGCTTCTACCTTTTTATATGCATGAAGGCCGGTTTCGTTCGTCACGATGGGCACGGGCAGATCGCGTGGTCGGGCCTTTCCCTGGCCGCAATGATCTGGGCTGTTCGTTCTGCCGGATATGGCCATGCCCTTTGGGCTTTGCTGAACGTCGCATTTGCGATTGGCTCCGCCGATTTGGGGCACCGGTACTACGTCGATCAGAACAGATCGTATGTCGCTCCCCCGGCTGCGGTTCTGGCACAGGTGTTGACACAGGCGAACGCCGGGCTCGAGTTGATCCGGTCACCGGCCGCATGGTTGAGTGCGCGGCAGGCGCGCCAAGCCAGCGCAGTCGAAGCCGTGAAGGCGGCGAAACCGTTGCCCGCGCTCGCAGGCACTGTCGATATCCTTCCATCGGCCCAAGCCGAGGTCATCGCGAACGGATTGAACTATCGTCCGCGCCCCACCGTACAGGAATACAACACCTATTCTCAGCCTCTGATTGCGCGCAACCGCGCCTTCTTCAGCGGCGATCGAGCGCCGGATTATTTTCTGTTCCAACCAGGCTCCATTGATGGACGACATCCGGCTTCGGCCGAAGGACCGCTCTGGCCATTGTTTCTGACGCGGTATGAAACCTCGGATTGGACACAGGACTATTTGCTGCTCAAACGCCGCGACGTCGCGCTTCAATCGATCTTGAATGACAGCGTGGATATCCAGGGCAGTTTCGAAGAAGCGGTTGCGTTTCCTCGGCGCGGACAGCCGGAATTTGTGTCGATCGACGTACGGCCGAATTTGATAGGCCGTCTGGCCGCGATTTTGTTGAAGCTACCCGAACTGAATTTGGAACTTACTTTTTCGGACGGAGCGCAAAGCCGCTATCGTCTGATCCCGGACATTCATCGCGAAGGTGTGCTTCTCTCGCCGACAGTGAACAGTGTCGCGGACTACGCCAACCTGGCGAACGGCATATTGGCTGATTTTCCGCCAAGTTCGTGGCCTGTTGCCATTCGTGTGACCGGCTCCGCGGGCTATTCATATTTCTATGATCGTTCGATTCGATTTCGTTTTGCCTCGCTTGACCTCGAACCTCTGAGACGGGCGGCGACCGGAACCCGCTTTCTGGACAGCCTGAACGATCGAATGGAAGATCTGCGTGCCGCCAAGTCCCGGCTGAAACCCAACCCTCCTTATCTTGTTGATTCACCGGAAGGCATCTTCGCGCATGCGCCTTCTGAGATCGCGGTTGCGACGGAGGGGGCTACCCGGGTGCGGCTTGGATTCGGGATTCGCGCGGGGGCCTATGACAGCGGAGACACCGACGGCGTATGCTTCAGTGTGAGGCTGCCAGGCGCCGGCGGTGTTCTCTTCGAGCGATGTCTTGATCCAAAGACGACAGCAAAGGATCGCGGCATCGTCGAAGCCACGGTGGACTTGCCGGCCGGCACGAATGAGGTCATCGCCGCAACCAGTTGCCGGTCGAATTGCAATTGGGACTGGTCATTCTGGACCAGAATTCGCCCGGAACCATCGACCACACCTTGAGCGGCCGAATTGACCGCTCGATGCATGAAGGCGACCGCAGCCACCGTTGTGATCGGAAGGCGCGGATTGTCTCTGCCGTTGACGCACGAAAATGTTCATGTTATGTGTTGGCTTGCCTTGCTCGTTGAGGGCGTCGACTAGGGACGTCTATTTGGCGGAGCAGGGTGTGGCGCCTGCAGACGTGGCCCGTAACCACGTCCCAGGGTGCGATGCCATCGTCCGTCCCCGATGAGGGGGCCGCCTTCAGTGGCAGGGCGCGATCGGGTGAAGGGCCAAGGCAACGCGGCCTTAGGTGAAGGGTTCGTCCCGCACCGTCCGATCGAATCTCGAACGGCGGTATCGCAATAAATCGCCGCGGTGGAGCGCCGGAAGGCGCGCCTGCCCTCGCAAGGGCGGGCGGGGTGCCTTCGCAAGGTGCCCCAGTGAGACCTGCGCCGTTTCGGCGCTCCGCCTCCCTCAGGGAGGCATGAAAGAAACCGGGCCAGGCCCGGAAAACCGACAGGGAAATCTGGCGATCCGCGCGATCCATCGCGTGGAGCCGAGGACGCATGTCTGCATGACAACAAAATATGCAAAGTGCGTGACGTTCTCTCCACACGGTCATTCCGGGGCGCGCCCATCAGCGCGTTTACGCGCGTCTTCGACGCGCTATGGGCGCGAACCCGGAATCCAGACAAGCAGGCGTTTTCTCCAGAACTGGATTCCGGATCGCCGCTTCGCGGCAGCCGGAATGACGACGGAGTTTGCCGATGCAACGTCGGATGAACGAGCTACTTGATCCGCTCCAGCACGCTCACGTAATTCGCCACGGCCGCGCCGCCCATGTTGAAAATGCCGGCGAGCTTGGCGTCGCGCACCTGGATGTCGCCCGCCGTGCCCGTCAACTGCATGGCGCAGAGCGCATGCATCGACACCCCTGTCGCGCCGATCGGATGGCCCTTGGCTTTCAATCCGCCCGACGGATTGACCGGCAGCTTGCCGCCCTTCTGGGTCCAGCCTTCCTTGATGGCGCGCGCGCCCTGCCCTTCCGGCACAAGGCCCATCGCTTCGTATTCGATCAGCTCGGCAACCGTGAAGCAGTCGTGTGTCTCGACCAGCGACAGATCGTCGAGCGTGATGCCGGCATCCTTCAGTGCGCGCTGCCAGGCAAGCGTACAGCCTTCGAACTTCAGGATGTCGCGCTTCGACATCGGCAGGAAGTCCTGCACGTGCGCCGTGGCACGAAACGCCACCGCCTTCTTCAGCTGCAGCGCGGTCTCGACATCGGCCAGCACCACGGCGGCCGCGCCGTCGGACACCAGCGAACAGTCGGTGCGCTTCAACGGCCCCGCGACAAACGGGTTCTTGTCGCTCACGGTGCGGCAGAAGTCGTAACCGAGATCCTTGCGCAGCTGCGCGTAAGGATTGCCGACGCCGTTCTTGTGGTTCTTCGCGGCAATCATCGCCAGCGCGTCGGACTGATCGCCCCAGCGTTGGAAATAGAGTCCCGCAATTTTGCCGAAAATGCCGGCGAAGCCGCCTTCGATGTCGGCCTCCTCGCGCACGTAGGACGCTTTCAACAGGTTTTTGCCGATCTCAGGACCGGGCGTCGTGGTCATCTGTTCGACGCCGACCACAAGGACGATGCGTGCCGACTTGGCGGCAAGCGACCGCAAGCCAAGATGAACGGCGGCTGAACCGGTGGCGCAGGCATTCTCCACGCGCAAGGCACGCTTGAAACGCAGATCGGGCGACGCCTGCAGCACCAGCGAGGCTGTGAAATCCTGCGCCGAGAACCCCGCGTTAAAATGGCCGAGCACGATCTCGTCCACATCTTTTGCTTCGATCCCGGCGTCCTTGAGCGCGCCATTGGCGGCCTTGACCACCAGGCTTTCGACGGTTTCGCCATCGAGTCTGCCGAACGGCGTATGCGCCCAACCCACGATGCAGCCGGTCATGACGGTCTCCTGTGCCGAATTTTGGTCGCTTTCCTTTGGAAATGGAATTTACCACGCTTCGGACTGGTTCAAGCCCGGTTCCACGATAAACCATGAACCCGGGTCCAGCGCGACAAGACTGTGCGCTTTTCCTGACGCCTTTTCCTGACGCTTGGCCTGTGGTTTAGATAGTGGAACTATCGGGTGATCCCACATTCGTTTCGAGGCCGGACAACAGAACGGACCCGCCAGTGAAATTCGTGTCGTCGAAGCGCCCCTTGATGTTCGTCGCGGCTCTCGCCCTCACCAGCACGACCCTGGCCGGCGCGGCGCAGGCCTCGTCGCCGACCGAGGCCGCACTGCTGATCGAAGCTGACACCGGCAAGGTGCTGTACGCAGAGAACGCCGGCGTGCCGTGGTATCCGGCCTCGCTGTCCAAGCTGATGACGATGTATGTCGTGCTGCAGGCGGTGAAGAACAAGCGCATCACCCTCGACAACCTCTACACTGTTTCGGCCCGTGCCGCCTCGCAGGCGCCGTCGAAGATGGGCTTCAAGCCCGGCACCCAGCTCACCGTCGACAACGCGCTGAAGATGCTGATGGTCAAGTCGGCCAACGACATGGCCGTGGTGCTCGCCGAAGGCACCTCCGGCTCCGTCGAGGCCTTCGCGTCCGAGATGATCCAGACCAGCCGCAACCTCGGCATGACGCAGTCGCATTGGGTCAATCCGAACGGCCTGCCGGCCGACGAGCAGATCACCTCGGCGCGCGACCTCGGCATTCTCGCCCGCGCGCTGATCCACGATTTTCCGGAATACGACATGTACTGGCACATTCCGGCGATTCAGTTGGGCAAAAAGGTGATGCGCAACTACAACACGCTGATCGGCCGCTATGACGGCGCCGACGGCATGAAGACCGGCTTCATCTGCGCATCGGGCTTCAACCTGGTCGCGTCGGCGACGCGCAACAACAAGCGGCTGATCGCAGTCGTGCTCGGCGCCAAGTCCTCGCCTTATCGCGGCGCCAAGGCCGCAGGGCTCCTGGAGCGCGGCTTCAACCGCGGCGCGCTGTCCTGGCTCACGCCGTCGCTCGGCACCGTGGAGCAGATCAAGACCGTCGACATGTCGCCACCGGACCTGCGCGATGAGATGTGCGGGCCGCACCGCAAGCGGCCAGCCGCCGAAGAGGCCGACGACGAGACCAGCGAAGATCCGCAGATGACGCTGTCCAATCTGCCCGCGAGCAGCGGCAAGGCCTCCACGCTTCTCAAGGAGCGGCCGGGCGCCGTACAGACCATCGCGGTGTTCCTCGGTGCCGCCAAGAAGGCCGCCGAGACCCAGTTCGCCGAAGCGCGGACCAAGCTCTCGAAGCTCGCGAAGGGCAAGGGCGGCAAGACCGAGGCCATGATCCGCGATCCGCACACCGCGCCACTGCCGGACGATCCGGCGGCCGCGACGATTGCCTCGACCGCGCCGGCTGCGGCCCCGGCCGCAAAGCCGCAAGTGTTGCCGGCTCAAACCGCTGCATCTGCGCCGGCCGCCCGGCCGATTTCGGGCGAGATCTACAATCCGATGATGGCGTTTGCGCCAGCCGCCGCCAAAAACGAACCGGCCCCGCTCACCGCCACGCCGGACGCCCGGACCACGGTCGACGTGCCGCTGCCGCGGCCACGGCCGAAGCTTGCGATCGCTGCCGCGGCTAAGCGCGCTGCTGTCGCGCCGCATGCCGCACCTGGCACGGCCACTGCGGCCGCACCCACCCCGGTCCGCCGCTGACGCGATCACTTTTGTCGCAGTGTGCAGCGCACACGGCATGGCCCGGTTCGGTTGAGGGTTGCGCAACCCTTTGGTGCTAGTACATCCGCGAACGGCGGCGAATCGAGCCGCTTTGCGAACCTGCTTCGGCTCTCATGGAATTCTTCGATCGGCTGAGGGGCGACATCGTCTACGCGATGAGCGCGTTTCGCGCGCTCCGCTTGACCACACCGATCGCGAAGCATCCGGCGCGGGTGTTTCCGGTCGTGCTCGCCGAGGCCGCCGGACGCTTCGGCGACGCGCCTGCGCTGATCTCCGAGCGCGAGCGCTTCAGCTACCGCGCGCTCGGAGAACGCGCCAACCGCTATGCACGCTGGGCGCGGCAGCAGAATCTGGCCAAGGGCGAGACCGTCTGCCTGCTGATGCCGAATCGGCCGGAATACATGGCAGCCTGGCTCGGCATCACCAGCGCCGGCGGGGTCGTCGCGCTGATCAACATCAACCTGGTCGGCCCCTCGCTCGCCCACTGCATCGACATCGTCGAGCCGAAACACATCATCGTCGCGAGCGAACTCAACGGCGTGTTCGCCACAGCACAGGGACTGCTGAAATCCAAAGCCGAGATCTGGTCGCACGGCGAAAGCGCGGAGTGGCCCCGCATCGACACCGCGGTCGACGCGTTGCCGGGTGACGCACTCGCCGCATCGGAGCGGCCGACGCTCACCATCGAAGACCGCGCGCTCTACATCTACACGTCGGGCACCACAGGTCTGCCAAAGGCCGCCAACATCAATCACTACCGCATCATGCTCGCCGCCAACGGCTTCGCCGGCATGATGAACGTAAAGCCCGACGATCGCATGTATGACTGCCTGCCGATGTATCACACCGCCGGCGGCGTGGTGGCGACCGGCGCGATGCTGGTCAGCGGCGGCTCGGTGGTGGTCCGGGAAAAATTCTCGGTCCGCGAATTCTGGGACGACGTGGCGAAGAACGACTGCACGATGTTTCAGTACATCGGTGAGCTGTGCCGCTATCTTGCCAATTCGCCGCAGAACCCGAACGAAACGCGACACAAGATCCGGCTGGCCTGCGGCAACGGCCTGCGCCCCGACCTCTGGGAGGCATTCCAGCAGCGTTTCCGCATTCCGAAAATTCTCGAATTCTACGGCGCGACCGAAGGCAACGTGAACATCTTCAATTGCGACGGCAAGCCTGGCGCCGTCGGTCGCGTGCCGTGGTTTGCGGCGCATCGCTTTCCGGTCGCGGTCGTGCGCTTCGATGTCGAGAAGCAGCAGCCGATGCGCAATGCGCAAGGCTTCTGCGAGACCTGCGCGCCGAACGAACCGGGCGAGGTCATCGGCCGCATCGTCAACGATCCATCGAAACCAGCCAACCGCTTCGAAGGTTACGCGGCCTCGACGCAGAACGAAAACAAGATCCTGCGTGATGTGTTCGTCAAGGGCGACGTCTGGTTCCGCACAGGCGACCTGATGCGGCAAGACGAGCGCGGCTATTTCTATTTCGTCGACCGCGTCGGCGATACCTTCCGCTGGAAAGGCGAGAACGTCTCGACCACCGAAGTCGCCGAAGCGATCAATGCGCTGCCCGGCGTGCAGGACGCCAATGTCTACGGCGTCTCCGTCACAGGGCGCGACGGCCGCGCCGGAATGGCAGCGATCACCTGCAAGAGTCCGTGCGATCTTGTCGCGCTCCATGCGCATCTCAGCGCGGACTTGCCCGAGTACGCGCGGCCGGTGTTCATCCGGCTGCAGAACGAGCTCGAAGTCACCTCGACCTTCAAGCAGAAGAAGGTCGATCTGGTGCGCGAAGGCTTCAACCCGGCGGCCGTTCGCGACCCGATCTATTTCAACGATCCTGCCGCGAAGGCTTTCGTGCGGCTCGACGACCAGCTCTATCAGCGCATCGAGGGCGGGGAGATCCGGCTGTGATCGCGTCTTACGCCCAGGTGCTCGCGTTCTGGCGCGAAGCCGGCAAGGACAAATGGTTCGAAAAAGACGCGGCTTTTGACGAAGCGATCCGCAGACGGTTTCTCGAAACCTACGAGGCCGCGGCCGCGGGGCAGCTCAAGGAGTGGGAAGAAAGCCGCGAAGGCGCGCTCGCCCTCGTCATCGTGCTCGATCAGTTTCCGCGCAACATGTTCCGCGGCAGCGCCCGCGCCTTTGCGGCCGATCATCTCGCCCGCGGCATCGCCGATCGCGCCATGGCGCTCGGTTTCGATCTCGCCACGCCAGTCGAGGAGCGCGCCTTCTTTTATCTGCCGTTCGAGCACTCCGAACAGCTCGCCGATCAGGAGCGTTGCTGCACGCTGTTTCGCGCAACGGGCGACGCCGATAATGTGAAATGGGCGGAGCTGCACGCCGATATCATCCGCCGCTTCGGCCGCTTCCCGCATCGCAATGTCGTGCTCGGCCGCGCGACCACCGCCGAGGAGCAGGCTTTCCTCGATGGCGGTGGCTTCACGGGCTGACCTGCACTCGCCGGTTAGACCAAGGTCGTTTGCTCTGAACCACCGCGCCTCTGGACCTGACCGCAAAACCGGCTCTTAATGGTCATCAGGGAGTCCAGGGAGAGCCTATATGTCGTTGTGGGTCCGTAGCATTTGCCGCGGCGCGCTGGTTGCGGGCGCAGCGCTCGCCGCCGGTTCGTTCGTGACACCGGCCGTTGCCCAGATGGAGCTGAAGATTGTCGCGCCGGCCGCGCCCGGCGGCGGCTGGGACCAGACCGCGCGTTCGATGCAGCAGGCGTTGATCGCCGAGAAGCTCGTCAAGAGCGCGCAGGTCGTCAACATCGCGGGCGCTGGCGGCACCATTGGCCTCGCCCAGTTCGTCAACGGCGCCAAGGGCGACGGCAACCAGCTCATGGTCAACGGCTTTGTCATGGTCGGCGCCATCCTGCTGAACAAGTCCCCAGTCTCGATGTCGCAGATCACGCCGATCGCGCGCATCACCGAGGAGACCCAGGTGATGGTCGTGCCGGCCAACTCGCCGATCAAAGATGCCAAGGACCTCGCCGAAGCGGTGAAGAGGGATGTTGCCAAGGTGACCTTCGCGGGCGGCTCCGCCGGCGGCGTCGATCACATCATGGCGGCGCTGTTCGTCGGCGCGGTGGGCGCCGACGCATCCAAGGTCAACTACGTACCGTTCTCCGGCGGCGGCGAATCGCTTGCTGCCATCCTCGGTGGCAAGGTCACGGCCGGCATTTCCGGCGTGTCGGAATACGAGGGCCAGATCAAGGCCGGCAAACTTCGCGCCATCGGTGTGACCTCGCCAAACCGGATGCCCGGCTACGACATCCCGACCTTCAAGGAGCAGGGCGTCGATCTCGTTCTCACCAACTGGCGCTCGGTGTTCGGCGCACCCGGCATCAACGACGCGCAGAAGAAGGCGCTCGGCGAGGTCGTCGAGAAGATGGTGAAGTCCAACGCCTGGAAGGAAATCCTCAAGCAGAAGGGCTGGGACGACGCCTACATGTCGGGTGACGAATTCGCCAAGTTCCTGGCGAACGAGCAGACCCGCGTCGCCACTGCGATGAAGACCGTCGGACTGGTCAAATAACCGGCGGCAGCATCACCGGGCCGGCTGAACGCCGGCCTGCAGACGAGGTCGAAGGCTGGGGGGGCCGATGATGAGCACAAGCGAGACGCATCAGGTCGACCGCGCGGGCATCGCGATCGCCGTTCTGCTGCTGGTGATTGCCGCGGTGACCGCCTGGGATTCTTCGACACTCGAACTCGCGCCAACCTACGGCCTCGGCCCGAAGATGATGGCCTATGTGGTCGCGGCCGGCATGACCGTGATCGGCATCGCCAATCTGATCATGGCGCTGCGCGGTGGTTTTCCCGAGCGCGAGAGCTATGACCCGAAGGCCATCGCGCTGATCCTCGGCGGTTTCGCGGCGCTCATTGCGATCATCGCCTTCGGCGGCGGCTTCATTCCGGCAACAGCGGTGCTGTTTGCCGCGACAGCGGCGGCCTTCGGCCGCAAGGCGATCGTGACCGACCTGCTCATCGGCGCCGTGCTCGGTGTCGTCGTCTACCTGCTGTTCGACAAGGTGCTGACCTTGTCGCTCCCGGCAGGCCCGCTCGAACGGCTGCTGTGAGGCCCGGCCATGGAAGCGCTCGCATCCCTGATCCACGGCCTCACCATCGCCTGCCAGCCGATGAACCTGCTTTACGCGCTGGTCGGCGTGCTGCTCGGCACCGCCGTCGGCGTGCTGCCGGGCATCGGCCCGGCGCTGACGGTGGCGCTGCTGCTGCCGATCACCTTCAAGCTCGATCCCGCCGGCTCGCTGATCATGTTCGCCGGCATTTATTACGGCGGCATGTATGGCGGCTCGACCACCTCGATCCTGATCAACACGCCGGGCGAAAGCGCCTCGATGGTCACGGCGCTCGAGGGCAACAAGATGGCCAAGGCCGGCCGCGCCGGTCCTGCACTCGCAACGGCCGCGATCGGTTCGTTCGTCGCCGGCACCATCGCGACGCTCGGCATCGTGTTCCTCGCGCCGTGGCTCGTGAACGTCGCGGTGAATTTCGGGCCGGAGGATTACTTCGCGCTGATGTGCCTCGCCTTCGTCACCGTGTCGGCGACATTTGGAGACTCGCCCATTCGGGGACTCACAAGCCTGCTGATCGGCCTGACGCTCGGCCTCGTCGGCATCGACAAGCTGACCGGCCAGCCGCGGCTCTCGTTTGGCGTGCCGGACCTCCTCGATGGCGTTGAGGTAACGACGCTCGCGGTGGGACTGTTCGCGGTCGGCGAAGCGCTCTACGTCGCCTCGCGGCGCCATCTGGTCGAGGAGAAGCTCGAGCCGGTGCGCGGCTCGCTCTGGATGACGGCGGCGGACTGGTCGCGCTCCTGGAAGCCATGGATCCGCGGCACTCTGTTCGGCTTCCCGATCGGCGCGCTGCCGGCGGGCGGCGCCGAGATCCCGACATTCCTCTCGTACTCGACCGAGCGCCGCCTCGCGAAGCACCCCGAGGAATTCGGCAAGGGTGCAATCGAAGGCGTCGCCGGTCCCGAGGCCGCCAACAACGCCTCGGCGGCGGGCACGCTGGTGCCGCTGTTGACGCTTGGCCTGCCGACCTCGGCCACCGCCGCGATGCTGCTTGCCGGTTTCCAGCAATATGGCCTCAATCCGGGACCGCTGCTGTTCGCCGAGAAGCCGGATCTGGTTTGGGGCCTGATCGCGAGCCTGTTCATCGCCAACGGCATGCTGCTCGTTCTCAATCTGCCGCTGGTCGGACTGTGGGTGCGGCTCCTCGCCATTCCAACACCGTGGCTCTACGCCGGCATCCTGGTGTTCGCCACCATGGGCACCATCGCCGCGAAGCCTTCGGTGGTCGAGCTGTCGATGCTGGCGGGCTTCGGCGTGATGGGGTTTATCATGCGCCGTTTCGACTATCCGGTCGCGCCGGTGGTGGTCGGGCTCATTCTCGGGCCGGTCGCCGAAAGCCAATTGCGCCGCGCGCTGCAGATCAGCCTCGGTGACCCGATGGTGCTGCTGCAAAGCCCAATGTCGGCGACGCTGCTCGGCGTCGCGCTGCTGGCGCTGATCGCGCCCTTCGCGCTGAAAGGCATGAATCGCTTCAAGGCCGGCGAGGATTGATCGCTCCCTTTGCAATAGATGACCGATCCACGCTTGACCGGGACGCTAAGCTGAAGCACTGCATGCGGATCAGCAGGTGTCATCAGCATGACCGATTTCCACGGCGTCTTCCCCTATCTCGTCTCGCCCGTCGATGCCGCAGGCCGCATCAAGACCGACGTGCTGGGCACGCTTTGTGACGATCTCATCAAGGCCGGCGTGCATGGGCTCACGCCGCTCGGCTCGACCGGCGAGTTCGCCTATCTCAATGCCGAGCAGCGCATTGCCATGGTGCAAGCCACCATCGAAGCGACCCAAAAGCGCGTGCCGGTGGTCGCGGGCGTCGCTGCGACCACGACCGCCGACGCCGTCGCGCAGGCCAAGACCTATCAGAAGCTTGGCGCCGACGGCATCCTTGCCATCCTCGAATCCTACTTTCCGCTGAAGGACGCTCAGGTCGAGGCCTACTTCCGCGCCATCGCCGACGCCGTGCACATCCCAGTGGTGCTTTACACCAATCCGCAATTCCAGCGCAGCGATCTCAGCCTCGATGTGATCGCGCGCCTCAGCGCGCATCCGCGCATCGGCTATATCAAGGACGCCTCGACCAACACCGGCCGGCTGCTCTCGATCATGAACCGATGCCCGGACATCCAGGTGTTCTCGGCCTCGGCGCATATCCCGGCAGCCGTGATGTTGATCGGCGGGGTGGGCTGGATGGCGGGGCCGGCCTGCATCGTGCCGCGGCAAAGTGTCCAACTCTATGAGTTGTGTCGTACCGGTCGCTGGGACGAAGCCATGACGTTGCAGCGCAAGCTCTGGGGCATCAACGAGGCCTTCGCGCGCTTCAATCTTGCGGCCTGCGTCAAGGCCGGGCTGTCGATCCAGGGCTATGACGTCGGCGACCCGGTGCCGCCGCAGCCGGCGCTGACGCCGGACGAACGCAAGATCGTCGAGAAAACGCTGGCCGGGCTTGGCCCCTAGGACGATTCGGCACCCCGCACCCAACCGAATGTTAACGGTTCCTTGCTAGGCCTGCTCGGCTTAAGAGCCGCACCCGGACGCGGCCGTGCCGAGGTGTTGCGTGGCGTTGACCGAGTCGCAAAATCCGGATCGTCCGGCCCGTCCGCCGGTGAGCGGGCTCGTCACACATATTCGCGCCCGACTCAATGCCTGGCTCGCCGACACCAGCGATCGCTCGGTGACGCAACGCGTGGCAAGCGCAGCCTTCCTCATCCGGGTCTGCAGCGCAGCGCTGATCTATCTTTCGCAGATCGTGCTCGCGCGCTGGATGGGTCGCACCGAGTTCGGCATCTACGTCTATGTCTGGACCTGGGTGACACTCGTCGGTGATATGGCGGACTTGGGTCTCGCCACCACGGCGCAGCGCTTCATTCCCGAATATGCCAAGCTTCAAGCGTTCGATAAGCTGCGCGGCTTTGTCGCCCGCAGCCGCTGGCTTGCGATCGCAAGTGCCAGCATCATCGCGCTCAGCGGCCTCCTCCTGATCCGAATGCTGGAGCCCTACCTTGACGACGTTGTCGAGGTGCCGCTGTCGATCGCCTGCGTCACGCTGCCGTTCTACAGCCTGATGCAGATGCAGGACGGCATTGCCCGCTCCTACGACTGGATCGATCTCGCGCTGCTGCCGCCCTACATCGTGCGCCACGTCGTGATGCTGGTGCTGATCCTGGCGGCGTTCCTTTTGAGCTTTGAGACCACAGCCGAGACCGCGGTGACCGCCGTCGCGATCTCGTTCGCGCTCACCGTGGTCGGTCAGACCGTGCTGCTTAACAGGCGGCTGGCGCGCACCATCGAAGCCGGCCCTCGCGCTTACGAGACCAAGACCTGGTTCAAGGTCTCGCTGCCGATCCTGATGGTGGAAGGCTTCTATGTGCTGCTGACTTCGACCGACATCCTCGTGCTGCAGCAATTCCGCACCCCCGACGATGTGGCAATCTACTATGCGGCCGCCAAGACGCTGGCGCTGATCGCATTCGTGCATTTTGCCGTCTCGGCTGCCGTGGCGCACCGTTTCAGCAAGTACCATATCGGCGACCATCGCGAAGAACTCGAAAACATCCTCGCCGATTCCATCCGCTGGACGTTCTGGGCTTCGCTTGCCGCCTGTGTCGTCGTCCTCGCGATGGGCCAGCCGCTGCTCTGGCTGTTCGGACCGCAATTCACCGGCGGCTTCCATCTGATGTGGATTCTTGCCGTGGGACTGATGGCGCGAGCTTCGGTCGGCCCCATCGAGCGGCTGCTCAACATGCTCGGTGAGCAGCGCGCTTGCGCCAGTGTCTATGCCGGAGCGTTTGCGCTCAATCTCGTGCTCTGCGTCATTCTCGTTCCGCGGATCGGCGTCGAGGGCGCGGCGGTGTCGACCACGACCGCCTTGATCTTCGAATCCGTACTTCTGTTCGCCGTCACCAGAAAGCGGCTCGGGCTTCACGTCTTCATCTGGAGCCGCGCCAAATCGCGCTGACCAACCATGCACGCGCCACTCAGCAAATTCTATCGGGTCGAATGGCTTGAAGCGTCCGCGCTCGCGCCGCTCGCCGACGAAATGAAGACGCTGGCCGGCCGCGCCGCCGAACCGAATGTGTTCTACGAGCCGGCCTTCATGCTCGCGGCCGCACCCGTGTTTGGCGCCGGTGTGGGCGCAACGCTGGTTCGCACTTCGGCCGGCCGTCTCGCCGGCGTGTTTCCGGCGCGCCGGGAGCGGCCGCAGGGCGGCCTCATGCCGATGCTGACGGGCTGGACGCATCCTTTCGGGCCGCTTGGCGTGCCGCTGGTCGACCGCGACGATCCTGAAGGCATCATCACCGCGTGGCTCGATCGGCTTGCACACGATCCCAAAACGCCGTCGTTTCTGTTGATGCCTTATGTGCCGGAGTCAGGCCCGTTCGCGACTGCGCTCGATGCCGTGCTCGCGCAAAGGGGGCAGGCCAACGCCCGCTTCGGCCATCACGAGCGAGCTCTGCTCGATCCGGGAAGCGAGCGCGCAAGCTATATCGAACGCGCAATGTCCTCGGGTCGCCGCAAGGAGCTTCGCCGCCAGCGGCGGCGCCTCGAAGACGTTGCGCCCGTTACGTTCACGCAGGCCACCGGTCCGGACGAAGTCACCGCTGCGCTCGAGGATTTTCTTCTGCTGGAGGCGAGCGGCTGGAAGGGCGCAGCCGGCAGCGCCATCGTCGACGATCCGTCGATCAAGACGTTCGTGCAGACGGCCGTTGCCGGGCTCGCGGCCGATCGCCACGCCCGCGTCGACCGCATGCTGCTCGACGGCCGCGCCATCACCGCGACGGTGACACTGCAAAGCGGCAACACCGCCTGGTGCTGGAAAATTGCTTATGACGAGGGCATGGCTCGCTTCTCGCCAGGCGTGCAGCTCGTCTGCGATTTGACCGAACGGCTGATGGCAGACGCCAATGTCGCGCGGGTCGATTCCTGCGCCGCCGCCGAGCATCCCATGATCGACCATATCTGGCGCGAGCGCCTCGCAGTCGCCGATCGGCTGATCGCGGTGCGGCGCTCAATGATTCCGTTCGCGCTGGCCTGCCACATGGAGCGGCTGCGCCGGGACGCGATCGCCGCGGCCAAACAGCTCCGCAACCGCCTGCGCGGCCGCTGAAGCCGCTCAGGCGTTCGAGCGCAACAGGCGCCGGATCACCTTGCCGGTCGTGGTCATTGGCATCTCGTCGATGAAAGCGATCTCACGCGGATATTCATGGGCCGAGAGCCGCTTGCGCACAAATGCCTGGATCTCGTCCGCCAGCGCCGGCGACGCCGCCTGGCCGGTCTTGAGCACGATGAACGCTTTGACGATCTCGGCTCGGACCGGGTCAGGCTTGCCGATCACCGCAGCAAGCGCCACAGCCGGATGCTGGATCAGGCAGTCTTCGATCTCGCCCGGCCCGATGCGATATCCCGACGAGTTGATCACATCGTCATCGCGGCCGACAAAGGTGAAGTAGCCCTCCTCGTCGATCACGCCCTGGTCGCCGGTGGTCATCCAATCGCCGATGAATTTCTCCCGTGTGGCTTCCGGTTTGCCCCAATATTCCAGGAACATCACCGGGTCCGGCCGCTTCACCGCGATCTGGCCGAGTTCGCCAGGCTTCCGCACACGGCCCTCGCCGTCGATCACCGCGACGGTGTGGCCCGGGATCGCCTTGCCGATCGCACCCGGCCGCACCACGCCGATCGCGGCGCACGATCCGATCACGAGATTGCATTCGGTCTGGCCGTAGAACTCGTTGATCGTCATGCCGAGCGCGGACTTGCCCCACTCGAAGGTCTCGGCACCCAGCGCCTCGCCGCCAGAGCCGACCGAGCGCAACACGAAATTATAGCGGCCGCGCGGATTTGGCACCGCGCGCAGCATGCGCAGCGCGGTCGGCGGAATGAAGGCGTTGCGCACGCCATGCCGCGCCATCAGCGCGAAGGCTTCCTCGGGATCGAACTTGTCGAAGCGCCGCGCCACCACCGGCACGCCGCAATAGAGGCTCGGCAGCAAGCAATCGAGCAAGCCGCCGGCCCAGGCCCAGTCGGCCGGCGTCCAGAAGCGGTCGCCGGGCTGCGGGAAAAATTCATGGGGGAGTTCGATGCCAGGCATATGGCCGATCAAGACGCGATGGGCGTGCAGCGCGCCCTTCGGCTGGCCGGTGGTGCCGGACGTGTAGATCATCATCGCCGGATCGTCGGCCGTGGTCGGCACCGGCGTGAAATTCGATGAGGCGCGCGTGAGCGCGTCGTGGAAACTGAGTGCGCCGTCGTCGGCGCCGTCGACCGAAAGGACGAACCGCAACGCGGCCAGCGAGTCCGCCTGCGCGCGCTTGATCTCCGCGAGCTTGGCCACGCCCTGTGCGTTGGTGATCAACGCCTTGGCGCCGGCGTTCTGCAGACGATACGCAAGCGCATCGGTCCCGAACAACGCCGCAAGCGGCAGCGCGATGGCGCCGAGCTTGTAGATCGCAATGTGAATCGCCGCGACCTCCGGCGTCTGCGGCAAGAGGATCGCGACGCGATCGCCGCGCGCAACGCCCTGCGCCGCGAGGGCATTGGCAAGCCGGTTCGATGTCTCGCGCAACCAGCCGTAGCTCACGTCCTGCGCGCGGCCGTCGGCGCCGGCCGCGACGATCGCAAGCCGGCCCGGATCGCGCTCGGCCCAGCGGTCGCAGACCTCGACACCGATGTTGAATTGCACGGGCCTCGGCCAGCGGAACTCGCGGACCAGGTCGTCGTAGCTGCGGCTTTCCGGCAACATGCGGCGAAAAACTAACGACGAGCCATGTTCCGGTCCAGCCGGAACGCCAAAATAGTCCCCTTATGAGACAATGGAAACTCCTCACGAAATGGTGGCAGCGCGCGAAACCTCAGACGGCATCTGCGTTTGCGCGGATCGGGCCGCAGACTTTGCATGACGTTGCTGCATTTGCGCAATGCGTGCGCGCGATTCATCGCATGAATGCTGGGTTTCTCGCATCGTGCGGACTCGCGCAGCCGATCCGGCCGGCTGCATTGCCCGGTTAAGGGTAAGCCGCTAGCCTCGAACGTCGGCCCAGTCGGGCTGCTTGAGTTTCGTGTTCGCGTGTCCAAGTAGAGTGAGTGCGTAGCGTGATCGACGTCGACGTTGTGCTGGTGAATATGGACGAGCAGACCGCGTACTGCTCCGACGGCGTCACGCGTGCGATTTTCGAGATGTACGACTGCGATGCCCAGCCGACCGAAGATCCCGACTGCGCGATTGCTGCAGTCGTAAAGGTCGCCGAGGATCAATACATTCTCCTGAACCTCACCGGCGAAGATCAGGCGAAGTTGCACTAAGCCAGTTGCTGTGCGCCGCACAGACTGAGATCGAAGAACAGAACGCCCAGCCCTCTCGGGCCGGGCGTTTGTATTTCCATCAAACGAAATCGAGAAAGCGTCAGACTGCTTCCTTCAGCTCCTTGGCGGCGCGGAAGGCTACCTTCTTGCTCGCTTTGATTTCGATCGGCTCACCGGTCGCGGGGTTGCGGCCCATGCGCGCCGCACGCTTGCGAACCTGAAGGACGCCGAGGCCGACGAGACGGATACGGTCGCCTTTCTTCAGATGCTTTGTGACGAGGTTGACGAGATCACCGAGGAGGGCTTCGGCCTGCTTCTTCGGCATCTCATGATCCTCGGCCAAGGTGGCGGCTAGGTGCTTGAGGCTGACGGTATTCTGCTTGGCCTTCGCGGCGGCGGCTGCTGGCTGAGTGGCCATTGTGTCGAAACTCCTCTGAAATGATGCGCTCTGAATACACGGAATTGGGCGCTCCGCAACGCATTACCCGGCATTTCGCTCAATTCAAGGCAGTCCAGGGAACCACCGCAGGGCTGTCTTGGCTAAGAAAAACTAGCGAAAAACGCCTGATTTTAGAGGGTTATCCCCTGTGATCATCGGGCGCAGCGAGAATCAGGGTCCAGAACACCTTGTACTTGGAATTGGGCGTATAGACCGCCGCAATGCCCATTTTTGTTACGCCGCTATGCAGCATATTGGCCCGATGCGGAGGCGAATCGCGCCAGCCTGAGAAAGCCTCGGCGAGTGTGTGATAGCCCGCGCCGATGTTCTCGACCGCAACCTTCGCATCGTAGCCCGACCGCTTGACACGCTGCTGAAATGGTCCCGCGGCATCATGCTCGAAGCGATTCTTGCTCGCCATGGCGCGCGACTGCTCTTCCGCCATCTTCATCAGACGATCGTCGAGGCTGACGATGCCGAGCCCGTTGTTGCGGCGATAGCCGGAGATCATCGACGCCGCCGCCTTGGCATCGAGCTGCGCATCGGTCGAGGCCATGCTCTCGTAGAAAGTCGGCTTGCTCGGCGGCTTATAGGTCTCGCTCGAGCAGCCGATCAGGCCGCCCGTGAACGAGCACAACGTTATGGCCTGCGCGGCGCGCCAGAAGCCGTCGGCGAACATGAGAATCCCCACCCCGAGCGGGACAAGGACTACCACCGCAAACCTTGACCGAAAGTTGAGCAACCCCGACCTCTGCCCCTAAATCGCCAGCTCTCAGCTGAATTTCATGTTCAGCAGCCGCTCGGCGTTCCCGACCATGATCTTCTTATAGACAGCTGAGTCGAGATTAAGGCCGTCAATGGCCTGGATATGCACCGGAATGGCGGCGAGCGGCGCGTCGGTGGCGAACACCACCCGCTCCGGACCGAAAAAGCTGATCCCGCACGGCAGACCATAGGTCCCGCCAAACATCGCAGTGTCGGCGTAGAACTCCTTGAAATATTCGAGGTGCGGCCGCTTCAGCGAGGACAGCACCTTGGTGTGGTCCTCGTCGACCGTGCGCGAGCCGAGCACGTCCATGCCGGGTCCAATGCGGCCGTCGAAGTATGGGATCATGCCGCCGCCGAGATGGTGCGTGATCAGTTTGAGATTCGGATGGCGATCGTAGATGCCGTCGAACACCAGCCGGCACATCGCGATCGTGGTCTCGTAGGGCCAGCCAAAGCACCACCACATCTCGAAGCGCGAACGTGGCTCGGACGCATAGTCGGACATCGCCGACGTGCGCGCCGGATGAATCCAGATCGGCAGATCGTGCTTCGCCATCGCGGCGAAGAACGGCTTAAAGCGCAGCTCGTCGAGCGGATGCCCGGTGATGTTGGTGAAGGTCTGCACGCCCCTGGCGCCCATCTTGATGGCGCGCTCGGCTTCCGCGATCGAGAAGTCGACGTCGTTCATGTTGACGGCGGCGGCGAAGGCCGGAAAGCGCTTGGGATATTTCGCGACCAGCTCGGCCATCGAGTCGTTGGCGACCTTGGCCAGATTGTTGGCGACCGCTCCCTCGGCGATGTCTTCAATCGGCGGATTGGGCAGTGAGATGATCTGCCGGTAATCGTCACCGATCGCATCCATGTCCTTGAAGCGCAGATCGAGATCGAACAGCTTGCGCACGCTGCGCAGCCGCTTGCCCATGTTGCCGAGCTTCGGCGAGCCGCGCTCCAGCTCCTGGAAGAAACGCTCGGGGAAGATGTGGGTGTAGATGTCGACGATCATGGTCCCTCCGGCAGAATTGCGGCGAGACTATACGGCATCATCAGTCGAGCGAAATACCCGCATCCTTGATGACCTTGGTCCATTTGCCGTGCTCGGCGCGAATGAAGCTGTTCAGGCGTTGCGGTTCGACCGTCATGACGTCACCGCCGACCGCGACGAAGCGAGCTTCGAGCTCCGGCATGGCGGCCGCGATCTCCTTCTGCAGGCGCTCGATCCCGGGCTGCGGCGTATGCACCGGCGCAAACAGGCCGATCCAGGAATCGACATCGAGGCCCCGCACGCCCTGCTCCGCCATGGTCGGCACGTCGGGTGCGTCCCTAAGCCGCTGTGAAGCGAGCACGGCCACGCCCTTGATCTGCTTGCTCTTGAGATAAGGAATGGCCGCGGTCGAGGAATCGAAGAACAGGTCGACACGGCCCGAGATCAAATCTGGATAGACCGCGGAGGAGCTTCGATACGGCACCTCCTGCAGCTTGGCGCCCGTCTGCTTCATGAAGGCCGTGCCAACGACCTGCTGGCCACTGCCGATGCCGGCGTGCGCAAGCCGCAACTCTTCGGGATTTGTCTGGGCCTTCTTGATGAGGGCATCGACCGGCGTGAACGGAAAGTCCGCCGGCGCGATCAGCACGTAAGCGAGCTTGTAGACCACCGCGATTGGCACGAGCTGCGCCAGCGGATCGTAGGGCGGCTTCTTGTACAGCGCCTCGTTGAACACGATGTTGCTCAAGCCACCAACCAGCAGCGTATAACCGTCTGGCTGCGAAGCGATCACCGACTGCGTGCCGACGATGGTGCCCGCGCCGCTGCGATTCTCGACCACGACGCCCTGACCGAGCCGCTTGCTCAACTGATCGGCGACCACGCGGGCCACGACGTCATAGCTTCCAGCCGGCCCCGTCGGCACGACGATCTTGATGGCACGGTTCGGATAGTCGTCAGCCTTCGCTGAAATCGCGCTGACCGAAACGGACACCAAGGCAAGCACTGCCAAACGCGCGCGAACCGTCCAACCCAACGCCATCCCTGTCCTCCCGGCCGTGTCTTTTTATCTACGCCGGCAATCGCCATTCCGCGAAAGCGCAGCCGACGTAGATTTCCTCGAGCGGCGCATAGCCGATCAGGTTGAAACCCTGGTTGCCCGCGGCCGCATGCGCGACCACCCAATTGCGGACCTCGTGGCCGCCGTTGCCGGTGTGCCGCACATCGTGCTCCAGCGTGGCGGCAAGCCTGGCTGGATCGCCGTTTTCGAACAGCGAGATGCAGGTCCGGTCGAAAGCCTCGTCGATCTGGCCCATGCCGGGCTCGCCGATGAAATGGCTCAAGCCGCCCGTTGCAAGCACTGCCACTCGAAGCTTTTGCGGATAGCTCTCGATGGCCGCCCGCAGCATCGAGCCCCAGGCGAGACAGCGCCGCATCGTCGGCATCGGGTCATCGACCTCGTTGACGACGATCGGAACGATCGGCGGGACCGGGTCGATCTCCATGCGCCACAGCGGCAGGCAGAAGCCGTGATCGAGCGTCATGCGGTGCGACAACGATGGATCGAAGTCGCGCTGCAAGGCCGTATCCATAAGGTGCCGGGCGAAACTCGGATGTCCGGTGAGAACCGGATGATTGAAGCGCGTTTTCAGAAACGGCTCGGGCGGCCCGTCATGCTCCTCGCCGATCCCAATGCAGAAGGCCGGAAAATTGTTGAGGAAGAAGTTGCACCAGTGATCCGGAGACACGATCACCAGCACGTCGGGCCGCGTCGCCATCAATCGCTGGCCGACACGTTCGAATCCTTCCGTGACCGACTTGCGCGTGGGCGCCGACAGCGTGTCCCATTCGCGGGCAATCATCGGCCCGTGGCTGGCGGCAAAGACCCCGACGAGATTAGCCATGTGACGCTTGCTCCTTGAATTCCGTGTGGCCGGGCAATTCGTTCAGCCGCCTGATGAACTCCGCGTCCTTGACGCCGAGGATCGCGTAGTAGAATCGCAGCAGATAGGCGTTGGTGCGCGGCACCAGCACGGCGATGTCGTCTTCGATCACGGCACGGCGCACTTCGGCGCTCATCGGGTAGCGCGCCAGCACTGCCTCGCGATCTTTCTTGAACTCGCCAGCGAGCGCCGGCTGCTGCAGATCGAAAAACAGTTTGTTGAGCCAGTAATCTCTCATGGCTTTGCCTCAGTATTGACCTTTGGGCTCGAGGCCAAGCGCATGCTGGCCATACATCGTGCTCACGGCATCCCAGTTCATGCTGACATGCACGCCTCCGGCATGGGCATCGCGCCAGGCGCGCTGGATCGGCTTGCCGGTGAAGATGCTCTGTCCTCCCGACGCCAGGAACAAGGCATCGACCGCCTGGATTGCGAGCCGCACGCTGAACGCCTGGGCCAGCCGGTTGCGCTGCCGCAGATCAAGATCGGCCTGCTCGCCACGCTCCGCCGCGCCCATGGCCTGCTCCAACGCGTGAAAGATCATCAGCCGCGCGGCGTCGATCGAGCCGGTTGCTTCCGCGACGCGGCTTTGCACCGTGGCGAACTCCGCCATGCGGTTGTTGCCGCCGGCGACGGCGCCGCGCGTGGTGCGCACCTTGGCCATCTCGATGAAATCCGCGAGCGCGCCTTCGGCAATCCCGAAGACGGGCGTCACCAGCGCAAACGGCAGCGCCGAAAGCATCGATTGCCGGTACAGCGGATTGTCATGAACAGCCGCACCCGGCGTCGTGCCGTTGAGCAGGTCGGCGATCGGGACCACACGATGCGCGGGGACAAAGACGTCATCGGCGATGGTGTTCTTGCTGCCGGTGGCGGCGAGCCCCATCGTGTACCAGTTGTCGTCGAAGCTCACGTCGGCGCGCGGCAGCAGGAAGAACGCAGGCCTTGGCGAAGCGCCGTCCTTCGCCGGCGGAATCATGCCGCCAAGAAACAGCCACTGCGCATGATCGCAGCCGCTGGTGAAGCTCCAATTGCCGGAGAGGCGATAACCGCCATCGGCGGCAACGGCTTTGCCGACGGGCGCATATGAGCCCGCCGCGATGGCGTCGGGATCGGACCAATATTCGTCCTGCGCCTCTCTCGGAAACGTTGCGGCCAGCCACTGATGAACGATGCCGAGGCTGAACACCCAGCCGGCCGATCCGCAACCCGCCGCGACCGGCGCGACAGCGCGGACCAGCGCATCGAAGCCGTATTCGTAGCCGCCATACACCGCAGGCTGCAGAATTCGGAACAGACCTGCTTCGCGCATCCGCGCCACGACCCCGGGCGCCACCACCCGATTGGCTTCGGAGCGTTCCGCTTCCGCGCGAACCAGCGTATGGATCGCATCCGCGCGCGATACGAGATCGTCGACGCTCGGACGGGATGCGGCGGCTCGAAGGCTAATCAGCGTCATATCAACGATTCCCGGCTTGGTCGTTCGATTGACTGGGCTGTTCTACGCCAGACCTGGGATCGCAAGGAGATGTCAAGAAACGCATAGCGATGCCAATTTGATATCGCTAAACTCGTGCCGTGAAACTCGCCCAACTCAGCTACGTCGCCGCGATTGCCGAGCGCGGCAGCCTGCGCGCCGCAGCGCGGCACCTCGGCGTGGCCCAGCCGGCGTTCTCACGCAGCATCGCAGAGCTGGAACGCGAATTGGGCGCACCGCTGTTCGAACGTCGCGCCAAGGGCATGGTGGCAACGCCGCTTGGCGAGGCGTTCGCCAAACGCGCCGCTGCCATCCTCAACGACATCGAACGTGCCAAGGATGAATTCGCCCAGCTCCAGGGCCACGCGGTCGGCCGTGTGACGGTCGGACTGTCGATCGCGGCACATCTGCGGCTGCTGCCGAAGGCGCTGCGGCCGTTTCGCAATCGCTATCCAAAGGTTCGCCTGCGCATTATCGAGGGCCTTTATCCGACCCTCGCGCCCGGCCTGCTGGATGGCAGCGTGGATTTCTACGTCGGACCCGATCCAGGATTGAAGCTGCCGCAGACGCTGCGCAAGGAGATGGTGCTTTCCGGCGAACGGGCCGTGCTGTGCCGCATCGGACATCCGATGGAGAACGTAACGTCTCTGAAGCAGCTCGGCGGTGCCGAATGGATCACCACGTCGATCACGCCGCGTGCCGAGAGCGAGCTCGGCGACCTGTTCAAGCGCTATCGCCTGCCTGCTCCGACCGTGGCATTGCAGAGTCAATCTGCGCTGACGCTGCTGACGTGTCTGACCAATTCCGATCTGCTGGCCATGGCGCCGGCGCAGTGGACCACGTCGCCGATTGCCAACCGGCTCCTGACGACGATCCCGGTCAAGGAGCAGCTCTTCGCCGCGCCGATCATCGCGGTCACGCGCTCGGACGTTCCTTTGGCTCCGGCCGCAATCGCGCTGCTCGACGTGCTGAAGCGCGTTGCCGGCCAAGGCGCTGCCGAGGTTCGAAGCGCAAGAGCTTCGTGAGAACGGCGCGGGTCCATGCTTGCCCGGACAAAACCTGCGGCCTATGAATTAACCTGCGGGTTAAGATGAGCGCCGCGCTCGAATAATGCGAATGAAAAGCGGGAAGGAAGCACGTTATGGCTGAAGTTTTTGTCGCCAAGGTTGCGGACTTTCCCGACGGCGAACGCAAGATCGTGCAGCACGGCGCCCACGACATCGGCGTGTTCCACTGGGAAGGCGAGTTCTACGCCTATTCGAACCTCTGCCTGCACCAGGGCGGCCCGGCCTGCGAAGGCCTGATCATGCATCAGGTCGAAGACGTGATCGGCCCGGACAAGACCTGGGTCGGCCAGAAATTTTCCGACAGCCAGGTCAACTTCGTCTGCCCGTGGCATGGCTACGAATACGATCTGAAGACCGGCGAATGCGTGCCTGACCGGCGCCTGCGCCTTCGCAAGTACAGCGTGGTCCGCCGCGGCGACGACGTTTTCGTATCGATCTGACTCACATCCGGACGAAAGAGCACGACCATGGAACTGCCGCTCAGCAACGACCGCCGCATGAAGGTCGACGAGTTCGACTCCGGCAAGATGCTCGCCAACGCGGCGCGCCAAGCGAAACAACGCAAGTATGATCAGTTCCCGATCATCGATGTCGACTCGCACCACTACGAGCTGGAGTCGTTCAACGAGATCCTGGAATACATGTCCGACCCGGTGATGAAGCAGCTCGCCCAGATGGCGAACTCCGGCAACTCCAAGGGCGTCGGCGTGATGCCGGGCGGCGTCGGCTACCAGGACATGGGCGGCCGCGCCATCCGCTATCCGTTGCGCAGGATCGAGAAGCCCGAGCCCGGCGTGCACCGCGACATCTCGCTGACGCGACGCTGGATGGACGCGATGGGCGTCGACATCGCAGTGCTGTTCCCCTCGCCGATGCTGCAGCTCGGCCTGCATCCGCAGGTCGAGGCCGAGGTCGCGCTGTCCTTTGCCTACAACCGCTGGCTCAGCGAGCGCGTGCTGGAAGAGGAAGCGCGCATCCGCTCAATGGTCTATCTGCCGCTCAACGACCCCGACGCCAGCATCCGCATGGTGAAGGAATTCGCCGGGAAGAAGGGCGTGTCGGGCTTCATGATCACCTCGGTGCGTTTCAAACCGGTGCATCACAACAGCTACATGCGGCTCTATTCGATGATCGAGGAGACCGGCCTGCCGCTCGCCTTCCACGCCGGATACAACTGGGGCGAACAGTCGATGGGCCTGATGAACAAGTTCATCTCGGTCCATGCGCTGGGCTTCGTCTGGTACAACATGGTCCACATGACCAACTGGGTGCTGAACGCGCTGCCCGAGCGCTTTCCCAAGCTGAAAGTGATCTGGATCGAGAGCGGGCTCGCCTGGCTGCCCTTCATGATCCAGCGGCTCGACAACGAGTACATGATGCGCTCGTCGGAGTGCCCGGGCCTGAAGAAGCTGCCCGGCGAATACATCACCGACATGTTCTACACGTCGCAGCCGATGGAAATTCCACGCGACATGAGCCTGCTCGAAGCAACCTTCAAGTGCATCAAGGCGGACAGCCAGCTGCTGTACTCGTCGGACTATCCGCATTGGGATTTCGACCTGCCGTCGACGATCTACGACCTGCCATTCTTGAAGGAAAAGGCTAAGCGCGACATCCTGGGCGGCAACGCGGTCAAGCTGTTCAAGCTGGACATCGGAAGCAACAAGCTCGCCAAGGTGGCGTGAAGCAAAGGACCACGCGTAAAAGCCATGAACGCCGCGACGAACGCAGATCAAGTGGTGATCGTCGGCGGCGGCCCGGTCGGCATGATGCTGGCACTGAATCTCGCGGCGCTCGGCGTCTGCAGCACGCTGATCAACCGCGAGACCGGCCCGCGCTGGCACCCCAAGGGCTCGACGCAGAACGCCCGCACCATGGAGCACTACCGGCGGCTCGGCATCGTCGATGCAGTGCGCGCCGTTGGCCTGCCGCGCGACCTGCAGACCGACGTGACCTATTTCACCACCTTGGACGGCTGGGAGCTCGCGCGCCTCACGATGCCGTCCGAGGGCGAGAAGCTTGCGGCGCGCGCCGCGGCGCCCGCTGACGACCAGGAGGTCGAGCCGCTTTACCGCTGCAACCAGATGCACGCCGAAGCGGTGCTGTTCGACCAGGTGCAGGCCTGCGCGCTGGTCGACAAACGCTACGGCCATGAGTGCACGAGCTGGCGAGAGGATGCCGACGGCGTCACCGCCGAAATCGAGAACCTCGCGAACGGCCGACGCGAAACCATCCGCGGGCGTTACATCGCGGGTTGCGACGGCGCACGCGGCATCGTGCGGCAGCAGCTCGGCTACGCCTATCGCGGCGAGACGCCGACCATGCAGCCGTATCTCGGCGGGCCGATGGTCTCGACTTACATTCGCGCGGCGGACATTCCGAAGGTCGCGCGGACGCGCTGCTGGCAATACTGGGTGGTCAACACCCACATCCGCGCCAATATCGTCGCGGTCGACGGCAAGTCCGAGTTTCTCTTTACGACCAAGCTGGATCGTCCCGATCAGGAGCCCGACGAGGCGAGGATCGCCAAGGCGTTCCGCGACGCCGTCGGCCACGACATCGCGGTCGAATTCGTCGGCCACGGCACCTGGACGGCCGGACAGTTTTTTGTCGCCGAGAAATTCGGCGCGGGCCGCGCCTGGCTTGCGGGCGACGCCGTGCACCTGTTTACGCCGACCGGCGGCTTCGGCATGAACACCGGCGTCGATGACGCGGCCAATCTCGGCTGGAAGCTCGCCGCCATGGTGCAGGGCTGGGGCGGGGCGCAACTGCTCGACAGTTACGAGGCCGAGCGGCAGCCGGTCGCGTTCCGCAACACCGGCGCCTCCAAGGCGTTGAACAGCAACGTCAACGCCACGCCGGTTGCGCCCGAGATCGGCCAGACCTCCGCCGCGGGCGACGCAGCGCGCCGCGTGGCCGGCGAATATCTCAGCGGCGGCCGGCCGGAATTCGCGTCGCTCGGCGTGCAGCTTGGCGCGCGCTACGACTCCTCGTCAATCACGGTGTCAGACGGTACGCCACCGCCCGCCGATGATCTGTTCGACTACCGGCCGAGCGGCGTGCCAGGCGGCCGAGCGCCGCATGTGTGGATCGGAGAGCGCCACGAAGCGGGCGACTCGCTGTTCGACCGCTTCGGGACCGGTTTCACGGTGCTGCGGCTTGGGCGTAAGCCCGCGAAAGCCGATGGCCTGCTGGCGGCGTTTGCTAAGAAAAACGTGCCGGTGAAAACCATCGACGTCGACGGCGCCGTGGCGCGCGATCTTTACGAACGCGATATCGTGGTGGTGCGGCCGGATCAGCACATCGCCTGGCGCGGCAATGCCGATCCGGCCGATGCCGAGGCCGTGGTCGCGCAAATGATCGGGCAGCAGAAATCGAACTGAGCGTTCTTTACTTGGGCGCGGCGAGTTTCAGACCCGACAACTCCGCCAGTGCGCCTTGCCGTGCAACCTCTTCGCGCATGAACTTGTCGAATTTTTCCGGCGTGTTCTCGTCGGCCGCAGGCGGCGCCATGCCGAGCTCGGCCATCCGCTTCTTGAACACGTCGGTCTGCAGCACTTCGTTCAAATGCCTGCTGAGAAAGTCGACAATCGGCTTCGGCGTCTTGGCCGGGGCCGCGAGCCCCACAAAACCGCGCTGATCGATGGCGAAGCCGAGCTCCGCCATGGTCGGCACGTCAGGCCAGGCTTCCATGCGCTTGGGCGCCGCGATCGCCAGAGGCCGCACATTGCCGGAGTCGACGAGCGGCTTGCCCTGCGAGAAGAACGTGAATGCGCCCTGAATCGCGCCGGTCGCAACTGCGGCCGCCGCATCGCCCGAGCCGCGATACGGCACCGCCGTGATCTGAGTCTTGGCCATGGAGTTCAACTGCGCCAGCGACAGCCCGGGCGATGAAGCCGGGCCGGAGGTGCCGAAGCTGAATTTGCCGGGATTGGCCGCAGCGTCGGCCAGAAATTCCTTGAACGTCTTGTATGGAAGCTTGGCATTGACGATCACCACCAGCGGCGGACCGTCGACGATCCAGCCGATCTGCGCGAAATCGTCAGTCGGGCTGTAGTTCACCGGCAGGTAGTGCAGATTCTGCGTGTCGGCGAGCGAATTGGCGAACAGCGTATAACCATCAGGCGTGCCGCGCGCCGCGTAAGCCGCGCCGACCACACCCGAGCCGCCGGTGCGGTTCTCGATCACGAAACCCTGGCCAAGCTTTTCCTGCAGCATCGTCGCCGCGAGCCGTGCCGGCACGTCAGTCAGCCCGCCGGCCGGAAACGGCACCACCATAGTGACCGGTCGCGACGGATAATTCTCGGGCTGCGCCTGCGCGGCGATGCCGGCCAACAGCAGCATGCCGATGGCGATCAGGCTTTGACGTCGAAAACTCATGGCTTGCTCCCGCTCGCTTTCAAATCGCGCAACAGGCCTGCATGACGCATGCCAGCCATGCTCGCCGCAACGGGGTGGCTGTGCTGATGGCACAGTCCTGCCACCCAGTGCGGCAATTCAAGACCAAAGGGGACGTCATGACCAGCGCCAAGCCTGGTCAGAAGCCTGCGGCCGAACCGCTCACTTCGGTCGAACTGGGCGCGGGCAGGATCTGGTTCGCGCAAAGCATGGTCGTGCATCGAGCGCGGCCTTGCCGCCATATGACGGCAAGATCGAGATTCAATATCGCCGTAGTTGCGTTATCCCCTCGCCGGCGGGTTTCGCATAATCACGCAAGCACCGTGGTTGCGGCGGATGCGATTGCAGATGTCGTAAGCCGCCGCTCGGTTCGGTGCGCCGATCCGAACCTGGTAGAACGGCCGCGTGCCACGTGACAGCAATCGCTGCTCGACAATAATCGGGTCGACACCCGCCATCACGTCCAGATGCAATCGCTCCAATGACACGTAGTGGCCAAGGATCGCCTGCCGCGAAAAGCCTGCGGTCAGGATCACGCCCCAGGGCTGTCTGGTGCCTTGCACCACTCGCGTTTCAAGCGCCTCGACGAACGGATTGTTGGGTGCGCGCTTCAGTGTCGCGATCAGCACGCCGCAATCGGCGCCGCCCTGCTGCTTCTGGACGGTGGCATCGCCGCCCTTCGACCACTGCTCCACGGTGGAGCCCGTGATCGCATAGACATAATGCCGCGTCTGCGACGGCATCGGGCCACTCCCCGCCAGCCATTCGCGCACCCGGCGTGGGCCGGCGTTGTAGGCTGCGGCCGCGAGCCCGAGGTTGCCGAACTGGCGGCGCAGATCGCGCAGAAATTCTGCCGATTTCGGCAGCGCCTGGATCGGATCAAATGGATTGAGCAATTGCCGCTCTGCCGCGGTGCCAGGCATGAACTGGGCGATGCCCTGGGCGCGCTTGCCGTTGCGTGTCACCGGCCCGACCGCGTCGGCACGGAACCGGCTCTCCTGCCAGATCACACGGGCGAAGAACTCGACCGGCAGACCGTTGGCGCGCGCCGAAGACTCGACGAGGAGGCAGACCGATCTTTGGGCATCGGTCACCGACACCGGTTTGATCGGCCCAACCGGCGGTTCCAAGTCTGCAGATGTCTTGTCGGCCGATGTATTTTTGTCAGGCTCCGCGGGGGCGTCGGCGGGCTTCGCGGCTTCGGCAGGCTTTGCGGAATCCACCGGTTCGGCGGGCTTGGCCGCCTCGGCGGGTGTCTTTGGCTGTTCCTGCCCGACTGCAGGAAGCATCAGCAAAGCCAGAATGGCGAGCCCCAGCGCGTGCCGCATCAAATCGCATCTCAATCCGTTCGGGAGGAACCTAGTGCGCGCTGCCCGCCTCGCGCAGGAAACCGAGCTTGCGCATCACCGGCTCGTCGGTGACACGGAACAGCACCGCGCCGCTGTCGCTCGCGTGGGTGTGCTCGCGCCATGACGGAACCACAATCACATCGCCGCGGTTCCAGGCGAGCTTTGCGCCCTCGACCTCGGTCGTGCCCGACCCTTGCACCACGCCGAACACGCTGTTGGCCATCACCTTGCGTGTCCTAGTGCTTTGACCGGCGGCGAGACCGATCATCGACAGCGCCATGGTGTCGAGCGCCGCATCGAGCGCGACCTCCGCGGCGTGGCCGTCGCTGCGTGATGCAGCATCGGCGAGCCGCGCTCTGGTCTCATGCCACGGAAAGTGCATGGGCGACGCATTCGGCACCACGCTTTCCTTCTCGAAGTCGTCGGGATGCGGCTCGAAAAACATCGGCTCGAGCAGATGCACCAGCGGCACGTCGAGCACGTCAAGCCAGTAGGCGCAGGCGCGGCTGTCATTGCCATGACCGTGCCAGCACCAGTTCGGCGTCAGCACCACGTCACCCGGCATCATCGACAGCCGCTCGCCGTTGACGATGGTGTAGGCGCCGGGCTCGGCATCGACGATGAGACGGAGCGCATTCGGCGTGTGGCGGTGCGAGCGTGCCTTCTCGCCCGGCATGATCATCTGATAGGCGCAAACGATGGTTCGCGAGGTGGCGTAACCTTCGGCGGGATTCTGCAGGATGAGATTTCTCCGCTCGGCCAGCTCGGTGTTGATCAGCCGGCCTGCGGCATCAAGCGCGCCCTTGGCCTGCGCATAGCTCCACACGAAGGGCTGAAAGTTCTTCCTGGGCTCGGCCCACAGCGACGGCGTCGGCTTCGCCCAGCCCGCGCCCATGCGGATCGGAGAGAGCTGCGAATAAAGCTCCTCAAGCGTGCCGGATTGTGCGAGCTGCTGCGGCGTCGGATTGCTCATGCGGGCACCTATGTCAGCCATCAAGGCGGCAAACATTACATTGGAATGACGCCGCTGCCGAGAGCGTGCACTTGGTTTTGCGCGCGGTTTCGATCATAGAAAGCACAACAACAATTCGGGAGGGCGCAACCATGGGCAAGCGGCACGGTTTTGCTTCGGCATTGATCGCGGGTCTGCTGTCGTTCAGCACGCCGGCATTCGCCGGCTATCCCGACCGGCCGATCACGATGATCGTGCCGTTCGCGCCCGGCGGACCGGTGGACATCATCGCGCGGATTCTCTCGACCTTCATGCCGCAAACGCTCGGGCAAAGCCTTGTCGTCGACAATCGCGGCGGTGCTGCCGGCAACATCGGTATGGGTCAGGCCGCGCACGCCAAGCCCGATGGCTACACCGTCCTGATGACGTCGACGGCGATCTCGGTGAACCCCGCGCTGTTCAAGAACCTGCCCTACGATCCGATCAAGGACTTCATCCCGATTTCCGAGCTCGTCAACGCGCCGAACGTGCTGGTGGTGCGTCCGGATTCCGGCATGAACACCGTGGCCGATCTTGTCGCCCGCGTGAAAGCTGCGCCCGGCACCTTCAGCTATGGCAGCCCCGGTGCTGGCACCAAGTCGCATCTCACGGGCGAACAACTGAAGCTGCGTGCCGGCATCGACATGGTGCACGTGCCATTTCGCGGCGCGGGTCCGGCCGCGCAAGCCGTGCTCGCCAACCAGCTCCAGGTCGCCTCTGTTGCACTCGCCGCGGCGGAGCCGCTGATCAAGTCCGGAGATCTCAAGGCGCTGGCGGTCACCGGCGAGAAGCGCTGGTTCTCGCTGCCCAACGTGCCGACCATGATCGAGTCCGGCTATCCGAATTTCGTCTCTGATACCTTCAACGCGCTGTTCGTTCCGGCGGGCACGCCGCAGGACGTGGTCGATGTGCTCGTAAAATCGAGCCAGGCCGCGATGCGCCGTCCGGAGGCGTTGGATGCCGCGCGCAAAGCGGGCTTCGAAGTCGTGGCCGGCACCCCCGATCAACTGGCGCGGCGCGTTGCCACGGAGATCGACAGCGTGCGTGATCTGGTCGCCAAGGCCGGTATCAAGACGGAAAACTGAACGCCCACCGACGGACATTTCCACAGCGGCAACAATCCTGACGGCGGCTGATGCGAGCCGCCAGCGATCCTGCATTTCTCCTGGATTCGCGGGCTGTTCGACGCTCGCGCGAGGCTCGGGCAGGCTGTGGAAAACGCGTGGAAAACCCACCCTGATCCGACACCTTGCTGTCCCAAAATAGATCAACAAACAAAATGACTTAGCCACAAAATTTGCGATTAACAAACCGTAAAGATGCCGCTAGGTTGACCGCACTGTGAGGAGGCCATGGGGGGCTCAGCCCAGGTTCTGAGCCGTGTCACTTGCGCGGGATGAGCCGCGTTTTTTGTTAGGGAGCGTTGGATGAAGTACCTCACAGTGTGCAAGGGGGCTCTGCTGGCTGTTGTGCTCGCAGTCGCCGCCACCCCGGCCATGGCCGGCGACCGCGGCGGTGGTTACCGCAACGATTGCTACAAGTGCCCGCAGCCTCGGCCGAACTACGACTCGACCGAAGTGTTGAAGCAAACGCGTGACGTCGATCACTCACGGGTCATCGAGACCCAGAGCGTGGTCCCGACGAAGCGCCTGATCGAGACCAATCACCTGATCATCCGCGAGAACGAGACTCGCAATATTGGTACGATTCAGCACAACCACACGATTATCGAGAAAGAACTGGTCCTGACGAAGCACAACGTTGACACCAAGAACGTCAACACCTTCGTCAATCTCGTCGAGCACAAGTACCACACTGAGCGAAAGCACATCGTCGAGGAGCGCGAGCTGCCCGGCGAGAGGCGCGACATCACGTGTAACTGTGATCGCGGTGGCCCGCTCCAGGTGTACGGCCAGGCTGAACCTGCCGACGCCTATGCCCGGGCGCCGAAATACGTGAAGGGCCGGTACTGATCTGCGCGACCTAGGGCATGATCCCGAAAAGTGCGAAGCGGTTTTCGGAACAGATCATACCTGACCAAGCAAAGGAGCGACGGATCCGATTCGACGAAGTTGGATCGGATCCGGGCGCGGCTCATAACACCGCCGCAGCCTGACAGGCTCGGTGACAGCCGCCCCGCGGGGAAACCTGCGGGGCGGTTTTGCTTTTTCAGCGAACGATAATTGTGGAAGGCGTCGCGGCGGCGATTTGGTACAGGAGGGTGGATTTGAACCACCGACCTCTGGTTCCACAGACCAGCGCTCTAACCAACTGAGCTACTCCTGCGCCTGCCGTGAGCGGGGCGGAAACTAGGAGCAAAGGCCGGGCTTGGCAAGCCAACGGGCGGATTTGCCGGTTAAATGTAGCTCATGCCGGGCGGTCAGGCAGCCCAGGTTCGCGCCAGCGACCGGCACGCCCCGCCCCGTGGCGCTACATTGGCGGCTAGTCCTCCTGGCTGAGCAGAGGATGTCAGGGCCTAAGCGCGAAAAAGCCCGAGCCGTGAGCTCGGGCTTGCTCGCCATGCGGCGCCCGCAGGCGCCGATGTGACCTCTATCAGGCCGCCTTCTTGAAGGCGCTGCTCATGGTCGCTTTCAGCGGCTCGGTGGTCTCGGTTGCGACCTTCTGGGCCAACGCCGAAAGCTCCTTGGTCTGGGCACTGAACGCCTCGTACTGGCCGCGCAGATGCGCGGTCGACAGTTCGATCGCCTCGGACACCGACTTCACCGTGAGAAGCTTGCCGGCATAGTCGAAGCTCGAATTGGTGTTGGCGCGCGCGGCCTCGATGATCTTGAGGCCGTAGTCGGTGAAACCCCGGCTCGCGGTGGCGTAGCTATCCTCGATGACGCCGGTCGCCTCCTCGGTGGCGGCCTTCATCTTCTCCCAGTTGTCCTTGCACTGGGTGACGCTTTTCTCCGCGAACTCGCGGAATGCGGACGGGACTTCGAACTTCGGCATTTCGAAACGCGGAATCTCAAACTTCGGGAATTCGACGTCGGACGACTTCGATTTCGATTTGCTGGTGCTGATATCGGACATGGCGTTCACCTTCCTGTCGTGTTGATCAGGCGGCCGCATCGATCTCAATAGGCTTCCGGACCGCCGCCTTGTCCCTGTCCGGAGCGCCAGTGCCGCCCGGTCGTTGACCCGTGCGGCTAATTTCAAGCGGAATATAGGCGGGGTATTGCTGCAATGCAACATCAATATTGCAGTGCAATATAAATTTTAATCTGCGGCCGATTCTATAAGTAAAGACAGCTATTTATCGGTATCTCGGTAGTCAACCGGTGCCTTTCCCGTTGCCGGCCGGGGGCGCCGCAGCAGCGCCAGCGCTTTGAGCAAGTTCCCGGGCCTGCTCGGTCAGCGCCTGAATCTGCGCTTTGACGAAATCGGCATGCAGGCGCATGACCTCCTCGCCATCCTTGGCGTGCAGGAGCCGTTGCGCGAAGTCAAAAGACGCCGCGATATTACGCTCCGAGAACGTCACCACCTTCTGTTGAAGCCCACGGAAGCCCCACGGCGCCGTGCCGGTCTGACCCTCGAAGGTCGAGATGGTGCGCTGGGTTGCGGCCATTAGTTCATCAAAGGCTTTTCTGGCCTGGGCCACGCTTTGCTCCGCGAAGGCGCGCATCTCAGGCGGAAACATGGTGTTGAATGGATTGTCGGTCATGGTGCTTCCTCCCCATGAGACGGGCTGTTGTTCAGCGCGTTAACTACAGAACGCATGGTGGCCCAAAAAGATCATCGGTCACCCTAATTAAGGTTAGGCTCAATCACCCGGCCCGGAAACCCCACACTGCGTGGACCTCGAGACCCCCTGAGACTATGACGATTTCCCTAAAATCGGTCAGAACCGTTATTGGACTTGCGGGGCACGTGCGTGGTGAGTGAGACCAAGTCTCCGCTCGAATATCTCAGCGACCCACGGTTGGCGCCGTACGCAACCGGCTCAGTGCCGGTATGGCTGTGGAGCGCCGATGCGACCCATATCCTGTGGGGCAATCCGACCGCGGCCGCAATCTTCAACGCTGCCTCGCCGGCGGCACTGCAGGGCCACACCATCGACCCCAAGGGCTCGGCTGCGCTGCAAATCGCGCGGCTTGCCGGAACGCTACCGCACGGCTCCACGCCGCGGCTCGAGCGACTGCGTGGATTCGGCGGTCGTTTCGGCGGCGCACTGCTTTGCAACTGCGCGCGCATCACGATGACGGATCGGGTGCCGGCGATCCTCGTGGTCAGCACCGAAGCCGCCGGACCCAAGCTTTCGCTCGGTGAGCAGGCCAAACGGCTGCTCGCCGGCACCGACGCGGCCGCCGCGCTGTTTGCCGCCGATGGCGCGCTTCTCTCTGCGACAGCGGCCGCCGGCGCACTGCTCGGCAATAACACCTCGCTTGCTGCACTGAACGCGACGCCGCTTGCCGAGAAGGCGTTCGCCTCCGGCCGCGCCGAAGGCGCAATCAACGAAGCCGATATGACGCTCCAGCGCGTCGGAGCCGATGCCTCGACACTTCTGCTTGCGATGTTGACGCCGCGCGAGACGGTCGCTGCGCCCGCTCCGGTCAGAGTTGAAACTGAAGTCGAGCCGCCGAACGGCGAAGCGCCCGCTGCTCCTGCGCTCGACACAATGGCGCCAATGCCAGCGACCGACACGCCCCAGGCTCCGCCGTTGCAGCCTGAGACGGCGCAAACCACGCCGGCTGCGCCTGCTGAGCCCGGGCCTGCTGAGCCTGCATCTGCTGAGCCTGCTGCAGCGCCCCCCTCGCCTGCCGCAATCGCGAGCGAGCGCCGCGCGCCGCTGCGGTTCGTCTGGCAGATGGATTCCGGTCAGGGCTTCTCGATCGCCTCGGACGAGTTTCTTGCGCTGATCGGCAAAGGCCCAGCGTCCACGCTCGGCCGGCCGTGGACTGAAATCGCCACGGCCCTGAGCCTCGATCCCGAGGGCCAAGTGGAGCGCGCGCTTGCCTCGCGCGACACGTGGTCAGGCATCATCGTGTCGTTCCCGGTCGAAGGCAGCAATGCGCGGGTCGACGCCGAGCTGTCGGGACTTCCAGTGTTCGATCGCGACCGTAACTTGCGCGGCTATCGCGGCTTCGGCATCTGCCGCAACGTGGCGCAGCTCAACCAACTGATACAAGCCCGCGCCGCGGAGACGCCTGGCGCACCGGCTTCACGCGTCGAGCCGTCGTTATTCCGCGACGAGCCGCCGCCCGCTTCTACCTCGGCCGAGAATGTGGTGCCGTTCCCCTCGGCACCGACCGACGGTCCGCCGGCGCTTTCGCCGATCGAGCGCAAGGCCTTCAGCGAGCTCGCCAGCCGCTTGACCGCACAGCTGCGCGGCCGCGAGCTGCCGCAAAATCGCGAGACGCCAAGCCCGACGTCGATCGCACCCGAAGCCGTCGCGGCTTCGCCGCAGAGCCCTGCCGAAGAACCTGCTGCCGAGCTCCCATCTCCTCCGCCCGCGGTCGAGCGCGCGCCGGAACACCCGGCGCTGCCCGCTGCCGCAGACTCGGCGAGCGACGCGCGGCCGATCCTCGACCGCTTGCCGGTCGGCGTCCTGGTCTACCGCCTCGACAAGCTGATCTACGCCAACCGCGCCTTCTTGGAGTGGACCGGCTATGGCGAACTTTCGGCGCTGGAGGAAGCGGGCGGCCTCGACGCACTGTTCGTCGGGCCCAGTCGGGACGAGCCGACACCCAACAACGGCTCCAAAGCGCTGACGATCGCGACCAACAAGGGCAGCCAGGTCCCCGTGAAGGCGCGGCTGTTCACCTCGCCATGGAACGGCGAATCCGCTCTGGTTCTGATGCTGACCAGCGTCGGGACCGACGACAACAAGAAAAATTTTGAGCAGGCCCTGCGGGAAGCCAAGTCCGAGGCCGGCGAATTGCGCGCCATCCTCGACACCACCGCCGATGGCGTGGTGCTGCTCGACGCGAACGGCCAGATCACCTCGATCAATACCAGCGCCGAGGTGATGTTCGGCTACCAGAGCCGCGAACTCGCCGGACGGCCGTTTGCGAGTCTGCTTGCTCAGGACAATCAGCACATCGCCGAACAGATGCTCGACAGCGTCAACCGCCAGCCGTCGGCGGAGCCGAATGGACGAGACGTGATCGGCCGACGCAGCAGCGGCACCGAATTCCCGCTGTTCATCACCTTCGGTGCGCTGCCGGCCGAGAACAAGCGCTGCGCCATCGCGCGCGATTTGACGCTATGGAAACGCGCCGAGCAGGAGCTGATCGCAGCAAAGCGGGAGGCCGAACGGGTTTCGGCCACGAAATCGGATTTCCTCGCCAAGATCAGCCACGAGATCCGCACGCCGCTCAACGCCATGATCGGCTTCTCCGAGATCATGATGCAGGAGCGCTTCGGCTCGATCGGCAACGAGCGCTACCAGCAGTATCTCGCGGACATCCACGCCTCCGGCGGCCATGTCATCTCGCTGCTCAACGACCTGCTCGATCTGTCGAAGATCGAGGCAGGGAAGCTCGAGCTGAACTTTGCGGACGTCAATCTCAACGATCTCACCCAGCAATGCGTCGCGATGATGCAGCCACAGGCCAATCGTGAGCGCATCATCATCCGTACTTCGCTGCCGCAAGACCTGCCGCAGGTCACTGCCGACCCGCGCTCGGTGCGCCAGATCGTGCTGAATCTCCTGTCCAACTCGATCAAGTTCACGAGCGCCGGCGGCCAGGTGATCGTGTCGACGGCGCTCGACGACCAGCACGATGTGGTGCTGCGCGTGCGCGATACCGGCGTCGGTATGAGCGAGCGGGATCTCACCATCGCCATGGAGCCGTTCCGGCAGCTCGCAACGTCGTCGCGCTGGGGTTCGGGCGGCCAAGGCCTTGGTCTGCCGCTGACCAAAGCTCTGGCGGAAGCGAACCGCGCGCGCTTCAAGATCAGAAGCGGCGTCAACGCCGGCACGCTGGTCGAGGTGGCTTTCTCAGGCACGCGGATGGCCGCCGAATAGGGCCACTTCCCGTGCACCACCCCTGGTGCCGGCCATCGGCCCGATTATGATGGCTGACGCATCCTACGTCCGGGTTCCCGGCCGTCCTGCTCCCTGCCGCCGTAACAAATTGCGAGGAAACGTCATGCCGTTCGCCAAAGTCCGCGGAGTGAATATTTTCTATCAGGTCATCGGCGATCACGGCCCCTGGGTCGCGCTGATCACCGGCGGACGGCGCGGCCACGACGAATTCGTGCCGCTCGCCACCAAGCTTGCCAACGCCGGCTATCGCGTTGTGCTTCACGACCGCCGCAACACCGGCCGGTCCGATGTGCTGATCGAGGGCGATACTGCCGAGGAAATTCTCTGGCTCGACGACCTGCACGAGTTGCTCAAGCAGCTCAACGCCGTTCCGACTTTCATCGGCGGCTCATCGGCGGGCGCACGCACAGCCATGCGCTATTACGTGCGCTTCCCGAACGACACGCGCGGGCTGCTGCTGATGCGGGTGACCGGCGGCGCCTTCGCGGCCGCTCGCCTGCCGGAGAACTACTACGGCATGTTCATCAAAGCCGCGCAGCAGGGCGGCATGGCCGCAGTCTGCGCCACCGAGCAGTACCAGGAGCGCATCGTCGCCAATCCCGCGACGCGCGACCGCCTGATGGCGATGAACCCTCAAGACTACATCAAGGTGATGTCGAACTGGCAGGACCAGTTCATCGCCTCGACCAAAATGGAGGTGTTCGGCATGACCGACGCCGACCTCGCTTCGATCAAGGTTCCTGCCGTGGTCATTCCAGGCAACGACCAGACCCACGCCTCGGTGAACGGAAAGCTCGCGGCGAGCAAAATCCCCGGCGCGGTGCTGCACATGCTGCCGATCCAGGATCAGGAGGTTCCGCTCATCAACTATACCGAATGGGCGCCCTACGAGAACGAGATCGCCGACACATTCCTGTCGTTGATGCGAAAAGCCGGCGCATCGAAGGCGGCCTGACGGCCGTTGTTGGAGATGCGATGAACCTGACGCAATGCAGTCTGTCAGGTTTCCACGGCTGACGTCCGAGCTGGAAAACGGCTAAGCTCAGTCTGCCGGCGTATGCTGGCGGACGGGTGGAGACCATGCCCATGTTGCATGCGCTTCGGACGTTGCTGATTGCGGTTGCAATCATCACGCTGGCGCCGCTGGCGCGAGCCGCCGAAGAAGTCGACCTGCTGCTGGTGCTCGCGTCCGACGTTTCCCGCAGTGTCGACCAAGCCAAGTTCCAGTTGCAGCGCGAGGGCTACGCGGCGGCGATCACTGACAAGCGCGTGCTGGAGGCGATCACCGCCGGCCGCATGCGCCGCATCGCTGTCGCTTTCGTCGAATGGTCCGGCGTCACATCGCAGCGCGTGGTGATCGACTGGACCCTGATCGATGGCGCCGACGCTGCGCGCAAGTTCAGCGACCAGCTCATCGAATTGCCCCGCTCGTTCGCCGAGCGCACCTCGATCAGCGGCGGCATCGATTTCTCCATGGGGCTCCTGGCACGCGCGCCCTATGAGGCGCCACGCCGCACCATCGACGTATCCGGCGACGGCACCAACAATTCCGGACGCGACGTGACGCTCGCCCGCGACGAGGCCATCGCAAAGGGCGTCACGATCAACGGCCTCGTGATCCTCAGCGAACGGCCGATGCCGTGGAATCCGGAGCATACCAACCCGCCGGGCGGGCTCGCAGAATATTACCGGACCAACGTGGTTGGCGGCCCGAGCGCGTTCGTCGTCGTGGCGGAGGATTTCAATTCGTTCGGCCAGGCCATCGTCAAAAAGCTGATTGCCGAGATTGCCGACCTCAGTTTCCCGAAGCGTCTGCTCCCTGGCGGCTGACGGCCCTTCCCGCGACCTCCTGCCTGCCCACCTGGTGCTTGATCGCGGTTCGCGGTCCAGGGTACAGAAATTGCATGATTATGCGGAACGTGTGGGGAGGTTTGCGTCCATGAACAAGGTGTATCCCGACGCCAAGGCGGCGTTGGCCGGCCTGCTGAAGGACGGCATGCTGATAGCGGCCGGCGGCTTCGGTCTGTGCGGCATCCCGGAGGTACTGATCCAGGCGATCCGCGAAGCCGGCGTGAAGAACCTCACGATCGTATCGAACAACGCTGGCGTTGATGGCGCCGGCTTGGGCCTGCTGCTCGAGACCAAGCAGGTCAAAAAGATGATTTCGTCCTACGTGGGCGAAAACAAGCTGTTTGCCCAGCAGTTTCTCGCCGGCGAACTCGAGATCGAGTTCAATCCGCAAGGCACGCTCGCCGAACGGCTGCGCGCCGGCGGCGCTGGCATTCCGGCGTTCTTCACCCGCACCGGTGTCGGCACCGACATCGCCAAGGGAAAGGAAGAGCGCGTGTTCGACGGTGAGAAGTACATCATGGAGCGCGGCATCGTCGCCGACCTCTCCATTGTGCACGCCTGGAAGGGCGACACCGAAGGCAACCTCGTCTACCGGAAGACCGCGCGGAACTTCAATCCGATGGTCGCCACAGCCAGCAAACACACGGTCGCGCAGGTCGAAAACCTGGTCGAGCCGGGACAGATCAATCCCGACCACATCATCACGCCGGGCGTCTACGTGAAACGAATGATCCACGTCCCCAATGCGGTGAAACACATCGAACAGCGCACCGTGCGCAAAAAAGTTCTCGCTTAAGGAGAGAGACCCATGTCCTGGACTCGCGAGCAGATGGCGGAACGCGCGGCGCAGGAGCTGCGCGACGGCTTCTACGTCAATCTCGGCATCGGCATTCCGACGCTGGTGTCGAACTACATCCCGACCGGCATGAGCGTTCAGCTGCAAAGCGAGAACGGCATGCTGGGATTCGGCCCCTTCCCCTATGAAGGCGAGGAAGACCCCGACCTGATCAACGCCGGCAAGCAGACCGTCACTGAGCTGCCGACCACGAGCTTCTTCTCCTCGGCCGACAGCTTCGCGATGATCCGCGGCGGCCATGTCGACCTTGCATTGCTCGGCGCCATGCAGGTCGCAGAGAACGGCGACCTCGCCAACTGGATGATCCCCGGCAAGATGGTGAAGGGCATGGGCGGCGCCATGGACCTGGTCGCCGGCGTCAAGAAGGTCGTGGTGATCATGGAGCACTCGGCCAAGAACAAGGATGGCTCCGTTGACGCGAAGCTCCTGCACACGTGCTCGCTGCCGCTGACCGGCGCCGGCGTGGTCGACATGATTATTACCGATCTCGGCGTGTTCAATATCGACCGCAAGGGGGGCGGCGGAATGACGCTGATCGAGCTCGCTCCGGGCACCAGCCTGGAAGAGATCAAATCCAAGACCGAAGCCAATTACCGCGTGGCTTTGAAGAACAACTGACCTGCGGCAAATCGCGATAGCTTCGCGCACTTCGTGGCCGGGCACCGGCCACGAAAGGGTCACAGATAACGGCCATTTTCCCTGTCCACGGCCGCGCGCTATACTGCCCCGGCTTCAAGCATAGACACGGATCGATCTGTGACCGCGGCAACCGGACTCAAGCGCCTGGGCATCCCTGTCGCCGCCATCGTGCTGGCGTGCTTCGCGGCACTTGCCGCGGTTTCGTTTTTCATGCCGTTCGACACCGTGCGTGACGCGGCCAAAGCCGAGATCCGCAATGTCACCGGCCTCGACGTGGTGCTGAAAGGCGACGTTGACGTTTCGCTGTTTCCGACCGGCTCCATCACGTTTGCCAATGTGACGCTCGGCGAAGATTCCAATCCGGTTCTGGTGGCCGATCAGCTGATCGCGCGGCTGCGCTTCATTCCCTTGATCACGGGGCGCATCGAGATATCCGATATTGCGTTGATCAAGCCGAGGATCAGAGTCAATTATGATCGCGACGGCCGCTCGAACTGGGCCGCCACCGTCGAGACTTTGGCGCGCGCACTCGGCCCCAAAGCCAACCGGCCGGTCAACGTCGCGTCGTTCTCGGAAATCCGGATCGACGACGGCGTTATCGACGTCAACGATGCCGCGCGCGGCATCAAAGAGACGCTCAGCGACGTTGATCTGGCGCTGGCCTGGCCGTCGATCTCCAAGAGCTTCGCGGCCACCGGCCGCTTCGTGTGGCACAGCGAGCCGGTCGACGCGGCGGTGACGCTGACCGATTTTGCCGCAGCGCTTGCGGGCGACCGTTCGGGATTCAAAGTCCGGTTGAGTGGCCCACCGATCAAGCTCGCCTTCGACGGCAACGTCAGCACCAGCCCGACATTGAAAGTCGACGGCACGACCGCTGCCGATTCCGCGTCACTGCGCGACACTTTGCGCTGGGCGGGCTACCAGCCCAACGTTGGCGGCGGCTTCGGCCGCTTTGCCATCAAGGCCAAAACCAGCGTCGCCTCGGGTACGATCGCGCTCTCCACCGTCAACATCGAGCTGGACGGCAACGTGGCCGAAGGCGTGCTGACCTTCTCGACCGACGGGCGGCGCTCGATGCAGGGCACGCTCGCGGCCGACGATCTGAATCTGACGCCCTATCTCGGCACGATCCGGCTGCTCACCGCCAACGAGCGCGACTGGAATGGCGGCCCGCTCTCGTTCGACGATCTCAGCGGGTTCGATCTCGATCTGCGGCTTTCCGCGGCGCGCATCGCGATTCAGCGCGCCAAGCTCGGACGCACCGCCGTGGCGCTCAATCTGCGAGGCGGCAAGCTCAACGTCACGATCGGCGAATCCCAGGCCTTCGGCGGTGTGCTGAAAGGCACGCTCTCGGCTTCGGCCGCCGACGGCGGCGCCGATTTCAAATCGCAGATGCAGTTCGTCGATGTCGATCTCGAAAACTGCCTGAACGATCTGTTCCAGTTCCGCCGGCTTGATGGCCGTGGCGACATGGAGCTCAACCTCGACGCGTCCGGCAACAGCGTGCTGGCGCTCACCCGCAGCATGAACGGCTCGGCCAAGCTTGTGGGCCGCCAGGGCGCGATGATCGGGCTCAACGTCGAGCAATTGCTGCGACGGCTCGAACGGAGGCCGCTGTCCGGCACCGGCGATTTCCGCAACGGCCGCACTCCGTTCGAAAAGCTCAACGTCGACATCAAGATCGCTCAAGGGGTGGCGACGGTCGAGAATGTCAGCATGGAAGGCTCCAAGGTCCGGCTCGGGCTCGGCGGCCAGGCCTCGATTCCGGCGCGCGACTTCGACCTGCGTGGCGTCGCAGCGCTCGCCTCGAGCGGCGCGGCCGACGCGCAGCCCGCGTTCGAACTGCCTTTCGTGGTGCAAGGCCAATGGGAGGATCCGATCATCCTTCCCGACACCCAGAGCCTGATGCAGCGCTCGCCACTGGCAAGCCCCCTCCTCAACGCGCTCAAGAGCCGGGGCAATTCGAAAGACACGGTGCGCGACGCGCTGGAGCGGCTGATCCCCGGCGCGCTGGGCGGTGCACCGACCGGCGCCACCCCGCCGGCGGAACGCTGAGATCGCCGGAAATCCTGACTTATTTGAACATCCGCCCCGCCGGACAGGCGTGATTAAGGCGTTTCGACTATGATTGCGGCGACGAATCACTCCGCAGGCGCCCCGCCTGCGAAGAGGACCGGATGTTTCACCCTTTGATCCGCTCGCTGGTCAAGATCGCGGTGGCGTCCCTGATCGTCGGGACGGTCCTCACCCATTTCGGGATCACGCCCGAAATGCTGATCAAGGAATTCGGTTTTTCCTACGAGAAGATCGAGGATCTGGCGCGCCGCGGCCTGTCCTGGGCCATGCCGAGCCTGATGGTGGGCGCCATGGTGATCCTGCCGGTCTGGTTCCTGATGTACCTGTTCCGGCCGCCGGGCGGCAGCCCGAACCACGATTAGAGCATGATCCCGAAAAGTGTGAAGCGGTTTTCGGAAAAGATCATGCTCAAACAAGAGCAAGAAGCGACGGGTCTGATTCAACGAAGTTGAATCAGACCCTAGAGCGGTTCACTTCTTTTCTGAATCGCTGGGGATTCCGCTGGGCTTCGAATTGTGATTCAAGCTGCTGGCTGGGTTGGAGGCCAGCAGCTCATGACCCGACCTCTGTCCAATGATCTGCGTGAGCGTGTCGTTGCGGCGGTGCGGAACGGTGAGAGCTGCCGGACGGTGGCTTCGCGGTTCGGCGTGGCGGTGTCGTCGGTGGTGAAGTGGTCTCAGCGCTATCGGACGACTGGCTCAGTGTCGCCGAGCAAGATGGGTGGATATCGCAAGCCGGTGCTCGATCCGCATCGGGCCTTCATCCTGGAGCGCATCAGACAGACCCCGCATCTGACCCTGCATGGGCTGAAGGACGAACTTACCGCGCGTGGGGTAAAGGTCTCGCACAATGCCGTGTGGCTGTTCCTGCGGCGCGAAGACCTGCGGTTCAAAAAAAACACTGTTCGCGCTTGAACAGGCCCGGGCCGACATCGCCCGCAGACGAAAGCGCTGGCGATCCTGGCAGGCCGGTCTCGATCCACGGCGTTTGGTCTTCATCGACGAAACCTGGATCAAGACCAGCATGGCCCCGCTGCGCGGATGGGGACGCAAGGGCGATCGCCTGCGAGCTTACGCGCCGCATGGTCATTGGCGGACGCTGACCTTCCTCGGCGCGCTCCGCCACGACGGCCTCACAGCCCCTTGCGTGTTCGATGGCCCGATCAACGGCGAGTGCTTCCGAGCCTATGTCCAGCAGCAACTCGTTCCCGCACTGAAGGCCGGCGATATTGTCGTCATGGACAACCTCGGAAGCCACAAGGCTGCCGTGCTGCGACAGATCATAAGAGCAGCCGGAGCCAGGCTCTGGTACCTGCCGCCCTACTCGCCGGACCTCAATCCGATCGAGCAGGCCTTCGCCAAGATCAAACATTGGATGCGCATGGCTCAAAGGCGCACCATCGACGATGTCTGGCGCCAAATCGGCAGCCTCGTCACAACCATAGGCCCCCGCGAATGCAGCAACTACTTCGCAAACGCCGGATACGCTTCCGTCAAATTGTGAACCGCTCTAGGCGGCGGCGTTGGCTTCTCGCGCCGCGCGGAGCTCGGCCCGCTTGGCGAACAGCGCCGCGCCGGTCACGCCCAAAGCCACCACCACGATCATGACGGTGCAGATGGCGTTGATCTCCGGCTTCACGCCGAGGCGGACCTCCGAATAGATCCGCATCGGCAGCGTCGTCGCACCCGGCCCGGTGGAGAAGCTCGCGATCACCAGGTCATCGAACGACAGCGTGAAGGCAAGCATCCAGCCCGCAGCCACCGCCGGAAAGATCAGCGGCAAGGTGACGACCATGAAGGTCTTCAACGGCGGGCAGCCCAAGTCCATCGCGGCTTCTTCGAGACTTCGATCGAAACTCACCAGCCGCGACTGCACCACCACGGTGACGAAGCTCGCCGTCACGGTGGTGTGGGCGATAACCACGGTCCAGAAGCCGCGGTCGGCGTTGATGGCCACGAACAGCAGCAGCAGCGACAGACCGGTGATCACCTCGGGCATCACCAGCGGCGCGTAGACCATGCCGGCGAACGCGGTGCGGCCGATGAAGCGCCCGGAGCGGACCAGCACCACCGCGGCGAGTGTGCCGAGCACAGTCGCAGCGGTGGCCGACAGCGCGGCGATCCGCAGGCTGTTCCAGGCGGCCTCCAGCATTGCGCCGTCGTGCAGCAGTTCGACGTACCAGCGCGTCGACCAGCCGCCCCACACCGTAACCAGCCGCGAGGCGTTGAACGAATAGATCACCAGGATCGCGATGGGCAGATAGAGGAAAGCCAGCCCCAGCGCGATCGAGACGACATTGAAGGCGGAGAGACCCTTGCGCATCAACGGCCTCCGGAGTCGTTTTCCAGATCACGCAGCTGCAGGCGCTCGTAGATCAGGATCGGAAACAGCAGGATCACCAGCAGCGCGATGGCGATGGCGGAGGCCACCGGCCAGTCCTTGTTCTGGAAGAACTCGGTCCACAACGTCTGGCCGATCATCATGGCGTTCGAGCCGCCGAGCAGATCGGGGATCACGAACTCGCCGGCGATCGGGATGAAACACAGCAGCGCGCCGGCCGCGGCGCCCGAGGCCGACAGCGGCACGGTGACGAGCCAGAACGTCTTCCAGTGCGGGCAGCCGAGATCGGCCGCCGCTTCAAGCAGCGTGTCGTCGAGCTTCTCCAGGCTCGCATAGAGCGGCAGCACCATGAACGGCAGATAGGAATAGACGATGCCGATGATGATCGCGGTGTCGGTCGCAAGCCAGACCAGCGGCGCTTTGATGATGCCGAGCGTGAGCAGCGTATCGTTGAGCAGGCCTTCGCGCTGCAGGATGTTGATCCAGGCATAGATGCGGATCAGGAACGCGGTGAGGAACGGCAGGAACACCGCCATCACCAGCACCGGCTGCACGCGCCGCGGCGCACGCGCGATGCCGTAGGCGATCGGATAGCCGATCAAGAGCAGGATCGCGGTCGACACCGCCGCGATGATCAGGCTGCGAAGATATGACGTGATGTAGAGCGTATCGGAGCCCAGGAGCCTGTAGCTCTCGACCGACAGCGCCGAGATGAAATCCCGAACGCCCTGCCAGCCTTGCGAAAGGTCCAGCAGCGGCGTGTAAGGCGGCTGCGCGAGCACGGTCTGTGACAGACTGATCTTGAGCACGATCAGGCACGGCACGACGAAGAACAGCAACAGCCACAACGCCGGGATGAGAATGACCAGTCGCCGGCCCCACTTCGTCTTTTTGGCCGAACGGCGGCGTGGTGCGATGGTGGGAGCGTCCGTCATCGGGTCAGCAGCACGGCGGCTTCCGGCCTGAAGCTCAAGAACGCACGGTCGTCGACGTTGACGGGTTGCGTGGGCTTCCTTTCGCGATTCACCACCGCGGCCTTGATGTCGGCACCGCTGTCGAGCTTGACTTTGTAGATCGACATTCCACCGAGATAACCGATCTCGGAGACGCGGCCGGTAAACGAGTTCTCGGCCCCCCCGGCCGGCGCCCTCGTGTGGAGCTCGATCTTTTCCGGCCGCACGGCCACCCAGACATGAGTGCCCGGCGCAATGTCCGTCGGGTGTGAGACCATCAGGCGGCCGCCGCTCGTGCTCTCGACCACGCAGTGGCCCAGTCCCGACGAGACGATCCGCCCTTCCGTCAGGTTGACGTCGCCAATGAAGCCCGCGACCCAGCGCGAATTCGGCCTCTCGTACATCTCGGCGGGCGGCGCCACCTGAACAAGCCTGCCGCCGTTCATGACGCCGACCCGGTCCGCGACCATCATGGCCTCCTCCTGGTCGTGCGTGACGACGACGAAGGTCAGGCCAAGCCGCTTCTGCAACTCCATCAGCTCGAAGCGTGTCTCCTCGCGAAGCTTCCGGTCGAGCGCCGACAGCGGCTCGTCGAGCAGCAGCACCTTGGGACGCTTGGCGAGTGCGCGCGCGAGCGCCACGCGCTGGCGCTGGCCGCCGGAGAGTTGATGCGGCCGCCGCTCGCCGAGCCCGTCGAGCCGCACGAGCTTCAGCATCTCGGCGACGCGAGTTTCGATTTCGGCCTTCGGCATGCTGTCCTGCTTGAGCCCGAATGCGATGTTGCCCGCGACCGAAAGATGCGGAAACAGCGCGTAACTCTGGAACATCATGTTGACCGGCCGCCGATGCGGCGGCACGCCGGTCAGCTCCGCGCCATCGAGCAGAACACGGCCTTCGGTCGGCTGCTCGAAGCCCGCCAGCATCCGCAGCAGCGTGGTCTTGCCGCAGCCCGACGGCCCGAGCAGCGCGAAGAACTCGCCATCGTGAATATCGAGCAGCACCGAGTCGACCGCCGTCACGCTGCCGAAGCGCTTGCTGACGGTGTCGAACTGGACCAGCGTCCGCCGCGCGACGGAGGGCGCCACAGGGAGGGCGCTGGGCTTGGGATCGGACTTGGCCCGAACGTCTGCATCCCTGCCGAATGGATTGTCGTCCGTCATGGCCCGACACGCTAATCGCGCCGGGCGGCAGGCTCAACTCAGGACTATCGGCGGGACGGCGCCGGCGTCGTCAATTCACAGGAGGAAGACGTCGTCGCGGGTGCCGCTGGCCGCGGTGGCGGGCTCCGGCGGGCGGGCGGCCGGGATCGTCGGCCTGGCAAGATCGGCGCTGCCGTGAAGTGCCGCCTTGTCGGCCGGCCGGGCGTTCGAGAACATCTTCCGCGGCGCCGGCCCGTAATAGCCATCCAGCGTGATGAACGGCCGCGGCACGGTGACGATGGTGATGATGCGCTCGTGCAATGCCTTGGTGGAGACCGGCTTCAGCAGATATTCATGCGCCCCGAGCCGGGCCGCCTCGACCACGCGCCAGCGGTCGCCGTGACCGCTCAGCATGATGATCGGCACATCGGGCGCCGGAAAATCCTTCGGTGAGCGCACCATGCGCACGAACTGGGCGCCGTCGATCAGCGGCATCTCCCAATCGACGATCACGATGTCCGGCCTGTGATGCTTGATGGCTTCGAGGCCCGCGATGCCGTTGTCCGCCTCGATGACGGATTTGATGCCGATCGCAAGCAGCATCGTGCGCACGACCTTGCGCATGTAGTACTCGTCGTCGACGATCAAGACCTTCAACGACGCGATCTGATCTTGCAGATCCTTGCTCAGTACCTGTTCCATTGGAGGCCTCGCTCAGGCGAAACCGAGGGACGCAACGGCTGATGGTTCGTTCCGCAATCGGACCATCTTTCAATTGAACTTGCGTCAAACTTAGCGGCGAAAGTGCCTCGCTCCGGGCAATGGCTTGTTAACGCTGAGGGGGCGTCAGCGTGCGGCGGACCGCGTCCTGCCAGCCGGCCCATTTTCGGGCGCGAGTGGGCCCATCCATCGCCGGCTCAAAGCGCCGGTCGAGCTGCCAGGTCTTTGAGAATCCTGCCGGATCGGGGCAGACGCCGGCCTTGAGACCGGCCAGATAGGCGGCGCCCAGCGCCGTGGTTTCCATCACCATCGGCCGGTCAACCGCGGCGCCGAGAATATCGGCGAGAAACTGCATGGTCACGTCGCTGGCCGTCATGCCGCCGTCGACGCGCAGCACCGTGCCGGCCGCGGCCGGCCCGTCGGCGTGCATGGCCTCGAGGAGATCGCGGGTCTGATAGCCGACCGATTCCAGCGCCGCCTGCGCGATCTCGGCCGGACCCGTGTTGCGGGTCAGCCCAAGCAGCGCGCCGCGCGCATCGGCATCCCAATAGGGCGCACCGAGCCCAACGAAGGCCGGCACCAGATAGACCTGGCCGGCCGGATCGGCGTTGCGCGCCAGCGCGTTCACCTCGGAGGCCTGCTTGATCAGGTGCAAGCCGTCGCGCAGCCATTGCACTGCGGCGCCGGCGATGAAGATCGCGCCCTCCAGCGCGTAGGTGCGCTTGCCGTCGAGCTGGTACGCGATGGTGGTGAGGAGCCGGTTGCGCGACCGGATGGGTTCTGCGCCGGTGTTGAGCAAGGCAAAGCACCCAGTCCCATAGGTCGACTTCATCATGCCGGGCGCGAAACAGCCCTGCCCGACGGTCGCAGCCTGTTGATCGCCGGCCATGCCGAGCACACGAATCGGCCCGCCGAACAGTTCGGGCAGCGTTTCGCCGAACTCGCTTGCGCAGTCGCGCACCTCCGGCAAGAGCGGCAGCGGGACCGCAAAGAGACCGGCGAGGTCGCCATCCCAGCGCGCCTTGCGGATGTCGAAGAGCAGCGTCCGTGCCGCGTTGGTTGCGTCGGTGGCATGCACCCTGCCGCCGGTGAGCCGCCACAACAGATAAGAGTCGACCGTGCCGAAAGCGAGTGCGCCGCGTGCGGCCTTCTCGCGTGCGCCTGGCACGTTGTCGAGAAGCCACGCGATCTTGGTCGCCGAGAAATATGGATCAAGGAGAAGTCCGGTCTTGCCGGTGATCGCGTCTTCGTGACCTTCGGTCCGAAGCGCCGCACAGGCGTCGGCGGTGCGGCGGTCCTGCCAGACGATCGCATTGTGGATCGGCTTGCCGGTCGGGCGATCCCAGACGATCGTGGTTTCGCGCTGATTGGTGATGCCGATCGCGGCGATATCCTTTGCGGCGACGTTTGCCTTGGCCATCGCACCGCGCACAGTCGCGACCACGTCGGCCCAGATCGCCTCGGCATCGTGCTCGACCCATCCAGGCTGAGGATAGATCTGGCGCAACTCCTGTTGCACGGTCGCGACCGGCGCCAGCTTATCGTCAAACACGATTGCACGCGTCGAGGTGGTGCCCTGATCGATGGCGATGAGATGGGTCATAGGCTAACCCGCCGGTTGCACCATGAAGCGCGCCAGCAATTCCCTTTCGCCGGGCGTCACCTTGAGACCGAGCTTGCTCCGCCGCCAGAGAATGTCATCGGCGGTGCGCGCCCATTCTTCTTTCATCAGATAGCGAACTTCCGCTGCGCTGAGCGGACCGAAAAACGGCGCAATGTCGTCGCGCGTTCTGGCCTGACCGAGCACGCGGTCGACGCGGGTGCCGTAGGCGTGAACCAGCCGCCACGCTTCCGGCTCGGTGAGGAACGGCCACGCGCGCAGCGTCTGCGACACACGGGTGTTGATGGCGTCCCAGAGGAAATCGCCGCCAGGCAGCGGCGTCGACGCCGTCCAGCGGCGATGGAGCTGGAAGAAATGCGCGGTCTGCTCCAGCGCATCCTCGGCGAGCTTCCGATGGGTGGTGATCTTGCCGCCATAGACCGTCAGCAGCGGTGCCGCTCCGTGGCGTTCGTCCAGCACCAACTGATAGTCGCGCGTGACGTCCTCCGGCGCATCGCGACCCGCGCTTTCGTCATAGAGCGAGCGCACCCCGGCGAAGGCCCAGACCACCTGCTCGGGCTCGACCTTGACGCGGAAATATTCGTTCACGGCGCGGCACAAGTACACCACCTCGTCGGCGCTCGGCGCCACGGCGTCGAGCGCGCCGGTGAAGTTCTCGTCGGTGGTGCCGATCAGCGTGAAATCGTCGTGGAAGGGAAGCGCAAAGACGATGCGGCCGTCCGTGTTCTGGAAGATATAGCCGCGATCATGATCGAAGGCCTTGGGCACCACGATATGACTGCCCTTGGCAAGCCGCAGCGGCGGCCGCCCGTCCATCCGCAGCACGGTCTCGGCGACAATGCCGGCCCAAGGACCCGCGGCATTGATCAGCACACGGGCGGTGACGACATCGCGGCGGCCCTGGATGTTGAGAATGAGCCGCCAGGTGTCCTCCCGCTCGGCGCGCGCCACCCGCGTGCGGGTGCGGATCACGGCGCCGCGCTCGGCGGCATCGAGGGCGTTGAGCACCACCAGCCGGGAGTCGTCGACCCAGCAGTCGGAATACTCGTAGCCCATGATGAAGCGGCGCATCAGCGGATGGCCGGTCGAATTGTGGGTGAGATCGACGCTGCGCGTGCCGGGCAGGATCCGGCGCCGGCCGAGCCAGTCGTAGAGGAACAGGCCGAACCGCAGCATCTGCGGCGAGCGCGGACCGGGCACCGCCGGGAGCACGAAGCGCATCGGCCGGATGATGTGCGGCGCATTCTTCAACAGCACCTCGCGCTCGGCGAGCGCCGAGCGCACCATCCGCAACGCGCCGTGCTCGAGGTAGCGCAGGCCTCCGTGAATGAGCTTGGTCGAGGCCGATGAGGTGCCGGAGGCGAGATCGCTCTGCTCCAGCAGCACCACCCGAACGCCGCGCCCTGCAGCGTCCCGCGCGATGGCCGCGCCGTTGATGCCGCCGCCGATGATGGCAAGATCGTAGTCGGCCATGAGTTCTTTGCGATTCTCCCCGAACGAGAATGCGCGGACCGCGCGACAGGCTCAAGCTGTGTTATGGTCTTGCCGCAATCCGTGAACTGCGGCGAGGCCCCGATGAAACGGCTTGTTGGTTTCCTTTGGATGACAGGCTTTTGGGTGACGGGCTTGGTGGCGACGCCCGCGGCCGCAGAGGATGCAATCGCTCAGTTCTACAAGGGCCGCCAGATCACCGTGGTGGTCGGCTCATCGCCCGGCGGCGGCTACGACATCTATGCCCGGCTGATGGCCCGTTACCTGGGAAAGTACATTCCCGGCAATCCCACCATGGTGGTGACCAACATGCCGGGCGCCGGCAGCAACGCCATGGTGGCGCATCTCTACAACGTTGCGCCCAAGGACGGCACCTTCATCGGCGCGCCGCAGAACAACGCCATCATGGATGCGTTGTTTGACGCATCGCTCGGCAACGCACGGCGGTTGCGGCATGACGCCAGCAAGCTCGTGCAGATCGGTTCCGCCACCACCGACCACTATGTCTGCATCGCCCGCGCCGATGCGCCGATCAAAAGCTTCAAGGAGGCGCTCACGAAGGAATGGCTGATCGGAGCGAGCCAGCCCGGCACCTCGACGCGCGATTATCCGGCGATGCTCAACAACACCACGGGCGCCAAGATCAAGCAGGTCAGCGGCTATCCCGGCACGCGCGAGATCACGCTCGCGATCGAGAAGAACGAGGTCTACGGCCTCTGCGGCTTTTCCTGGTCGAGCCTCAATGCGCAAAAACCGGATTGGGTGAAATCCGGCTTCATCCGCGTGATCGTGCAGGAGCATGACAAGGGCAACCCCGAGATCAACAAGATGGGCGTGCCGCTCGCGGTCGACTTCGCAACCTCGCCGGAAAACCGCAGGATCATGGAGCTGATCTATTCGTCGGAAACCTTCGGCCGGCCGTACTTCGTGGCGCCCGATGTTCCGGCCGAGCGCGTCGCAGCGCTGCGCAAAGCCTTCATGGAAGCGATGAAGAACAGCGAGTTGCTGGCCGAGGCGCAGAAGATCGGCCTCGCCATCGATCCGATCGCAGGCGAGGACTTGCAGAACCTCGCCGCGAGGATTTTCGCGACACCGACCGAGTTCGTCGAGAAGACCAAGAACGCGCTGGTGTATCGCGCGCCATGACGTCCGATCGAACCGAACCGCGGCGTCGTCAGATATGCCGCTTCGTCAGATATAGAGGCTCGCCATCTGCGCCTCGGGATAACGCGTGCCCTTCACGGCATCGGGGGGCACCGCGCTTGCGATCTCGGCCAGATCCGCGTCGGTGAGTTTCACGCTGAGCGCTCCGATGTTCTCCATCATGCGCTTCTTCTGCTTGGTGCCCGGGATCGGCACGACATCCGGCCCCTGTGCCAGCACCCAGGCGAGCGCGAGCTGCGCGGGCGTGCAGTTTTTCTTCTTGGCGATGGCCTCGACCTTCTGTGTCAGCGCGCGGTTGTGAGCGAGGTTGTCGCCAGAATAGCGCGGCTGGCGTTTGCGGGTGTCGCCCTCGGCGAGCGTCGCCGGATCGGCAATGTCGGAGGTGAGCAATCCACGGCCAAGCGGCGCGTAGGCGACGAAGGAAATGCCAAGCCCTCGTGTGGTGTTGCGCGTGTCGTCGGCCTGATCCCGATAGAGCAGCGAGAACTCGTTCTGCACCGCGGTGATCGGATGCACCTTGTGGGCGCGCGCGATGGTCTTGGGCGAGGCTTCGCTCAAGCCCAGCGCTCGGACCTTGCCCTGCTGCACGAGTTTCGCCATGGCCCCGACGGTGTCCTCGATAGGCACGGTCGGGTCGATGCGGTGCGCGTAATAGAGGTCGATCACGTCGACGCCGAGCCGCTTCAGGCTCGCCTCGCAGGAGTTCACGACGAACTCCGGACGGCCGTCGGCAAATTTACCGCCGGCCCCGCCGAGATTGCCGAACTTGGTGGCGATCACCAGCCCGCTGCGTTTGCCCTTCAGCGCATTGCCGAGCAGCGTCTCGTTGTGCCCCTTGCCGTAGGCGTCGGAGGAATCGAAGAAGGTGATCCCGGCCTCGATGGCCTCATGAATCTGCGTGGTGCTGGCGGCATCGTCGGACGGTCCGTAAGTGCCGGAGAATGACATGCAGCCGAGGCCCACGGCCGAGACTTCGATGCCAGTCTTGCCGAGCGTCCGCTTGGGCAATGATTGAGCCACGGTGTCCTCCTACGTTTTCGAGATTTGGCGGGACGATAGACCGGCTGATGGCAAACCGCCAACCCAAAACCGGCGTCATTCCGGGGCGCGAGCGCAAGCGAGCGAACCCGGAATCCAGATGAGCGATTTGACTGGATTCCGGGTTCGCGCGCACAGCGCGTCGAAGACGCGCGTAAACGCGCTGGTGAGGCGCGCCCCGGAATGACAGCCGCGCTACTTCAGCCCCTCACCCGGAGATGGTACCGGGCGGCAGCGTGTAACAGAAGTCCGCCACGGCGCCCGGCGTGGTCCACCACACCCGGTCGCGTTTGGCATGCTCCACGCAGTGCTTCAGCGCCCCGCGCAACGCCGGCAGCCGGAACGGCTGTCCCACCACGAAGGGATGCAGCGAGATCGTCATCACCAACGGCTGCGCCGTGCATTGCTCGATCATCTCGTCGAACTGATCGACGATCATATCGGCGAACTGCTGGGCGGAGTTCTCGCGGTGAATGATCGAAGCCGAGTCATTGAGCTCCGCCGGATAGGGCACCGACAGGATCGGCCCGGAGCGGGTCTTGAGCCAGAACGGCTGATCGTCCGCCGGCCAGTCCATGACGTATTTGTAGCCGGCCTCCTTGAGCAGATCGATGGTCACGGTGCTCTCGGCCGCAGCCGGGCCCATCCAGCCTTTCGGCGGCTTGCCCTCGCGCCTGGTCATCTCCTGCGTCACATCGTCGATCAGCCGCTTCTCGTCGAGCTCCCAGAGATCGTTCTGCCGCTCCGCGTTGGTGCGGCCGTGGCCGACCACCTCGTCGCCGCGCGCCCTGATTTTGTCGGTGATCTGCGGATAATACTCGTAGAGCAGTGAATTGATGTTGTGCGCGGCCGGCAGCTTGAACTGTTCGAACATGTCGAACAGCCGCCAAATGCCGACGCGGTTACCGTAGTCACGCCAGGAGTAATTGCGCTGCTGCTGCGGCTCGCCCTTCTTGGCCGGATCCCAACCGGTGCCCTTGCGGTAGGCGTAGACCTCGATGTTGGTCGTGGTGCAGAACGCGAGCCGCTTGCCGCCCGGCCAGGAATAGTCCTTGCGTTCGCCGATCGGGATGTAGTCGTAACGATTGTGCTTGGGCAGGGTCAGCATTGAAACACCTCCGGCTGGAGGCGGATCATTCAACGCTGATCTTGGCCTCTGCAACAAATTTCTTCCACTTCGCCGACTCGGTCTTGATCATTTCTGCCATGTCCGCGGTGCTGCCCGCGATCGAGCGGAAATAATTCGGCTGGAGCACGCGCTGCTGGAAGCCCGGGTCTGCCGCCATCCGGCGCATTTCGGCGTTGAGCTTGTCGATGATCGGCTTCGGCGTCCCCGCCCTGGCGAACAGGCCGTGCCAGGCGGTGCCCTCGAAGCCTGGAATGGTCTCGGCCATGGTCGGGATGTCCGGCAAGACCGGCAACCGCTGCAGCGACAACGTCGCTAGGATCTTGACCTTGCCCTCTCGATAGAGCGGCAGCGCCTGTCCTAGACTGATGAAGGTCGCATTGACGTGGCCGGCCGCGACGTCGGTCAGCATCGGCGCCGCGCCACGATACGACACCGTGTTGAACTTCGTCCCCGGCACCATCAGCTGCAGCATTTCCGCGAACATCGCCGGCGGGGTGCCGGGCCCGAACGACGCGACCGTCACGCCGCCGGGCTTCTCCTTCGCCAGCGCCAGAAACTCCGCGACATTGTTGGCCGGCACCGACGGGTGCACCAGCAGCACCTGATCGACCTTGGTGATCGCACTGATTGGCGCCAGGTCCTTGTCCGGATCGTAGGACAGCTTGCCGGCGTAGAGATGCGGATTGAGCACGACCGCGCCTTCCTGCAGGACGATGAGGTTATAGCCGTCGGCCGGCTGCGACAGCAGGAAGTTGATGCCGATCTGGAAATTGCCGCCGGCCTTGTTTTCGACGACCGCCTGCTGATGGAACGTCTCCGACAGGTGCTGCGCCACCGCACGCGCCACCAGATCGGAGATGCCGCCGGGCGCGACCGGCGAGATGATGCGGACCAACCCATTGGGATAATCGCTTTCGGGCTGCGCCTGGGCCGGAGCGGCCGCGAAGGCCAGCCATGCCGAAGCCAGCAAGAAAGAGACACTGCGAGCTGTTCTCTGAAGCATGATCCGCACCTGTTTCATGTTCGGCGGTCGACTGGCCGCCTCCACAGGCTTGCATTGCAAACAGCCTGCCAAGCTCCGGGCACCACGGGCGCGCAATCTCGCCGTGACAAAAAAGGTCGGCGACGCCCGTGCCGGAACGCGCTAGCCTCCCGCACAAGAAGACTATCAAACGGGAGGATTGGATGAAGCTGTTTTCAGCCGCTGTCGCCATCGCATTGCTTGCGGCCGTTGCGCCTGCGCACGCGCAGTCCTATCCGACGCGCCCGGTCACCGTCATCGTGCCCTATCCGGCAGGCGGTCCGACCGATCAGGTGGCGCGGCAGATCGCGACCAAGATGGGCGACAAGCTCGGCCAGAATTTCGTGGTCGAGAACGTATCCGGTGGCGGCACCAACATCGCGGGCCATCGCGTCGCGCGCTCGGCGCCTGACGGCTATACGCTGTTCGTCCATAATCTGCAGTTCTCGGCGAACGTCTCGCTCTACAAGTCGCTGCCGTTCGACACCGAGAAGGACTTCCTACCGATCGCCATGCTCAATTCCAATCCGCTGGTGCTGGTCGGGCGCAAGACGCTTCCCGCCAACACGCTGCCGGAGCTGGTCGCCTGGATGAAGAAGAACCAGGCGCGGATGGGGCACCCTGGCGTCGGCTCGACCGGCCATCTCGCTACCGCGCTGCTCGCTCAGGCGCTTGGCGTCGAGGTCACGCAGGTGCCCTATCGCGGCGCTGCTCCGATGCTGCAGGACACGCTCGGCGGTCATATCGACCTGTTTTTTGCAACACCCCAGCAGGTGGTCGGCCAGGTCGCGTCCGGCGAGGTGAAGGCATTCGGCATCACCTCAAAGGCGCCCTCGCCGCAGTTCCCCGGGGTGGTGAGCTTCGCGCAGGCTTACGGGCCGAAGCTCCAGATCGATTTCTGGCAGATCCTGCTTGGGCCGGCGGGCCTGCCGAAGCCTGTGATCGCAACGATCGACAGCGCGGCTCAGGAAGCCATGGCCGATCCGGAAATCATCAAGGCCTGGGCCGCGAGCGGCATGGAGCCGTATGCGAAAGAGCTGCAGACGCCCGATGGCGCGGCCAAGTATCTGCACGGCGAGATCGAACGCTGGGGCCAGGTCGTGCGCGACAACAAGATCGAAGCGCCGGGGAACTGAGTCTAAAATTCGTAGAGCCGCGCCGGATTGTCGACGAGGATCTTCTTGCGCACTGCTGCGTCCGGCGCCCAGGTGGGCAGCAGATTGAACACCAGCCCATCGTCGACCTGCCACAACGGCGATACCGTCGAGGCACTGCCACCCACCGAATTCGGATGCGGCCAGTTGGTGCCCCACAGGATGCGGTCGATCAGCATCTGGGCGAGCGGCGTGAAGTAGGCATAGTTCTGGCGCGGACCCGCGGTGACCGAAATCTTGACGTAGGCCTTGCCGGATTTCACGAGAGACACGAGGTCGGAGAATCCGGGCTGCGCCACGCCGAGCTCTTCGTTCGCGTTGCCGTAGTGGTCGAACACCAGCGTCACCGGCGAAGCGGCGAGCGTGTCCTTCATCGCCGCGATCACCGGCAGCGTCGTGTTGAGCTGGATATGCCAGTTGCGGGTTTTCACGCGATCCGCGGCACGGACGAAGCTTTCGGTCGCAACCTTGGGATCGTTGATGCCGGCCGTCGAGAGGTTGAGGCGGATGCCCTTGAATCCCAGCGAAGCAAGCCGGTCCAATTCCGCATCCGTGGTCTTGTCGTCGATCACCGCAACGCCGCGGGCATCCTTGCCGCGTGCCGCCATGCCGTAGATCGTCGCCGAATTGTCCGGGCCATAGACGCTCGGCGTCACGATCACCACGCGCTGGATGTTGAGCGCCTTGTGCAACGCGCTCATTTCTTCCGGCAGCGCCATCTCGGGCGTGTATGTGCGCTTAGCAAACCACGGAAATTTGGCAGGATCGCCGTGAATGTGCGTGTGGCAATCGCACGCGCCCGCAGGGATTTCGAAATTGATCCTGGTGGCTGGCTGCGATGCCGCGGCGTGGCTGATGCGTTGTTCAATCATCAAGCCTACCGCGGCTGCGCCGACCACGAATTCGCGACGCCCAATCATGGGCCCCTCCCTTGTTGAAGGCATGTCGTTGCCGGAGGGGCCGCCGGACGTAAAACGAAATCCGGCGTGCTCCGGAGTTGCCGTTCGACCAGGAGGCTATCGCAAACTTCAGTCCGTGCGAATGGGCGTGGTGTGCAGCCTCACTTCGCCGCCGGCTGCCCGGTCACGGCACCGGACGGCTCGGCGCTGAGCCAGCGGTATAAGAATCCGCCGGCTGCGCCGCCGAGCAGCGGCACAACCCAGAACACCCAGAGCTGCGCCAGCGCCCAGCCGCCCACGAACAGCGCCGGTCCGGTGCTGCGCGCCGGGTTCACCGAAGTGTTCGTCACCGGAATGCTGATGAGGTGGATGAGCGTCAACGCGAGGCCGATGGCGATCGGCGCAAATCCCGCCGGTGCCCTGCCATGCGTCGAACCCATGATGACGAACAGGAACATTATCGTGAGCACGAACTCCGCGACGATGCAGGCGCCGAGTCCGTACTTGCCAGGCGAGTGATCGCCGTAGCCGTTGGCGGCGAAGCCCTTGGCGAGGCTGAAGTCCGACGCGCCGCTCGCGATCACATAGAGCACCGCAGCCGCGATCACGGCGCCGATGACTTGCGCGATGATGTAGGGCACCACGTCGCCCGCCGGAAAACGGCCGCCGGCCGCAAGCCCGACCGTCACCGCCGGATTGAGATGGCAGCCGGAGATATGCCCGATGCTGTAGGCCATCGTCAGCACGGTCAGACCGAAGGCCAGCGAGACGCCGACCAGACCGATGCCGACCTGCGGAAAGCCTGCCGCAATGACGGCGCTGCCGCACCCGCCGAATGTCAGCCAGAATGTCCCGATGGCTTCGGCCGCAAGCTTCTTCATATCCATGGCGCCCTCCCCGCTCCTATTAAATACTTTAAACGCACAAATATTGGACAGGCGGGAACGGCAGATCAAGTTGGACCGCGGCCTAATGCCAAGCCCGTAAACACAAACTAGACCTGTGTTTCCCGGCTCTGAGCGGCAAGTCGGATCGAGGCATTGACAGCGCCGAAGCCCTTGTAGCCGCGGCGTTCGACGATTTCGAAGAAGAACAGGTCGCCGAAACTCTTGGTGTAGGCCTGGAAATACTCCCCGGCGTCATCGCGGTCGTAGAGCACGCCGTGCTGACGCAACACGTCGAGCTGCTCGGCCGGCAGATCGGAGCGGGCTTCAAGATCGTCGTAATAGTTTTCCGGAATCGACAGCAACTCGACGCCGTTGGCGCGAAGCTTCTTGACGGTCGCGACAATGTTGTCGGTCGCAAGCGCGATATGCTGTACGCCCGAGCCGACGTAATTGGTGAGGAAGCGCGACGACAGCGTCTGCTGGCTTTGCGAGGCGTTCAGCGCGATGCGGAGCTTGCCATCCGCGGTCTGCACCACCTGGCTGCGCACGATGCCACCCGGATCGATCACATCGAGCTGCGGCGTCTTGGTGACATCGAGCAGCGAATTGTAGAACAGGAGCCAGGTCAGCATCTCCTCGTACTGCATCGACTGCGAAATATGGTCGATCGATGTGAGACCGGCGTCGCCGTTCGCTTGAGCCTGTTTCGGCGTATTGAAATCGATGTCCCAGAGCTGGCCCAGCTGCGTTTTCGGATCGACGAAATACAGCAGGCTCCCGCCAAGCCCCCGCACTGCGGGAATTTCGAGCTCGCCCGGACCGACCGCCTGGCGGAACGGCGTGTCGCGAAGCTTCTCGGCGCGGTCGAGCGTCGCCGACGCGTCGTCGACCTTGAGGCACATTGCGCAGACCGAAGGCCCATGCGCGAGCTGGTGCGAATGCGCGAAGCCCTCCTTGTCGCTGTTCAGCACCAGGTTGATCGAACCTTGCGACCAGCGTGTCACCGCCTTGGATTTGTGCTCGCCGACCTTGCGAAAGCCCAAGCCCGCGAACAAGCGCGACAGTTTCGCTGCGTCGTGATCGTCGGCGGCGAACTCCAGAAACTCGACGCCGAGGCACTTCGCGCGCGGCGGGATCTGCGGTGCCTCCTTGGCGAGCGCACCGCTGGCGCCGCGCATCTGATCCATCAGATAGACCAGCGAGCGCTGGCCATCGACCGCGACGCTGCGCGGCGAGCCCGCGCGGAACTGATCGTTGAAGATTTCCAACGACAGCAAGCCGCTGTAACCGGTCGCCGACACCGCATCCATGAACTCGGTCAGCGGAAAATCGCCCTGGCCGGGGAAGCAGCGGAAATGCCGACTCCAGCTCATCACATCCATGTCGAGCCAGGGCGCGTCGGCGAGCTGCACCAGCACGATGCGATCGCCCGGAATCGAGCGGATCGCCTTGAGGTCGGTCTTGCGCGAAAAGATATGGAAGCTGTCGAGCGTCAGTCCGATCGCCGGATGGTCGGCGCGGCGCACCACCTCCCATGAATCGCGGTAATCGCTGACGTGGCGGCCCCAGGCCAGCGCTTCGTAGCCCACCTTGATACCGCGCTTCTGCGCACGCTCGCCGAGCTCGTGGAAATCGGCCGCGGCGCGGTCGACGCCGGCAAGCGAGTCCGGCGCCACGTTGCTGCAGATCATCAGGAGATTGCAGCCAAGCTCGCCCATCAAGTCGAACTTGCGCTCGGCGCGGGCGAAAGTCCGGCTCCGCTGCGGCTCGGGCATGCCCTCGAAATCGCGGAACGGCTGGAACGTGACGATTTTTAGCCCCAGCGAGGCCACCATGCGGGCGACGTCTTTCGGCGTGCCGTTGAAAGACAGCAGATCGCTTTCGAAGATCTCGACGCCGGTGAAACCCGCAGCCGCGATCGCCTCCAGCTTCTCGGCGAGCCCGCCGCTGAGCGATACCGTTGCGATCGAAGTCTGCATTGCGAGCCTCTGATTGGACGGCCCAACTTTACATGCGATTTTGACAGTTCCGGGATGCCAACCGCGTTACCGGCTTCATTTCCCCATCTGATCGCGTAATCTAGCCGAGCCGGATGTTCCCCATGACAGAACCTGTAACGACCAGAATCTCCGTCCGCGGCTGCAGCATCGCGCTGATGCGCGGCGGTGCGGGACGTCCGCTGTTGTTTCTGCACGGCGGTGGCGGCGCGGGCTGGCCGCCGTTCATGACGGACCTTGCCGCGCGCCACGATGTGCTGGCGCCCGAGCATCCAGGGTTTGGCGCGTCCGACACGCCGGACTGGCTCGACAACATCGCGGACCTCGCCCGCTTCTATCTCGATCTCATCGACCAGCTCGATCTGCACCACGTCGATCTGGTCGGCCATTCGCTCGGCGGCTGGATCGCGGCCGAGCTTGCGGCGCGCAACACGCGCCGGCTCGGCTCGCTGACGCTCATTGGATCGGCCGGCATTCATGTGCCGGGCGTGCCGCAAGTCGATACGTTCCTGGTCAACGACGAGCAATTGATCCGCAGCATGTTCGACAGCCCGAAGCTGATCGAGACGATGCTGGCGCAAGCCAAGCGGCCCGAGCTCGAGGACGTCATCCTGAAGAACCGCACCACCACGGCGAAACTCGTCTGGCAGCCGCGCGGCTACGATCCCCATCTCGCCAAATGGCTGCACCGGATCGACGTGCCGACGCATCTCATCTGGGGCGCGAACGACCGCATTTATCCGAAGGAGTATGCGTCCGCGTTCCAGCGCCTGATCCCGGGTTCGAGTGTCACGCTCATCCCGGACAGCGGGCACGTGCCGCAGGTCGAGCAGCGCGCGGCCTTCGTTGCCGCGCTCGAAGGCTTCCTCGCAGCGAAGAGGGCCGCCGCATGAAGTTCTTCAACTTCCATCTGATGCCCTATCGGCATGCCGACCTCGACGCCATCGACAGGAACGGCTCCGCCTGGGTCACGTATTCGAACCGCGACTACGACCCGGCAAAGGGCGCGGAACTCTATCACGAGTATCTCGACCAGATGGAGCTTGCCGACCGGCTCGGCTTCGACGGCGTCTGTCTCAACGAGCATCACCAGACCGCCTACGGCATGATGCCGACGCCCGGCCCGCTTGCCGGTGCGCTGACGCGCAGCGTCAAGCGCGCCAAGATCGCGATTCTCGGCCGCGCGCTGCCGCTGGTGAACAATCCGCTGGTGATCGCCGAAGAATACGCGATGCTCGACAACCTCTCGCGCGGCCGCTTCATCGCGGGCTTCGTGCGCGGCATCGGCGCCGAATATCACGCCATGGGCATCAATCCGGGCCTGTCGCAGGAGCGCTTCGCCGAGGCGCATGACCTGATCATCCGCGCCTGGACCGAGCCCGGACCGTTCCAGTATGTCGGCAAGCATTATCACTTCAATTACGTCAACCCGTGGCCGCGGCCCTATCAGGCACCGCATCCGCCGGTCTGGATTCCGTCGCAGGGCAGTAGCAGCACCATCAAATGGGCGGCGCAGATGCGCTACACCTACGCGCAGACACTGTCGCCGATCGCGGTCGTGGCGCGCATGTTCCAGATGTACCGCGACGAGGCCGAGAAGCTGGGTTACGAGGCGTCGCCCGATCAGCTCGCCTGGTCGAACACCATCTACGTCGCCGAGACCGACGAGAAGGCCATGCGCGAGGCGCGGCCGCATCTCGAAGCGCTCACCAACCGCTTCCTCAAGATGCCGACCGAAATGCTGCTGCCGCCGGGCTACAGCAACATCGAGTCGGTGAAGCGCATCCGCGCCGCGAAGATCACCGGCAAGCCGCAAACGCTTGATGACCTCGTGCGCAACGGTGTCGTCATCGTGGGCAGTCCGAACACCGTGCGTGAGAAGCTCGCCGAGTATCAGGATCTCGCCGGCTTCAACACCTCGCTGACCAAAACCCAGTTCGGCACGCTGCCCGACGACATGACGCGCGCCAACATGACGGCGATCGCCGAGGAAATCTTGCCGCACTTCCGGGGCCGCTTGCCGCAAGGCAAGCGTCAGGCTGCGGCGGAGTGACACCCACCGGCGTCATTCCGGGGCGCGCCGCAGGCGCGAACCCGGAATCCAGACGCGAGGTGCGGAATTTCGAACTGGATTCCGGGTCCGGCGCTTCGCGCCGTCCCGGAATGACCGAGGGGGAACGCCAGTGAGAAAAATCTCACGCCGGGAGTTTGCTCAACTGACAGCGGCAGCCACTGTCGCTGCGGCCACACCGCGACGCGCACTCGCGCAGACCTATCCCACCCGCCCCATCAAATTCATCGTGGCGTTCACGGCCGGGGGCACCACCGATCTCTTGGCGCGAATCCTCGCCGCGCCGCTGTCGGAGCGGCTCGGCCAGCAGGTGGTGATCGAGAACAAGCCCGGCGGCGGCACCAACATCGCCATGCAGTCGGTGGTGAACGCCGTACCCGACGGCTACACCCTGGCGATGACGTTTGCCACCAACGTCATCAATCCGTCGCTCTACAAATCCCTGCCCTTCGACTTCCAGCGCGATATTGCGCCGGTGTCCGGGCTTGCCGATCTGCCGCTGGTGCTGGTGGTCAACAAGGACGTTCCGATCAAGGACATCGACGGCTTCGTCGCCTACACCAAAGCCAATCCGGGCAAGATCAGCCTGGCGTCGTTCGGCGCGCGGACCATCAGCCATCTCGCGATCGAACTGATGCGGACATCCACCGGCATGGACGTCGTCCACGTCCCTTATGCGGGCGGACCGCAAATCACGACCGACCTGATCTCAGGCCGGATTCAAGCCGGCATGGACGCACTGCCGAACTCTTTGCCTCATATCCGCAGCGGTTCGGTCCGCGCGCTCGCCGTCATGTCGCCGCAACGCAACCCCGCGATCCCCGACGTGCCCGCCATCGGCGAGACCATTCCCGGCATCGAGATCAATGCCGGCACAGGCATCGGCGTGCCGGCCGCGACGCCCGCAGCGATCGTCGAGCGGCTCAATCGCGATATCAACGCTTGCCTGAGCGATGCCGGATTGAAGGCGCGCTACGCCGAGGTGGGCGCGGTGCCGATTATCCTGACCCCGGCCGAGGCCCGCTCGAGGATCGCGAGCGACACGCAGAAATGGGCCAAGGTGATCGAGGCCGCAGGCCTGAAGCCCGAGTGACGGACCGCGGTCTGGCCTCAGATCACATAAATGCGATCCGGCAGAACGTCCTGGCCAGGCTCGGTGCGCGGGAAGTTCTGGGCGAGCTCGTTTCCGCATAAATCGATCGCCGCAACGAAACCATCCGCGATTCGTCCGTCGCGCGAGTGCGCGATCAGCGCATCGACGGCAGACTGCCACTGCGATTGGGGAACACGGGCGGAAATCCCATCGTCGGCGATGATGCGCGCATAACGCTCGGCGAGCGAAACGAAAATCAGAATCCCCGTGCGCTCCGGCTTTCTCGCGAGGCCCCGCTTCCTGAATTGCTCCATCGCAACGCGATGCGCCACCGCCCGGCGCGCACGCCGCGGCATCAGCGCGACCCGAACCGGCGTCCAGCACAGCACGGCCATCAGCGCCACAAATGCCACGAGCTGGAGCGTCAGGATGCGGAACACCGGCATCGCCGTGAACGCGACCAGCAGCCATGGCAGCGCAAGCGCGCCCAGCGCCGCCAGCAGCACAGGCATCCCTGTGGGGGAGGACGACGTCTCCGCCAGCACGCAGACGATCTCGCCCGACGTCTTCGCCTCCGCGGCACGGATCGCGGCGGAGATGCGTTCGCGCTCCTCGGCCGAAATGCTCATCACCAGCTCCCCGATGCGCCGCCGCCGCCCGACGAACCGCCGCCGCCGGAAAATCCACCGCCGCCGGAGAAGCCGCCGCTGCTTCTCGAACTGCCCGAACTGAGCAGGATTTGAATCACGACGTTGAAAAAGAACCAACGGAAGCTCGGCGAAACGATCAGGAGGATGATCACCACCACCGCAATGAGCGCCAGCACCCAGTTGAACGGATCGTCGGCCGGCGCCGGCTGGCTGTCCAGCCGCAGCGAGGGCCGCTTCTCCCATTCGGAGGAGTCGGTGGTGAGCACCGTGATGATATCATCGACACCGCGCGAAACACCGCCGCTGAAATCGCCGGTCTTGAATCGAGGCGCGATGGCGTTGGTGATGATGACCTTGGACAGCGCGTCGGTCAGCGTGCCTTCGAGACCGTAGCCGACCTCGATCCGCACCCGTTTCTCGTTCGGCGCAACCAGCAGCAGCACACCGTTGTTCTTGGCCTTCTCACCGAGCTTCCAGGTGCGGAACAGCCCGTTGGCGTAAGGCTCGATCTCCTGGCCTTCGAGGGAGTTGACGGTTGCGACAACAAGCTGGATGCCGGACTTGGCTTCGAGATCGGCCAGCTTCGGCTCAAGCGCGCTCCGCGTCTCGGCCGAGATGACATTTGCCTGATCGACGATCCGGCCGGTCAAGGCCGGGAATGTCAGCGCCACCGCCGCGAGCGCGGTCCACAACAGCAGCGCAACCGCGGCGGCGAGCCGCGGTGCAAAGCTGCCTCGTGCGGAAAACGGCTGGCCTGCGATCATGCCGCGGCCTTCGGTTGTGAACCCTCGATACTAAAACTTCACAACCGGCGGCGACTGCGACGATTCATTGGCGGTGAATTCGGCCATCGGTTTGTTGCCGCGGAAGAATGTCGCCGCCCAGAGCACGCCCGGGAACGTCTTCAGCTCGGTGTTATAGACCCGCACCGCTTCGATGTAATCGCGGCGCGCCACAGCGATGCGGTTCTCGGTTCCTTCAAGCTGCGACTGCAATGCCAGGAAGTTCTGGTTGGACTTCAGGTCTGGATAATTCTCGCTGACGGCCAGGAGCCGTCCGAGCGCGCCGGACAGCTGGCTCTGCGCGTCCTGGAATTGCTTCAGCTTCTCGGGATCGGTGAGCTGCGAGACATCGATCTTGACCTGGGTCGCCTTGGCTCGCGCCTCGACCACGGCGGTCAGCACGTCCTTTTCCTGCTTGGCGTAGCCTTGCACCGTGGCGACGAGATTGGGGATGAGGTCGGCGCGACGCTGGTAGTTGTTCTGGACGTCGGCCCATTTGGCCTTGGCCTGCTCTTCGGCCGTGGGAATCGTGTTGTAGCCACAGGCCGAGACTGTAAGTCCCAAAAGAACGACCGCAATGGCGGCCCGGATCTTCGAAAAGGAAATGGTCATTGTGGTTGTCCTGCTCAGTGAAAAATGGGCAGATCGACGGGGACGTACGGCAGTTTGACTAGGACGGCAAGATGGCGCGCCCAGGCGACAATCCTATCCCTATGGCTCCTGCGCCGTGAAGCTGGCAGACTGCTACAAAATCAAGCCTCGGAATGGAGACGACCCCATGGCAGCAAAAAGCTCCGCGAAATCATCCGCCAAAATGCCCGCCCGCATCCGGCATATCGCGTTGTGCGTGAAGGACATCAAGGCGACCGCCGATTTCTACGAGAAGGCGTTCGGCCTCAAGCGCACCGAGATCAAGGAAGGATCGACCGCCTGGAATTGCTACATGAGCGACGGCGAGATCAATCTCGCGTTGCTGCAATACAAGAGCGAGGTTGGCTCCGGCGTTCCCGCGGGCTGGACCGGCATCCACCACTTCGGCTTCCAATGCGACGACATGCCGAAGCAGCAGAAGCAGATCGAGAAGGCCGGCGGAAAGTTCTTCTTCGATCTCGGTGAGCCCGAGGACGAGGGCTTCGAGCGCAAGTTCAAGGACCCGAACGGCATCGTCTTCGACATCAACTGGAAGGGCTGGCAGCTCACCAAGGACAAAGTCAAGAACGCCAAGGGCGGCTTGCGGCCGGCGAAGCTCGCCGCGGCCAGGAAGAAGGTCGCGAAGAAGACCTCGAAGCCGAAGGCGGTGCGCAAGAAAAAGTAGCGGAGGCAACGAAGGCTCGCACAAAAAAATCAGCGGGCCTCAAGGGAGGGGACGATGAAAGGGCAATGGGCGGCGGCGGCGCTGATCGCGCTCGCCGCGGTGAATGGCGTCGAGGCACAGACCTATCCGTCGCGATCGGTGACCGTGATCGTGCCGTTCGCAGCGGGCGGTCCAGCCGACATCAGCGGGCGCATCGCGGCTGATATCTTCCAGCGCCATCTCGGCCAGCAGTTCGTGGTCGAAAATGTCGGCGGCGGTGGCGGAACCACGGGATCGCTGCGCGCCGCGCGCTCCACACCGGATGGCACGACTCTCGTGATGGGCCACATGGGCACTCACGCGGCTGCGCCCGCGCTCTATCCCAATCTCGGATACGATCCGGAGAAGGATTTCGAACCGATCGGGCTGATCGCCGTTCAGCCGGAACTGCTCGCTGTCCGCAAGGATTTCCCGGCCAACAACCTCAAGGAGTTCGTGGCCTACGCCAAGGCCAACGAGAGCAAGCTCAACATGGGCCATGCCGGCGTCGGCTCAGTGTCCTATGTCGGCTGCCTTCTCCTCAACAGCGCCATCGGCATCAAGCCGACGCTGGTGCCGTTCACCGGCACCGCACCGGTGATGAACGCGATCCTCGCGGGCAACGTCGACTACGACTGCGATCCGGTGCTTGGTCCCCTGCCCCATGTCCGCGCCGGCACCGCGAAGGCGCTGGCAATCGCCCACAAGAAACGCAGCCCGATGCTGCCCGACGTGCCGACCTCGTATGAGCAAGGCCTGCCGGCGTTCGACTGCGCGCCGTTCTATGCGATGTTCGCGCCAAAGGGCACGCCGCAGCCGATCATCGACAAGCTGGCCGAGGCGCTGAACAAGGGTCTCGACGAAGAGGCCGTGCAAAAGCGGCTCTACGATCTTGGCGCCGAGATCGCCGAGCCCAACCGTCGCGGACCGAAGGCACTCGGCGAGTTGGTGCGCAGTGAGGTCGCGCGTCTCACGCCGATCCTGAAGGCTGCGGCCGCAAAATAAGCGCGGAAACGAGTTTAGAGACGATCTGAAGCATCAGTGTCTCCTCGGCCACAGGCGCGACCAAATCGCGCACCCCCGGCCAGAACGGATCGTGAAACCTGACGCGCCGGGCTCCCCGGCCCGTGTCGGGAACCGGCCGGCCGGGTAAGGTTCGCGCGTCCGCAGATGCGGTACCAGACACTTAAACTTCGGAGGCGAAAATGCGTATTTCCATCATCCGGTTTGCGATCGCGGCGCTTCTTGCGCTCGGCATCGCGGGCATGCCGCAGGCGTCGCAGGCGGCGAGCGGCAGCGTCCGTCTCAAGATCGTCAAGGCTTCGTTCGTGGTCGGCGTGCAGGGCGGCGAAGGCGTGCTCCGCTTCGGCCGTCGCACCTATCCGCTGAGCGTCGGCGGCCTCAGTGTCGGCCTCAGCGCCGGCGCGTCGGAAGCCCATCTCGTCGGCACCGTTTCTCGCATTCGCAGCCCCGCCGATGTGGCCGGCGTCTATTCGGCGGCGACCGCCGGCGCTGCCATCATCACCGGCCGCAAGCAGGTCGTGACGCTGACCAACGAAAAGGGCGCGGTGCTGACGCTGCGCGGCGAGCAGGTCGGCCTCGAGTTCAACCTCGACCTCAGCGGTCTGGCGATCGGTCTCCGCTGAGCGCGACTTCGCGACTTTTTCGGACAATGCCAAACCCGCCGGTGCGAGCCGGCGGGTTTTTTGCGGCTCCAGTGGGCTGTCATGTGCCGCGGGAGTGATCCGGCCATGGCGCTCGCGCCTGGCCTCGCCTATCTATCCCGCGATCGCGCCGATCCGGGAACACCACATGACCGCCGACGATACCGTTGTCACTCCGGGCACCAACACCGCCATGGTCCGCCAGGCGATGACGCGCGGATTCTTCGGCAAATGCCCGAAGTGCGGCGAAGGCAAGATGTTCCGGGCATTTCTCAAGGTTGCGGACGAGTGTCCGGCCTGCGGCGAGCCGCTACACCATCAGCGCGCCGACGACTTCCCGGCCTATATCGTCATCTTGCTGGTCGGCCACATTGTGGTGCCATTGGTGCTCCTGGTGGAAACCGAGTGGGCGCCGCCGACCTGGCTGCACATGCTGATCTGGCCGACGCTGATCGCTGTTCTGGCGCTGAGCCTGCTCCAGCCGGTGAAGGGCGCCATCGTCGGGCTGCAATGGGTGCTCGGCATGCACGGCTTCGAGGATGCGGCGCGGGCGCGCAGCGGGCTCGCACCGTTGGCGGTGAAATAGCCTGCCGCGTCAATTGACCAGCAGCTTGCCGTAGCGCTCAGCGTCGGCTTTGACGAGCGCGTCGAACTTGTCGGATGCGATGAAGGCTGCATCCGCGCCCTGCTGAGCGAGATACCTTTTGATCTCCGCTGTCTCGAGAATCTGCCTCGTCGCGTCGGCAATCTTGTCGACGACCGGCTTCGGCGTCTTCAGCGGCGCGAACAATCCGAACCAGGCGTTGTAATCGAACTCCGGCGCGCCGGCCTCGGCAAACGTCGGCAGATTTGGCAGCATGGCAATGCGGCTGCTGTTCACGACAGCAATGGCGCGCACCTTGCCGGTGTTGATCAGTTCGAGCGCCACGGGCGCGGGCGAGAAGGTCATCTGGGTGTCGTTGCGCATGACACTCGTCACAGTCTCGGCGCCGCGATAGGGCACATGACGAATGTCGATGCCGGCGGCGCGCTTGAACACCTCGCCCGCTAGATGACTGGTGCTGCCGAGCCCGGCGGAGGCAAAATTCAACGCGCCGGGTTTCGTTTTGGCGAGCGCGATCAGCTCTTTGACCGTGGTTGCTTCAAGCGTCAGCGGCACGATCAACACCAGCGGAATGACGGCGACCTGTGCGACCCCGACAAGATCGGCCACCGGATCGAATGAAAGCCCCTTGTTGAGAACGCCGACCGCCGAATGGCCGTTCGACGTCATCATGATGCTGGTGCCGTCGGCCGGCCCTTTCGCGACGCTGGAGATGCCGGCAACGCCGGGGCGATTCTCCACGATCACGCTCTGATTCCACATTGGCGCAAGCTTGTCGGCGACAACGCGCGCCAGGATGTCGGCGGTGCTGCCGGCCGTCACCGGCACGACGATGCGGACGGTCTGATTGGGAAAATCCGCTGACTGCGCTCGCGCTCCGAGCGGCCATGCCGACAAAGAAGTCGCGATCGCACCACCCGCAAGCGTGATGAATTGCCGCCGTTCCATCAAATCCTCCCGAAGTTTTGGGAGATGGTAGCGGCAATCCCAGGCGACCGGAACGGGTCTACACCACCGAACGCACCACGCCGCCATCGACGCGCAGCGCCGCACCCGTGGTCGCCGAAGCCTGCAGCGAGCAGACGTAGACCACCATATTGGCGACCTCTTCGGGAGTCGCGAGGCGACGGATGATCGAGCTCGGCCGCCCCTCGGCGATCAGCTTGGCTTCCATGTCGGCCTGCGAGAGGTTCTGGCCGCCTTTGAGCTTATCGAGGAAATCCACCACGCCCTCCGAGCGCGTGGGCCCCGGCAGCACCGAATTCACTGTCACACCCGTGCCGGCCGCGGTCGCGGCAAGCCCCAGCGCCAGCGCAAGCTGCGCCGTCTTGGTGACGCCGTAGTGGACCATCTCGACCGGTATGTTGACGCCGGATTCGCTCGAGATGAAAACGATGCGGCCCCAGTTGCGCTTCATCATCGCCGGCAGATAGTGCCGCGACAGCCGCACGCCGCTCATCACATTGGTGTCGAAGAAGCGCTGCCAATCGGCATCGGGAATTTCGGGAAACGGCTTGGGCTCGAAGATGCCCATGTTGTTGACGAGAATGTCGACCTCGCCCGCCTTGGCGATGAAGACCTCGGCGCCGGCCGCAGTCGAAAGATCGGCTGCCACCGCCTCGACTTTGGCCTTGGGAAATTTCTTGGTGAGACGCTCCTTCGCCGCGTTGCTGGATTTTTCGCTGCGGCCGTTGATCACCACGGTGGCACCGCTTTCAGCAAGCCCCGCTGCGATGGCAAAGCCGATGCCCGCCGTCGATCCCGTGACGATGGCGCGCTTTCCGTTCAAATCGATCTGCATGAAACCAAATCCTGTGTTGCCCCAGGCAAGCCTCGAATTAGGAACGGCACCTCCGACCGGCAACCACCCGCCCGACGCAGGCCCATGCGCCGGGTTCACATCTTTGTGGGAATGGCTTTGGGCGACCTAAGCCGCGCCCTTGCGCAAATGCGGAAAGCGCTCGGTCAAGAGCGAGCCGGGATAGTAGGTCGGCTTGAACGCCGGCTGTGCCCGAATGAGTTCGTACCATTTCGCCACGCGCGGCAGGTCGGCCCAGTCGCTTTCGCGGTTGAGATCGGCCATCCGCACGATCGCCGGCATCACCGCGATATCCGCAAGCGTAATGTCCTTGCCGAGCAGCCACGGCCCACCGCTACTCTCGATCGATTCGTCCATGCGCTCGTAGCTGCGGCGCAGCCGGGTCACGGCAGAATCCATCTCCTTCTGCGGGAAGCCTTTGCGGCCCATCGCCAGCATGAACTCTTTGCGCAACGGCTTTGACTCGGCAAACGCGATGAACTCGTCTTCGCTCATCGCGGCAAAGCGCGGCAGGAAGGCAAGGTTGAAAGTCGGCACGCGCACCGCGGCCGCCGGCATCTCATCTATGAAACGCATCAGCGAACGCATCGCCGCGCGCTTGACCGGATCCTTCGGCGTGAAGTTCGAAGACTGGGACGCAACCTCGTCGAGGTATTCGATGATCACCGAAGAATCGACCACGATATTGCCGTCGTGATCCAGCGTCGGCACCACGCCGTTCGGGTTGATGGCAAGGTATTCGGGCTTGAGCTGATCGCCGGCGAGCAGATCGAGCTTCTCTTCGGCGAACGGCAATCCCTTGGCGTTGAGCACGAAGCGCACCCGTTGCGAACAGGTCGATTGCGGCGCGTTGTAGAGCTTGTAGGCCATCCGGTCGTTTCCTCGTTGCGCGCATACTTTGCCGGGATCGCTCGACCGGCGCCAGTGCAGGCACGTTGTAAAATTTTCGTGTAAAGGGTAGTCCGCGGCGCCACCACCAATCAGAACGTCGATTGCAGCTTCAGCGTATCGAGCCGATTGATCGACGGCACGTCGAGCCTGCGCGAGCCGCCGTTTGTCTCCACATCGAGCGGCACCGTGACGCCGGCATCACCGGTCGCCCACATCCGATGGTAGAAGTCGGCCAGCGTCGTGGTTTTCACACCGCCGATACCGACGATGACATCGCCGCGCTTGAGCCTGGCCTTGCCGGCCGGGCTTTCCGGCGAGACGCGGCCGACCACGAGCCTGCCGCCAGCTGCTTGCGCATTGACGCCGAGCCAGGGCCGCCCAGGACCTGCGACACGGCCCCTGGCCAGGAGATCGCCCATGATCGGCGGCAGCAGATCGATCGGCACGAACATGTTGCCGGGGCTCGGCTCGTTCTCGCCCTTGGCGTCGCCGACGATCAGCGAGCCGACGCCGACAAGCTTGCCTTCACGATTGACCAGCGCAGCACCGCTCCAGGCCGGATGCGGCGGACTCGTGAAGATCGCGTCCTCGACCAGATACTCCCAACTCCCGGCGAACACGCGGCGGCTCGCCACGCGCACCGGCAGCACCGCACCGGCGCCGCCGAAGCTCGCGACCAGCAGCGGGTCCTGTTCCTTGACGTCGGCCGATTTTCCGAGCGGCAGCGGCTTGATCTTCGGTGGCTCCAGCGTGCGCAGGAGCCCGAAGCCGGTGATGTGATCGTAGCCCACGACAGCGGCCGGCAGCGTGCGGCCCAAGGATGTGACGATCTCTGCGCCCTGCGCCTCGACCATCAGATAGCCGATGGTCAGCACCAATCCGCTTTCGTCGATGACGATGCCTGAGCCCTCGCGCTCGCGGCCGAGATTGGAGATCGAGTTGCCTTCCGGATTGATGAAGGTCTTGATGCGGACCACCGCGGAAACGAGGTCGTCCAGCGCGCTGGATTGGGCCTTCGCGGCTGCTGGGGTGAAAAGCGAGAGCGTCGCGATCAGCAGCGCCAGTGCGGCGCGCCTGAGCCCATCGGAACAATACTTGTGACGCATCGCCGCCCCTTGGCCGCCCCACATCCGGCGGATAATCCGGCATACCAGTATAATCATTCGTTGATCATGCGGTATGATATTCCCCTCATCTTTGCCGCAAATGTCCACTAGATGACGGACACAAGCCCGCTGCTCTGAAAGACCGATGCCCGCCCCTCGCCTCCTCGTCATGGAAGGTAATTCGCCGGAAACCCGTGCTCAGCACGTGGCAGCCGGCGGCACGGTGGCAAGCACGGGTTATGCCAATCTTCTGCAGGAACTTCTGCCCAGCGCGGTCGTGGACATCTGCTTTCCGGGCGACCCCGGCTCGAACCTGCCGATCGGCGAAGCGCTCGAAGGCTATGACGGCGTCGCCATCACCGGTTCCGGTCTGCATGTCTATGACGGCGGCCCGGAGGTGACGCGGCAGATCGAGCTCGCGCGCTCCATTCTCGAGGCAGGTACGCCCATCTTCGGCAGCTGTTGGGGCCTTCAGGTGCTCACCACCGCGGCCGGCGGCATCGTGCGCAAGAACCCGAAAGGCCGCGAGATCGGCTTCGGCCGTGGCATCCGGCTCACCGAGCCCGGCCGCAAGCATCCGATGTATGTCGGCAAGCCTGAGGTGTTCAACGCGCCAACCGTGCATCTTGACGAAGTCGAAACGGTCGCGCCCGGCATGACGGTGCTCGCCACCAACCAAGTCTCCGACGTGCAAAGCGCCGAGATCAAGTACAACGGCACCACGGCCTGGGGCGTGCAGTATCATCCGGAATATCCGCTGCGAGAGGTCGCGACCATCGTGCGCCGCATCGGTCCGCGCCTGATCGACGAAGGCTTCTTCCTCAACACCGCCGACATCGAGACCTTCGCCAGCGATCTCGACACGCTCGACCGCAACCCGAGCGACAAGCGGCTGTCATGGCGGCACGGCATCAGCCGCAACGTGCTCGAGAAGAAGCTCCGCACCGGCGAGGTCGCGAACTGGCTTGAATTCCAGGTGCTGCCGACACGCGCCAAGCGGGGACGAGGCTGATCATGGATTTCACCGGCCGTCATGTCGTAATCACAGGCGGCACCGGAGCGCTCGGCCGCGCCGTCGTGGGAACACTGATCAAGGCCGGCGCACAGTGCCATGTCAGCTATCTGCACGAGGCCGAGGCGCAATCCTTTCCGCACAAGCAGAACGTCACGTTGCACGCGGTCGGGGATCTCGCCGATCAGGCTGCGGTCGATGCGTTCTATGGCGCCGTGCCGAAGCTTTGGGCGTCGATCCATCTCGCCGGCGGTTTCGCCGCCCAAAGCGTCGTCGACACCGACAAAGCGAAGCTGATGCAGCAGGTCGACACGAACTTCGTCGCCTGCTTCCTCTGCTGCCGCGCCGCCGTGAAGGCGATGGGGCATAACGGCGGCCGCATCGTCAACGTGGCGGCGCGTCCGGCGCTGGAATGGCGCAGCGGCTCAGGCATGGTGGCCTACGCGTCGAGCAAGGCCGCAGTCGCCGCCATGACGGTCGCGCTCGCCGAGGAGGTCGCGAAAGACGGCATCCTGGTGAACGCGGTCGCGCCTTCGACCATGGACACGCCCGCCAACCGCAAGGCGATGCCGAACGCCGACTTCGCGGCCTGGCCAAAGGTCGAGGAGGTCGCGGCAACAATCGCGTTCCTCGCCTCGCCCGACAATGCCGTCACCCGCGGCGGCATCGTGCCGGTTTACGGCAAGAGCTGACACCGCTCACGCGATCTGGCAGGCCTCGTCGAAGGCGAAACGATAATCCTGCTTCGGCAGTGTCGACGGATCGCCGTGGCCGAGGCAGCAGAGGAAGTTCGACTTGAAACGGCCGTCGGGGAAGAACGCGGCGTCCACCACGTCGTTCTTGAAGCCCGACATCGGGCCACAATCGAGACCGACGATGCGCGCCGCCAGCATCAGATAGGCGCCCTGCAGCGTGGCGTTGCGCAGCGCCGTGGTGCGGATCTGCTCCGGCGTGGTCTCGTACCAGCTTCGCGCGCCGGGATTGTGGAACAGCTTCGGCAGATGCTCGAAGAAGCGCATGTCGTAGGCGAGGATCGCGACCACCGGCGCGTTGAGCGCCTTCTTGCGGTTCTGCGACGACAGCGACGGCCCAAGCTTTTCCTTCGCCTCGGGGCTCTTCACGAACACCACCCGCTGCGGCTGCGAGTTCGCCGTCGTCGGTCCCCATTTGGCGAGTTCGTAGAGCGCGCGCAGCTCCTGGTCGGTGACCGGCTGCGACGTGAAGTCGTTGAAGCTTCGCGCCTTGCGGAACAGGATATCCAGCGCTTCGTCGCTGAAAACGGCTTGCATCTTGGACTGCTGGTTCATCGGCACGACCCGCGCTTTTGGAAAACAAAAAATTGGCGTGACCGCAGCATGAAGCGGCCAGCGGGCTTTGGAAAGGCCGGCGGACGCAGATCAGCCGGCCGCCGGCACCAGTTCGGTCACGCCGACAGCGCCGCGCAGATGGCGGCGCACGGCGTTGGCGGCCACCACGCGGCGGCCTTCGGCATAGGCCTCGTGGTTCTTCTCGATATGCTCGAGATCGTAGAGATAGTTGACCATCAGCCCGTAGGATTGAGCGAGGCCTTTGTCGGTGACATCGCCCAGCCAATTGAGCCGTTCGAGCCGCGCGCCGTTGCCGAGATGAAACCGCGCCACCGCATCGACCGGCAGACCGCGGCGGTTGCGGGCGTTGAGGTAGTACCAGGCCGCGGCGCGCAGGAACGTATCCTTGAAGCCTTCGTGCAGCTCCGGCTTGCGCCACCAGTCGGGCTGATCGAGTCCCTTGAGCAGTTCCACATCGTCGGGCGACAGCGCCTTGGAGTTGTCGGTCTTGCGTTCGCGGTCGAGCCAGCGCGCGAAGTCCGGCGCCGGCGACAGCGTCACATAGGTCTGAAGCTTGGCGTTCTCGCGCGAGATCTCCTCGACCACCTGCTTGATCAGGAAGTTGCCGAACGACACGCCGGCCAGCCCCCGCTGGCAATTCGAGATCGAATAGAACACCGCGACCTTGCTGCGGTCCGGCATGATGGCTTCGCGGCCGTTCGCGAGGATCGGGGCGACGGCTTCGGGAATCTCCCGCGTCAGCGCCACCTCGACGAAGATCAGCGGCTCGTCGACCAGCGCCGGATGGAAGAACGCGTAGCAGCGCCGATCCGGCGGATCGATGCGGCGGCGCAGATCCTCCCAGCTCGCGATCTCATGGACCGCCTCGTAGCGAATGATCTTTTCCAGGATCATCGCCGGGGTCGACCAGTCGATCCGCCGCAGCACCAGGAAGCCACGGTTGAACCAGGACGAGAACAGATGCACGAAATCGGCGTCGACCGCCGCGAGGTCCTTGCGGTGACCGAGCGCATCGAGAAGCTGCTCGCGCATCTGCACCAGGGCGCCGGTACCGCCCGGCGCCAGATTCAATCGGCGCAGCAGCTCCTGCCGGCGCGACTCGGCGGCTTCGTGCACCTCGGCCGCGGTGTCGTCGGAGGGCGCCGCCTGCCAGGCCTTGATGGCGGCATCGAGCGCTTCACGATCGGGCCCAAAGCGGGTCGCCAGCGCCTCGAAGAAGGCGATGCGCGGGCCGATGGTCAATTCGGAGTACTTCTCCAGGATTTCGGTCGCCAGCGCCACGCCGGAGGCTTCGCCGCGGCCCGACAGCAGATCTTCGCAGAGATCGATCAGACTTTCCGATCGCGCCGCCGCCACATCCCGCCGGTCTCGCGCGCGGTCCAGCAAGGCGCGGCCGCGTTCGGTGATGCTGTTCAGCATTTCGCCGAAAAAGGACGTGTTCATCGGGAGATGATTCCTGGGCATTCCTAGGAGGATTCGCGTTTCCGATCATATCGGAAATGTTGAGCGAAAAACGACTGTTCAAGTGGTGCATGCCAGCCACTTGCCAGCCATTTGCCGGCACTGGACAAAATCGCGGCACCGGGCCACAGGTTCCTTGGGTTTATCTGGTTAATCGCTGCCCAAGGAGTCATCATGGCGGGTCCGTTGTCTGGTATTCGTGTGCTCGAGCTGGCCCGCATCCTGGCCGGACCTTGGGCCGGCCAGGTGCTGGCCGATCTCGGCGCCGACGTGATCAAGGTCGAGCGCAGCAAGGCCGGTGACGACACCCGCGCCTGGGGACCGCCCTTCATCGAGGCGAAAGACGGCGGCCATCTCGGCGCGGCCTATTTCCACGCAACCAACCGCGGCAAGCGTTCGATCGAGGCCGACTTCGAGAGCGAAGACGGCAAGCGTATCGTGAAGAAGCTCGCGGCGCGCTCCGATATTCTGATCGAGAACTTCAAGGTCGGCGGCCTCGCCAAGTTCGGGCTCGACTACAAGAGCCTCGCCCCTAGCTGCCCGCGGCTGATCTATTGCTCGGTGACGGGCTTCGGCCAGAATGGTCCCTACGCATCGCGCGCCGGCTACGACCTGATGGCGCAAGGCATGGGTGGCTTCATGAGCCTGACCGGCACCGCGGACGGCGAGCCGACCCGCGCCGGCGTGCCGGTGTCCGACATCATGACCGGCATGTATTCGGTGATCGGCATTCTCGCGGCGCTGGCGCAGCGCGAACGCACCGGCACAGGCTGCTATGTCGACACCGCGCTGGTCGACACCACCGTCGGCGTGCTCGCCAACCAGGGCATGAACTATCTCGCCTCGCGCAAGCTCCCGGAGCGGATCGGCAATGCGCATCCCAACATCGTGCCGTATCAGGTGTTCCCGGTTGCCGACGACGGCTACATCATCATCGCCACCGGCAACGACAGCCAGTACCAGAAGCTCTGCGGCGTGCTCGGCGCGCCGGAGCTCGCGAAAGACCCGGCCTACATCGACAACAAGTCGCGGCTCGCCAACCGCGCCGAGCTGATCGGCAAGCTCACGGCGCTGACCTTGACGTTCAAGATGCAGGACCTGGCCGACAAGCTCGAGGCGGTCGGCGTGCCGGCCGGCCCGATCAACAATCTCGACCAGGTGTTCGCGGACCCGCACATCAAGCATCGCGGCATGCTGCTCGACATTCCGAGCGCGTTCGCCAAAGGCGGCCGCATCCCCGGCATCCGCACGCCGATCGTGGTCGACGGCAAGCCGATGGCGTCCGAGCACCCGGCGCCACGGCTCGGCGAGCATACGGCGGAGATCTTGAAGGAGATCGGCGAGGGCTGAGTTTCGCTTCGCGTTGGTGTGTTTCAAACCGAAGTGGCATCGGCGGTCTCGTCTTCGGGCGGCGCAAGGATTCTCACCTCGATCAACGAAGGCGGTCGTCACCCCCGGGCTTGGCCCGGGGGCCCATGCGGTGGCGCAACGACGCACGCACTTACGATTGCCTTCTCTGCAGCCGCTCATGGATTGCCGGGTCAAGCCCGGCAATGACACCACCTGGGGGCCAGCGGTGGTGATCAGCGATTCACATGTCAAACAGCCCGCGCTCCTAAACGCATCCCGTCAACATTCATCCAGGCGTGTTTCATCGGCCCCTTCCGATCAGGCGCGAGGCCAGCGCCCTTCCCTTTTTCCGTTTCCCCAAATGAGGGGATGGAGCGCCGGGAGGCGCCAGGAGGTTTGCGAAACCTCCTTAGGTCGGCATTGCGATCTGCCAACCTGCACGCCGAGCTTCCGGGACCCAAAGTTTTGAGGGCAGTGGGGGTCCCAGGGCGCGCGGGCCCGTGCGAAGAGCCCGACGCCTCCCGGCGCTCCATCGCGGCTCGCGTTGTCGGCGGGCCGCATCCTGCTCCATCATCCGGTGTCGCGATCGACGACGTCCTCAAACGAACAAGACAGAACAGAACTTAACAAGAACAAAATAATGCGTCAAGAGCACATACGTTGGAGCGTACATGAGGCGCAGCGACGTCCAAGCTCCGGACCGCTAGATCGCCTTACCGGCCTCCTGCCAGCGCTGGGTCGCGGTCGGATTGGCGACGATGTCGTCGACGTTGGCGAGCTTCACGCGGTCGCGAACCAATCCTTTGTAGAAGTCGGCCTTCGACACCGGCGGCACGTCGGCGATGATCGTCCAGGTGCTGCCGCCGTCGAGACTTTCGAACACCTGGCCGTCGGTGTCGGCCGCATAAAGCGAATAGCCGTCCCGGCGCGCCTCGATGGTGAGGCCTGAGAACAGCGCACGCTGGCCGTTCGGCAATCCGCCGAGCAACCGCTCCCAGGTCTTGCCGGCATCCTTGCTCTTGAAGATCTTGCCGCGCGCGCGGCCGAGCTCGTACCAGTGCACCGGCCAGCCGACGCCCGCCGACATGAACAGCAGATCCGGCTCGTCCGGATGGATGACGATCGCGTCGGGATAGTTGGCCTCCGCTGGCATCTTCATGCGCTGGAAGCTCTTGCCGCCGTCCTCGCTGGCCATCATGCCGACGATGCCGTTGGCGATGATAATGCGATTAGGCCGCGCCGGATGAACCAGGATGCGATGAATGTCGCACTCCTGCGGATTTGGATCGACCGGCAGCTCGGTGAAGCTCTGGCCGAAGTCGTTGGAGACCTGCAGCGAGCCGATCTCGACGCCGACCCAGAGCCGGTCGCCGTCGAGCACGATGTCCTTGATGTGACCGATGCGCGGCGGCGGCGGGAAGGTCCACTTCGTCACCGTCTTGGCATCACGAAGTGCCTTCATCTCGCGCCAGCTGTCGCCCTTGTCCTCGCTGACATAGAGATGCGCCGGCAGCGCACCGGCGAACACCACGTCGCGGCCCTGCAGCTTGCCGGCGCGGCAGGACCAGAATTCGTGATGGGCGAGGCCCTCGTTGATCCAATTCCATTTCGCGCCGCCGTCGGTGCTGCGCGCGACGCCGACGCCGCGCGTCGATGCGAACAGCGTGCCGTCATCGAGCGCCGTGACGCCGCTGACGAACACGCCTTGCAGCGCGCGATGCTTCACGGCCCAGCCACGCTCGGTTTTGCCGAGCAGCGCGACGCCGTCGACGGTGCCGACCAGGATCGTGTCCGAAGGCGTCCCGGCCCGCTGGATGTTGGTGCCCCCGTTCGACAATAGAATCATCGCTGAACCCCGGTTCTTCCCTTAATGCGTTTCCGAGGCGCAGCATAATCCGCAGGCGCGGCGGTGGATATAACGATCGGAGGACGCCCATGTTGTTCAGCGGCTGCAACTGCATCCCGGATGCGTCCTCGCTCGGCGTGCTCTGCTCGGGCGGCGCGGGTTTCGTCTCCGCGATGATGGCAGCACTGGCGGGCGCCGCGCGCACCGCGGAGGCCCAGCCGCTCGGCCGCAACGTACCCACAGTGGACCGCCTGGCGGTGCGGATCGTCACCGACAATGTCGTGATCCAGTTCGTGCCCAACGAGAAGCGCGGCGATCTCACCATCGAGCGCAAAAGCGGCAACACACGCCCCGACGCTCCGCCTTACGCGGCACTGAATGCCGAATGGGGCCTTGCCATGCATGCGGAATCGCAAATGGGCGGCGAGACGCGCAACGTGCTGGTCGATTTCGGCTACACCGCCGAGACGCTCAACAACAACATGTCGATCCTGAAGATCGATCCGTCAGCCTTCGACGCCATGGTGCTGAGCCACGGCCATTACGACCACTTCGGCGGCATGGTCGGATTTCTCGAAGCCACCAAGGGCAAGCTCAAAGGCAAGCTGCCGTTCTACGTCGGCGGCGAGGATGCGTTCTGCCTGCGCCAGAACGCCGGCGGCAATTTCGGCGCGCTCGACCGCCGGGCGATCATGGATGCCGACCTGGCACTGATGCTGTCGGAGGGGCCGGCGCTGGTCGCCGACCACGCCTTCACCACCGGCCGGATCGGCCAGACCTCGTTCGAGAAGCCGCTGCTGCCGACCCGGGAGATCGTCGGCATTTTCGACGGCTTCGGCTGCTATCCGGAGAAGATGCCGGCGGCGAAGAACATCGGCCAGTACATTCCTGATGATTTCGACCACGAGATCGCGACTGTCTACAACGTCAAAGGCAAGGGACTGGTGGTGCTGACCTCATGCAGCCATCGCGGCGTGATCAACGCGATTTACCAAGCTCAGAAGGTCTCTGGCATCGACAAGGTCCATGCCGTGATCGGCGGCTTCCACATCGTGCCGCCGCTCGGCGACGATTACATCCGCGACACCATCAAGGCGTTCCAGGACATCGATCCCGACCATCTCATTCCGGCGCATTGCACCGGCGACCGGTTCTACGACCTCGCGCGGCAGGCGATGGGTGAGAAGGTCGTGCACTCAGCGGTCGGCACGCGGTTCATCTTCGAGGCCTAGCCGGCCACGCACTCTAATGCGTAGCGTCCAACCAATCCGACAACAGAGCCAAATCGACGCGAAATGAACTCATGTGATGATGTTGTGACTCTCCAATGGGCTCCCCGTAAATGACCGAGTACGGCTGCCCGAGCATGGCGGCCAAATTCCAGTAGAACGATTCAATCCAGCCATCAGGTGCGAGATAGAGCAGCTTCTTGCCCGGACCGCTGAACAAAGTGTTCGTCATGGCCGCCCCCATGATACCGATGACATGAGTGGCAAAGCTGAACGCCTCCCATTGTTCACGCAGCGTCATCGTTTCCGGAAACAGCTCCTGATAGCCATGCGCGTGAAGCAACGCCTTGACTTCAACGGCATTGATAAGCTGACGCCGGTATGCCACATCCCGATTTATAAACAGCCGCTTCGAGTTCCTGTGCGATGCTCCAGGAGCAAAGGCCCGGTGACAGATTTCCGCGCTCGCTCTGAGCGACTGAGGGTGTTTCAGAAACGGATGATAAGTCGCAGGCGTGACGTAGAATAGACGCGGGAAGAAGTGGGCTTCGTTTTTGTCGACAAACAGGATTTCCCCCAGCGTTCTCCCATGGCCAGCGGCCAGCACGCCCTCCTTCCTGATTGCGTCAATATGAGCCCCCGTTTCCGACATGACGACAGACATGGGGGCGATCGAAGTGGTGAGATGCGGAATGGCCGCCAGCCTGCAAAAATCGTCCACCAACCAGTGACCGTAGCTGAACGAACCGATCGATCCCGAGAAGAGAACGTTGGAATCGGGATGGATCACCACGCTGTTCCTGACTGCAGCCAAGGCAGCGCCCAGATGATCGGAAGCCATCTCTGCACGATCGTGCTCGCGATGCATTTCATAAAGACGAAGAAGTTCACCGCCGCAAACGACGAATAGGCAATTGTTCCAAATGACCGCGTTGTTGATCTCGACCAACATGGACGGCGCGAGCCGCCGGCGATTTTCATTCAACTGTTGATAATGGGAAATAGTCTTCTCGATAAATTTCTTATCCGGTCCGGCGATATGGGCCGGCATTGGCCGGCACGCTTCGTGAGCGCTCGAAAGCTGAGCAACAACTTTGATCGATCCCCCGAGACGCGAATACACGTCTTGCAAGTTCGAGAGTGGAGTCTCTCTGTCGTAATAGCCCCCATCTTCATAAAGGTACGCAGGGTTGCACGATAGAAAGGAATTTGAACTTTGAATCTGTGCAGGATCGAACGCGTCAAAGATCATCAAATACTCCAAAAAAGAAACTCAAATATCATAATCGATAGAGTCATCAGATATCTTGCGGCATAATTGCGGCCTATGCTGGGATCCTCTACTCAATACGATCGAACGTGGATGCCGTCAGGAGACCGCGGCAAGCCCAATGCCGCTCGTGGGTGTCCGAGCGAAGTCCTGCCCATGCCGATCACGGTTATCCAATCGTTACGATCTGCTGGTCATTTGAAGACAGTTTGAAAGGCGGCGATAAGCTCATTCTTTTAGGCTGCGCCCATGCGGCCCCTCAGTCCCAAAGCCTCCTTTCTCGGGAGAATCCTTTTGGCTGGCGCCATGTTGGCGGCGGCGCCGGCGCATGCCGACATCTTCACTCTGCAGGGGTCAACGACGCTCAGCAGTCGGTTAATGATTCCTCAGAAAAAGGCCATCGAAGCGGCGTCCGGGCACAAACTCGTTCTCGTCCCTAACAAGTCCAGTCTTGGCTTGCAGGCGCTGTTCGAAGGCACGGCCCAGTTCGCCATGATCTCGGGTCCGCTTGATACCGAGGTTCAGACACTTCAGACCGTGCTTCCAAACGCGCCATTTGACCGTCTGAAAGTATTCCAGATTGCCCGAGTCCAAATGGCCTTTGCGGTTCATCCGGACAATCCGCTGCGGACGATCACCCGAGACAAGCTCCGCTCCATTCTGCAGGGAAAGATCAAAACCTGGCGCGAAGTCGGCGGAAGCGACTTGCCGATTCAGCTGGTGATGGTTCGTGAGGGCGGCGGCGTGCAAGCGTCGGTCGAGAATACGCTGCTCGAAGGCGGCAAGATCGACGCGGGAGACGCCATCCATGTCCAGATCAGTTCGCAAGTGGTCAAGATTGTCCTCCAGGTGCCGGGAGCCTTGGGCTTGGCACAGGCCGGCATTGTGAGACGTGCGGAGGCTCCGGAACTGGCGCTGGATGAGCCGATCGAACAGAGGCTCAGCCTGGTGGTGCTGGGCGAGCCTACGCCCGAGATGAAGAGCGTGATCGACGCGACGTCCGACGTGGCCGCGAAAGTGCTCGAATGAATTGGCTGTTCAAGAATCCGGGCGGAACTGGGCGGCGCGTCGGAATCGCATTCAAACTCTATTGCGTCGCCGCGCTTTCCGCACTCGCTGTGGCTGCACTGTCCGGCTCCGCTTTCCATTTCGCTCGCATCACCGAGGCGGCGGCTCTGAGCGTCTCGCAACGCGGCTTCCCGGGTCTTGAACGCTCGACGCGGTTGCAGACTCTGCTGGAGCAATACCGCCGTATCGTCGAGACGGCACCCGCGGAGGTCGATCGCGGACGGCTGCGCGCCAGCGAGCAGGCCAGACGCGAACGCAGCGCGCAACTCGCCGATCTCACGAACGAGCTCCTCGCCTCTGAAACCGATGCCGGCTCGAAATCCATCGAGGCCGAATTGTCGCAAAAGCTGCCGGCGCTCACGGCCGCCGGCGAGAAGGTGATGTTCTACGCCTATAACTTCGCTCAGGACCAGGCGCTGGAGTCGGCCGCCCGGCACGCTGCGACGGCAGACGAATTTCAGCATCTGATTGATCGATTTCGCGAGCAGCAGATGAAGCTTGCGGATGCCACCCTGGCGACTCTGCTTAAAAGTGCGCAGTTCATGATCGTCTGGATCGTGTTGGCTGCGATTGCCGCCCTGGTCCTGATCGGTCCGCTCGGCCTGACGATCACCCACGGCGTGCTATCGCGCCTCGGACGGATTACGAGCTTCATGATGCGCCTGGCGCACGAAGAACGAATCGAAGAGGTGCCGTCGCGGTCGGATTGCGACGAAGTGGGGAATATGGCGCGGGCCGTCGAAGTGTTCAAAAAGCACGCGGTGGAGCTGTCCCAGAGCAAGGTCCAGCTGCAAACCGTCATCGATCAGTTCGATGTGGCGCTGAACAATATGACGCATGGTCTCTGCATGTTCGACGCCAATCAGCGCCTGACCGTCTGCAATGCGCGATACGCCGAAATGTTTGGCCTGCCCGAACGGCTCGCGAGGCCGGGGACACACTGGAACGACATCCTCGAATATCGCCGGCAGATAACCGGTACAGCGTATGTGTCGAACCACCCCGACGTCCTCGACAACAATGCCGAGTTCGAGGAATTGGCAGACGGGCGGATCATCGCGGTCTCCCGTCAGCCCATGCGCGATGGCGGCTGGGTCGCTGTGTATGAAGATGAAACCGATCGGCGCCGGGCTGACGCCCGGGTGGCCTATATGGCGAGCCACGACCAGCTCACCGAGTTGCCGAATCGCGTTCGATTCCGCGAGCAGTTGGATGCACTGCTCCGCGAACGCAAGGCCTTCGCGCTGCACTGTATCGATCTTGATGGCTTCAAGGCGGTGAACGATTCGCTCGGGCATCCGATCGGCGATCGTTTGCTCAAGAGCATCGGTGCGCGCCTGCGCCAATGTGCAGGCCCCGGCGACCTGGTTGCGCGTCTGGGCGGCGACGAATTCGCGGTCATTCAACTGACCTGCAAGGCCCCCGACGACGCCGCGACGCTGGCGCGGCAGCTGACGGAGACGATCAGTGCGGCCTACGTGATCGACGAGCACCAGATCGATATCGGGGCAAGCAACGGCATCGTCCTGGCGCCGAAAGATGGCCAGGACGCGGACCTGCTGCTTCAGAATGCCGACATCGCGTTGTACGCCGCAAAAGCCAGCGGCCGTGGCTGCTGGCAGTTCTTCGACGCCGGGATGCGTGAGCACCTCGAAACAAGAAGGCTGCTGGAGCTTGAATTGCGCCTGGCCATCGCCAAGGGCGAACTGCATCTGCACTATCAGCCGGTGATCGACAACAAGGGCGCGATCGTGAGCGTCGAGGCGCTCGCCCGCTGGCAGAACCCACGACTGGGCGACGTCCCGCCGAGCCAATTCATTGCGATCGCGGAGGAAGCGGGTCTGATTTCGGAGCTTGGTGCGTGGGTGGTCCGAACCGCTTGCGCGACTGCAGCGAAATGGCCCGAAAAGATCCGTCTGGCCGTCAACCTTTCGCCGGCTCAATTTCGAACGGGCAATCTGGTGGAGATGATCGTCAGCGCATTGGCGGGTTCGGGACTGAGCGCCGAACGCCTGGAGCTCGAGATCACCGAGACCGTGCTGCTCGAGGAAAGCGCCAAGACCTTGGCCACCTTGCATCAGCTCCGGCAACTTGGAGTCCGGATCCTGCTCGACGATTTCGGGACCGGCTATTCCTCTCTCAGCTATCTGAGACGCTTTCCGTTCGACAAACTCAAGATCGATCGTTCGTTCGTCGATGGGCTCAGCGCGTCGGCGAACGGAGCGCAAACCAAGATTGAGGACTCGCTCGCAATCGTTCAGGCCATCATTGTGCTCGGCAAGAGACTCAAAATCGGAGTCGTTGCCGAAGGCGTGGAAACGGCCGAACAGTTGCAGATCCTGCGGCGGGAGGGCTGCGACGAGTTCCAAGGCTACTATCTCAGCAAGCCGCAGCCGGCCGGCGAACTGAACCTGACTGAATTCAGCAAGGCTGCTCAATCCCAGCTGGCTGCGTAGGAGCAGACTCGTCCCGCGGACGAAGTGATGGGGCGCATTTTGCGGTCCCTGGTCCGGCTGCCCAATGGCGGCACGCTTCGGTTTGTCTGGAAGCGCCTGCCTGTTCCTCTATAGGAATATGATCCCGGATTGACCCGCCGGCATCGGATCATATCTATACTGAACCGTTCAGTATGAAAATCTGATGCCCACCGTGCATAGCCCCCGCGTCAGCGCCAAAGTCGCCCCGATTCTCGCGGCCGCCAGCCGGCTTTTCGTCGAGCGCGGGTTCGAGGCGGTCTCGATGGATGCCATCGCGGCGGAAGCCGGCGTCTCCAAGGCGACCCTGTACGCGCACTTCCAGAACAAGGAGGCCCTGTTCCTGCGCATCCTCACGGATCACGTCACGGAATTCTCGCGCAGGTTCGACATTCCCGAGCGTTTCGACCCCGGAGCGGACGACGCCCAGGAAATCCTCCTGCGCTTCGGCCGCAGCTTCGCCGGCGCGTTTCGCGACGACGGGGAAGGCTTCGCGCTGATGCGGATGTTCATGTCCGAGATGCACCGGCTGCCGGGCGCGGCCCGTGTGCTTCACGAGAACGGCCCGGTGCGCACCCGAAACCAGCTGGCGCGGCTGCTGGCGTCGATGACGGATGCCGGCGCGCTCGCGATCTCCGATTTCGAGATGGCTGCGGATCAGCTGACGTCGCTGCTCATCGGCCACGATCCGATGGACCGCGCCGTGGGCTTGCCGCCGCCGCCTCCCGCCTTCGTCGAAGCCCGCATCCGGTCCGCCGTCGGTCTTTTCATGCGCGGCTATGCTGCCGCCGGCAGGAAGGGGCGCGGCCAGTGAAGCTCCGCACCATCCTGATCGCTCTGGCGCTGGCCGCCGTCGGAGCCGCGGGCGCATGGCGTCTGCAGGTTTCCGCGGCAGCCGATCCGCTCACCGGCGTGCTGGTGTCGCCGGTCGTATCGGGCGACGTCGTTCATGCCGTGCAGGCGACCGGCACGCTTCGGCCAGTCCGGCTCGTGGCGGTGGGATCCCAGGTGTCCGGCCGGATCGTCTCGCTGCCGGTGAAAGTCGGCCAGCGGCTCAAAGCCGGCGATCTCGTCGCCTCCATCGACAGCCTGCCGCAGCAGAACGATCTGCGCACCGCGGAGGCGGCGCTGGCCGACATGAAGGCGCAGCGCGTCCAGAAGCAGGCCACGCTCGGCTACCAAAAGTCGGTCCTCGCCCGGGAGGAGAAGCTGGTCGTTTCGGCGGCGACCAGCCGGGATTCGTTCGAGTCGGCGAAGGCCAATGTCGCCGTGACCGAGGGGCAAATCGAGTCCCTCGATGCCCAGATCGCGCAGGCACAGGTCAAGATCGACGCCGCCAAGGTCAACCTCGGATACACGCGCATCACTTCGCCCATCGATGGCACTGTGCTGCTTGTTGCGGCCCAGGAGGGCCAGACCGTCAACGCGGTCCAGTCCGCTCCCACGGTCGCGGTCATCGGTCAGGTCGACAGCATGACGGTGCGCGCGGAAATATCGGAAGCCGACGTTCCGAGCATGAAGATCGGCCAGAAGGCCGTCTTCTCCATTCTGGGACTGCCGGACCGGCAATGGGAGGCGCGGCTGGAAAGCCTCGACCCGGCGCCGGACAATCTCCGCTCCGATTCCGAGATCGTCAGTTCTTCGGCGCAAACGGCCTCGTCGTCGACCTCCACCTCGTCCACGGCGGTCTACTACTACGGCCGCTTCGTCGTCCCGAACGAAGACGGCCTGCTGCGCACCTACATGACCGCCAACGTGTCGGTGGTGCTCGGGGAAGCGAAGGGCGTGCCGACCGTTCCGACCGCGGCGGTTTCGAAGGACGCTGACGGGCAGCACATCGTCGAGGTGGTCGGCGCCGACAAGGCGATCGTCCAACGTAGGATCGCCGTGGGCCTGAGCGACAAGGTCCGCTACGAGGTCAAGTCCGGTCTGTCCATCGGCGACCGGGTGGTCGTCGGCCGCCGCTCGACCAATCCGTCCCAGCAGCAGTCTGGCCCTCCGAGCCCGCTGTGACCGACACACCGCTCCTGACGCTGCGCGGCGTATCGCGCGAGTTTCCGTCGGGCGACGCGCCGGTGCGCGTGCTCGACTCGATCGATCTCGACATCAGGGCCGGAGAGTTCGTCGCCATCGTCGGCGCTTCCGGTTCCGGCAAGTCGACGCTGATGAACATCCTGGGCTGCCTCGACCATCCCACCTCGGGCGAATACCGTGTCGCAGGCCGTCCGGTCGCCGATCTCGGCGCCGACGATCTCGCGGCGCTGCGCCGCGAGCGGTTTGGATTCATCTTCCAGCGCTACCAACTGCTCCCCGAACTGACGGCGCTCGGAAACGTCGAGATCCCTGCGATCTATGCGGGCACCGCCGCAACGGTGCGCGACGCCCGCGCCCGGGAGCTTCTGACCCGCCTCGGTCTGGCCGACCGCCTCGGCCACCGCCCCGGTCAGCTTTCCGGCGGCCAGCAGCAGCGCGTCTCGATCGCGCGCGCTCTGATGAACGGAGGCGAAATCATTCTCGCCGACGAACCCACCGGCGCGCTCGACAGCCGGTCGGGCGAGGAGGTCCTTCGGATCCTCACCGAACTGAACGCCGAAGGGCGGACCGTGATCGTCGTGACCCACGACATGCACGTGGCGCAGCGCGCGCAGCGGATCGTTGAGATCGCCGACGGCCGCATCGTTTCCGACAGGGCGTCGGCTGCATTCCCGGCGGCGACAGCGAAGAAGCAAACCGTCCTCGGCGCGTCCGCGTTCGTGGCGCTTGCCTCGCGTTTCCGCGAGTCGTTCTGGATGGCCATTCTCGCCATGACGGCCCATCGGATGCGCACGTTCCTCACCATGCTCGGCATCGTGATCGGCATCTCCGCCGTGGTGGCGGTCGTCGCCTTGGGCGAAGGCGCGCGGCGGAAGGTGATCTCCAACATCGCAAGCCTCGGCACCAACACCGTGGAGATTTTCCCCGGCAAGGGCTTTGGCGATCCCAAGGCTGCCAAAATCAAAACCCTCGTCATTTCCGATGCCGAGATTCTGGCGCGGCAGCCCTACGCGGACGGCGCCACGCCGACGGTGTCGGCGTCCTCAACGCTTCGGGTCGGCGCGACCAGCGCAAGCGCGCAGGTGAACGGCGTCGGTCCGTCCTACTTCAAGGTCAAGGCCAGCGTCCTTCTCGAGGGACGCTTGTTCGACGAAAACGCGGCCCGCACCATGTCGCAGGAGGCCGTCATCGACGAGACGACGCGCGACACCATGTTTCCCGACGTGCCGTCGCCGATCGGGCGCATGCTGCTGGTCGACAAGGTGCCCTGCACGGTGGTCGGCGTCGTCAAGAAGCAGCAGGGCTTCGCTGCGAGCGGCGTGATGACTGTCTTCCTTCCCTACTCGACGGTCCAGGCCCGCTTTCTGGGCGATCCATCGCTTCGCAGCATCCTGCTTCGCGTGTCCGACGACGCCGACATGAAGGCCGCCCAGTCCGCGGTCGAGTCGCTGCTCGAGCGCCGCCACGCCGCGTCCGACTTCTACATCTTCAACACCGATGACATCCGGCAGAGCATCACCGCGACCGCGACGGTTCTCACGCTCCTGATCGCGGCGATCGCTGTCATCTCGCTGATCGTGGGCGGGATCGGCGTGATGAACATCATGCTGGTTTCCGTCTCCGAGAGGGTGAAGGAGATCGGCGTCAGGATGGCGGTCGGCGCCCGCCGCTCCGACATCCTCCGTCAATTCCTGATTGAATCCGTGCTGGTCTGCCTGGTCGGCGGCACGCTCGGCATCCTGACGGCGCTGGCCATCGGCGCCGCCTTCACGCTCTCCGGCGCATCCATCACGTTCGTGTTTTCGACCTGGTCGATTGTCGCGGCGTTCTTGTGCTCGACCATGATCGGGGTCGTGTTCGGATGGCTTCCGGCCCACAGCGCTTCGCTGATGGACCCCGTCGAGGCGCTGGCGCGGGATTGATTGGCAGGGCGTCGCCCAGCCCCTTCCTACGATCCGGCCTGAGCCGCTACGATGCCCCCGGTGCAGCACGAGGGACCCTGCTGGAAGGCAGCTGAAACCAGGGGCTAAGCATGAACGCACGAGCGATTCTGGCGAACTGCATCGTTCTTGCCAATGTGCTGATCGCGACATCGATCGCCAAAGCCGGCGACACTTTCATCAATCCGAAATCGATCGACATGATCGAATGGCTTCCGTCGTCCCCGCCCGACCATCGAATTCTGTACGATACCAACCCGTCAACGTTCGGCGACCTGCGTATTCCAAAGAACGCGAGCCCCGGAGCCTCGGGCTATCCCGTCCTGATCTTCTTGCATGGCGGCGCGTGGACGGCCGACTGGACGATCAATCACACCGACCAGCTTGTCGAAGCCCTGACCCAGGAAGGAATTGCGACCTGGAGCGTCGAATACCGCAGGCTCGGAAATGCCGGCGGCGGCTACCCCCAAACATTTCTCGATGTCGCAAAGGCCGTGGATTTCCTGCGCAAGATTGCGCCCCAGTATCGACTGGACCTCAATCGCGTTGTGGTCGCGGGCCATTCGTCAGGCGCGCATCTCGCGCTCTGGATCGCGGGCCGCCGCAATGTTCCCAAGGACAGCAAGTTGTATGTCCCCGATCCGCTGCCTTTGAAGGGCGTGATGTCTCTTGCCGGCGTGGTCGATCTCGAGGGCGCGCTCACGATCGGGGATCGCAAGGATTCATTGCGGCTTCTGAATGTCTCCGACGCAGCCTCCGCCGCTTCGCTCTGGGCTGAAACGAATCCGATGCGGCTTTTGCCGTTTGGCATCTCGCAGCTTCTTATCGTCGGCAGCAAAGACAACCCGTGGCGCATCACGACCACCAAGACGTTCGCCGAGGCCGCGACGCAGAAGGGCGATCCTGTCCGTCTGCTAATCCCCGACGGCGCCAATCACTTCGACATGGTTCATGCCCGCGGCCCCGCGTATCCGCTCATCGCGACGGGCGCCAAATCCATGTTGAGCATGCCAACCACTGACGCGAAGTAGGAAGCCAAAGCATCGCCGTTATGGGCGCGCCGGTGGCACCGGCCACGGCCCTGCGCTTGGGCTTTTCCCGGCTTCCGGTCAGTTCGCAAAGTGCTACCATTCACGGCGGTTCAGGATTCCTCCGGGATTTCCTGGCCATGGGCGCAATGATTGCAGGAACCAGACCTGTCATGATCACCCGCCGCCGTTTCACCGCACTCACCGCCGCGTCCGCGTTCTCGCCCGGCATCGCCATGGGCCCGGCGCGTGCGCAGGCGTGGCCTCCCCGCCCTGTTCGCCTGATCGTGCCGTTCGCGGCCGGCGGGCCGACCGACACCATCGCTCGCGTCGTGGCCGAGCGGCTCTCGAGGGTCTGGGGTCAGCAGATGCTGATCGAGAACCGGCCGGGCGGCGGCGGCAACATCGCCAACGAGATGGTCGCACGATCGGAGCCCGACGGCTGCACCGTGTTGATGGGAGGTTCTTCGCTCGCCACCTCGTCCGGCCTCTATCGTTCGCTCAGCTACGATCCGATCAACGACTTCGCCCCCGTCGCTTTCCTCTGCAGCTACTCGTTCTTCATGTTTGTGCCGAACACCGTGCCGGCGAAGTCGGTCAAGGAATTCATCGCCTACGCCAAAGAGAACAAAGGCAAGCTGACGATGGCCTCGCCCGGCGCCGGATCGTCGCCGCATCTGTGCGGCGAGCTGTTCAAGCACAGGGCGGGGCTCGACATGATCCACGTGCCGTATCGCGGGGCTGGCCCCGCGATGAATGACCTCATTCCGGGGCGCGTGCATCTGCTGTTCTCGGGCGGCGCGACGCTCGAGAATGCCAGATCGGGACAGGTGCAAGCGCTCGGCTATACCGGCGCGAAACGAGCCGCGATCGCGCCGCAGATTCCGACCATCGCCGAGGACGCCATCCCCGGCTTCGAGGTCGTTGGGTGGTACGCCCTCTTCGCACCGGTCAAAACGCCTGCCGAGATCGTCAAGAAGCTGCATGCCGACACTGTCACGGCGTGCGCCGATGCGAGCGTCGTCGGGCGGTTCGCCCCGCTTGGTTATGAGACACGAGCCGATACGCCCGACCAGCTTGGCGCATTTCTCAGGTCGGAATCCGTGATGTGGACTCGCGTGATCAAAGACGCCGGCATCGCGCCGCAGGACTGAGCCGGCCGCGAAAGCGCGCCTTGACGAAAGGGAGCAGCGAGATGGTCCTCAATCCGGATCACGTGACCATCGCGGTCGCCGACGCAGAGCGGGCGATCGCGTTCTTCGCACTCCTCGGCTTCCGAAAGCAGCACGTCGCGACCATCGACGGCGGCGTTCCCGCCCGGTACATGGGCTTGCCGGGCATGAAAGCGCAGCACATCACGCTCGCGCTCGAGGGTGCAGTTCCACCCTTCGAGATTCAGTTGCTCAGGTTTGACCCGCCTGGAGGGGCCGATCCGGGTTCGCACCCGACGAATCTGCGGCAACGGGGCTTCAACCATCTCGGATTTCGCGTCGACGACATCGAAGCGGTGACCGCGCAGCTCCTGGCCAACGGCGTCATCATGCTGAGCGAGGAGATGGACTATATCAGCCGGAAGCTCCGGCTCTTCGAAGGGCCTGAGGGAATCACCTTCGAGTTGGTGCAGCGGGACGATGCGGTGATCAAATAGAACGCCGGTTCACAAATAGGAGCCGGCGTACTGCCAATCTTCCGAGGCGAGCATCAGCCCGGCCGGTAGGCCCACATGTCGACGATCACATCGGTGCCGGGTATCGGCAGGCGCGACGGTGTGCGGACGATGCCGAACGGGATCGGCGCGCCCTTCAGCCGCTGATGCCATGCCGTCAACACCGGATGGGCGGCCTCAAAGTCGTGCACGAAGTGGTTGGCACGAACGACGTTCGTCACATCGGTGCCGCCGGCGCGGCAGATGTCCGACGCGGCATCGAGGATCGCCGTCATCTGATGCGCGACCGGCGAGCCGACGTGACGCAGACCGGCGGTCTTGAGCGCCGCGGGCAGCGCGCCCTCGTCATCGGCGGCGTAGAGCGCCGACATGCAGAGCAGATCGCCGGCGCGCACGCCGGCCGGGCCGAGCCGCATCGCTGCGGACGGCTTATGGTCGACGATCTCCTTCTTGATCTTCCCGCCATCACGCAGGCCGAGAATATTGATCTCGATCTTCGATTCCTTCAGCGCCAGCGCCTTGCACTCGACGACGGTGAGCGCGCAGGGGTTGGAGGCGAAGTGGCCGTTCCAGACGTCCATGAACTCGGGCAGGTCGTTGATGTCGGTCAGATAGACCTGCGCCTTGACGGCGTTGCCAAGCGACGAGCCACCGGCTTCCAGGCCGGGCTTGAGCCGTCCCGTGATCAGGAACTCCGCCTGAAGGCGGATGTCGGTGCCGTTCCAGACCGCACTCGGATGCCGATAGGCCGGGGTCTCCAGGCCCGTCATCGCCTCGTTGTTCGGCATCTGCCCGGCGATGAAAACGTAATCCCCGCACACCAGCGTCGCAAAGAATCCAGAGTGCTGGGGCACCGGAACGTCCTTGGGAAACGCGGGCTTCGGCTCCCGATCGCCGCCCGGCAGCACGGCCATCATCGACACGTTCATGCTCGCGTCGTTCACCAGCAGCTCTTCCATGACGATCGAGGTACTGGGCGGCACGAAGTTCTTCAGCACGGCCTTGCGTGCACGCTGGTACGGATTCACGCATTCGGTGCGCGGATAGTATTGGTCGACGCGCACAATGTGCTTGAGGTCGCTGCCTTCGGCTGCAATCAGCTTGGCAAACCGCTCGAACAGGAAATCGCCTTCGCGGCGATAGCGCGCCTGCCCGCCCAACGGCAAACCCGGCTTGCCGGCGACCTGCGGCACGATCCCGGTCTGGAAATCCGTCGCTTCGTGGCCGGTGAAGAACAACCAGTGTCCCGCGCGCATTCCCTGCGCATACGTAAACTCCGTGCCGCTGATGCGCGTCGGAGCGATGGGCTTCACCTGTGTCATGTCGTTCTCCGGTCTGAATGCGATCCGAGCAAACGCTAGACCGGATCGGGCCCTGAGCGCTACTGCGCGCGACCGGCACGACAATTTGTATGGCGTACAAATACCGCGGACTGAGCTGAGATCAGGCATCACGTGCTGCAAACTCGGCCATCGCGCGACGGCTCGCAGCATTGACCTTCATCCAAGCATTCTCCTACGCTTCGGACGACGGGTGTCGCAGAACCAGAGGGGTTCGCCTTGCTGAAGGTGACCGATGTGCAGAAGGTTTTCGACTCTGCGCGCGGACGCTACGTCGCACTCGCGCGTGTGAACGTCGAAATCAAGGACGGCGAATTTCTCTGTCTGCTGGGTCCATCGGGCTGCGGCAAATCAACACTGCTGAACATCATGGCAGGCTTTGAGCCGGTCACCGCGGGCCGCGTGGAATGCGACGGCAGGCCCGTCACCGCCGCGGGCCAGGAGCGCGTCGTCGCGTTCCAGGATGCCGGCGCGGCGTTGTTTCCGTGGCTGACGGTCGAAGAGAACATTCGTTTCGGCCTCCGGGTGCGCAAGATTCCCAAGACGGATTGGGACGACATCGTCACGAGGTATCTCGGGATGGTGGACCTCGACCGTCATCGTGAGAAATTCCCGTCCGAACTCTCCGGCGGAATGCGACAACGCCTGCAGATCGCGCGCGCACTCGCCGTCGAGCCGAAAATCCTGCTGATGGACGAACCATTCGGCGCCCTCGACGCCATGACGCGGCGCCGGATGCACGCCTTCCTTCTCGAAATCTGGCAGCGCACCGGCAAGACCATCGTCTTCGTCACGCACGACATCGCCGAAGCCATCACGCTCGCCGATCGCGTCGCGATGATGTCCGTCGGTCCGGGCTCGGTCATCACCAGGCTGATCGATATCGACATCGCGCGGCCGCGCGCGGTGACCAACCCTCGATTCACCGAGCTGTTCAACGAAATCGAACACTTGCTTGAGCCTGACCTGGCGCGCTCCGAGGCGCACTGATGAGCGAACGCGTCACCCATCGAACGACGGACGGATTGGAGCCCGCCTCTCAATCCCGAACGGCTCCATGGCTGGCGCTGATCGGCGACGGTCCCCTTCGCAGCATCGTTTTCGGCTGCCTGTCTCTGCTGATAGCGCTCGCCGTCTGGCAGTTCCTGTCCACTTTCGTCTTCAATCCGTTTCTCATTCCGCCGCCGCTCGAGGTTGCGCGTGCGGCGGGCCCCATGATCGCAAGCGGCGAGATTTTCGCCGACGTTGCGATCAGCATGACGCGCGTGATGGTGGGCTTTGTCAGCGGATCGCTGATCGGCATCGCGCTTGGCGTCCTGCTGGGGCGAATTCGTCTCCTCAACGACCTGTTCGATCCGATCATCGAGCTGATGCGCTATCTGTCACCGACCGCGATGATTCCCATCGCGGTGATCTGGTTCGGCATCGGCGAAATGTCGAAATACTTCCTGATCTTCTGGGGGACGTTCTTCATCGTGATCATCAACACGGTGGCTGGCGTCTGGCGCGTTCCGTTGACGCGGCAGCGCGCGGCGGAATGTCTTGGCGCCACCAGACTGCAGATCTTTGCGCTCGTGGTCATACCGTCGGCCATTCCGTACATCGTGACGGGGATGCGCGTGGCCCTGGCATCGTCGTTCATGAGCATCATTCCGGCAGAAATTCTCGCGGCTGAATCCGGCATCGGTTACCTGCTGCAAAAATCGTCCATGCTGTTGCAGACCAACCGGATTTTCGTGGCGTTGTTGACGATCTGCATTCTCGGTTTTGTGGTCGACCGCCTGTTTCGCTTCTGCGTCGACCGTCTGCTCGCACGATACGTATCGCTACCGTCCAGTTGAACCATTCGGGGAGAAAGAAGATGAAGCGATTCCAAGTCTTGGTCACTGCGTTGTCCGCAGCAGCTCTTGCGCTGACGGTGAGCAGCGCCTCAGCGCAGGCGCCGTTGAAGATCACCTTGTTCGGCCAGCCTTCGGTCAATAATGACGCGGTCTGGATGGCGATGGAGAAGGGTCTCTACCAGCAGGAAAAGCTCGACATCACGTATCGGCTGTTTCCGTCGGGTACGACGGCCTTCCAGTCCTTTCAGACCGGCCAGGGCGACATCGTGCTGTCCGGCGACTTGCCGAGCCTGCAATATTACTTCCGCGTCAAAGGCGACTACCGCACCATCGCGGTGATGGAGCGCGACGCCAAGGGCTACGTCGCCATCGCCGGCAAGGACATCAAGAAGCCGCAAGACCTGGCCGGAAAGACCGTCGCAACGCGCGTGGGCTCGACCGGCTCCTGGTTCATCTCCGAGTATCTGACCAAGAACGGCGTCGATCCAAAAACCGTCACGGTGAAGAACCTCGACACACAGGTGTTGCCGGCTGCGCTCTGTGGCGGCGAGATCGCAGCGTTCTTCATCTGGCAGCCGATCGGTTCACGCGCGCTCGAAATATGCCCGGACAAGGCGCATCTGCTGTCCGACGCAACGGGATACATCCAAGGATACCTGGTTGCCGGCGCCCGCCCCGCCTGGCTCGCCACACCGGAAGGCAAGGAAGCGGCCACACGCTTTCTCAGGGCGACGCTCAAGGGCAAAGAAATCGCGGCGAAGGACTTTGCCGCCGTCGCCGCCTACAGCAAGGCCAAGCTCGACCTCAGCGAGAAAGCGACCCGCGATCAATGGGAAATCATGGAGCGGCCGATCGCTATCGATAAGGTCTACTACAGCGACTTCTGCAGCCTCAGCAAATGGGGCCAGGGCGAGAAGGTGCTGGATGGCCCGATCGACTTCAGCAAGCTGACGTGGACCGATGGCCTGAAGGCCACCGATCCCAAGCTGGTCGACGCGCCGCCGCCTCCCTGCTGATGAGGTGAGGCGCGGAGCGCCTAGGCCCGCTTGGACCGTTCCGCTATTCCTCGTGTGGATTCCGCGGCCTCGCGGACAGTCTTGCCCACATCGAGCGATGTGTGCTTGCCACCGCGCACCAGGACGCGCCCGTCGATCATGACGGTGTCGACATTCGACGGCTGCCCGTGGAACACCATGGCGTAATAGGGGTCTTGCATCGGCGCCATATTGATATCGGTGGTGCGGATCATCACGAGGTCGGCGCGTTTGCCCGGCGTAAGCGACCCGGTTTTGTCCGCGAGTCCCAGGAGCTTGGCGCCTTCAATGGTGGCGAGCTCGACCAGGCGCCGCGGCTTGAGCCGCAACGGGGCGCCGCTGCGTTGCCAATCCGACCACATCAGCGCGCGCATGACGTTGAAAAAATCGGCGCTGGTCGCAGCCGAGGCGTCGATCGACAAGCCAACCGGGACGCCCATGCCATCAAGCTCTGAATATTGGATGGTGCCGTTGCGCACCGCCGAGTACGACATCTCGATCACGGGCGCGGTGCTCCATGGCGATCTGGTGGCGCCAATCATTTTGAGCTCGTCCGCCGTCATCCCTTGCGGATGCACCAAGAGCATATCGGGGCCGAGCAGGTTGTTCCGGCCCATCAGATCGATCAGGCCCTTCGGCCCGCAGTGAATGGTGGCCTGCAAGCCGAGCTTGCGGACCGCGTCGTACTCGGTGCGGAACAACTCCACAGGTATCGAGCCGCGCGTGCCAGGCAGGCCCGGCGTGCGCAGGCAGGCGCCGATCCCCAACATGCCGTCGACTGAGGTCCACTGCTTCTGCACGCGAGCGAGATCGCCCAGGTTCATAGGCTTGTCGGCCGCATAGCCCTGGCCAGAGCCATAGGAGAACCGAGCGCGGACGCCGATATCCTTCAGCGCCTGAAGTTCGGCGTCGGCGTGCTCTGGCGATAAGGTGTTGTGCGACCAGTTGTGCACGGTGGTGATACCTGACAACAAGGCCTCGGCGACGCCAAGCCGCACACCGATGTAGGAGTCTTGCGGCGTGCAATAACGGCCGACCCGCAGCGTGGTCGGGAAGTATCCGTCTGCGGGATCGTCAGCGCGGATGATCAATCGCAGCGCGGTGCACCACAGGTGCCAATGGGTATCGACGAAGCCCGGCATCACGATCATGTCGCGGGCGTCGATCGACTCTGCGTTCGGCGCGTTGAGATTGGCGCCGACCGCGACAATTGCTCCGTCGCGAACGTGAACATCGCCGCCCGGCAGATCGCCGAGGCCGGCATCCATCGTCAGCACGTGGCCGCCGCGCACGACGAACTCGCCGCGCGTCGGCAATACGCCGCTTTCGCTGGCCGCTGGTCGCGGCGCGCCTTGTGCCTCGGCGGATCGCGTGCGCGACAGTCCGAGTGCCGCCGCGAAACCGCCGGCAACTTTGAAGATGCCGCGGCGATGAAGCTCACCACTCGAAAACATATTGCTGCTCCTTAGGGTGTTTGCCGGAGGGCTGACCTTGTCGAGGACGGATTTCGACTTCGCCGCGCTTACAAATCGAATGAACGAGTGCGCGCGCTCCAGACCTATTTGCCCAAGACCTACTTGCCCATCACCACGTCCGGGAACCAGGTTGCGATTCCCGGGAAGACGCAGAGGACCACGACGGCGAAGATCATCAGCATCACGAAGGGCATCACGCCCCAGATCACGTCGCCGAGCGGAATATCCGGCGCGATGTTCTTGATGACGAAAATGTTGAGGCCGACCGGCGGGTGGATCAGTCCCAGCTCCATCACGATGGTCATGATGACGCCGAACCAGATCAGGTCGAAGCCCGCGGCCTTCAGCGGCGGCAGGATGATCGGTGCAGTCATAAGGATGATCGACACCGGCGGCAGGAAGAAGCCGAGCACGACCACCATCAGCAGGATCGCGGCGAGCAGCACCCAGCGCGACAGATGCATGTCGACGATCCACTGCGCGGTCGACTGGCTGATGTGCAGGTAGCTCATCACGTAGGAATAAAGGAGCGACATGCCGATGATCAGCATCAGCATGGTCGATTCCTGCAGGGTCGAGACCAGGATCGGCCGCAGCTCGCCCGGCGACCAGACGTGGTAGATCATGGCGATCAGCAGCAGCGCCAGCACGGCGCCGAGCCCCGCGGTCTCCGACGGCGTGGCATAGCCGCCGTAGAGCGCGACCATCACGCCGGTGAGCAGGATCACGAACGGCAGCACGCGGGGCAGCAGCGCGAACTTGTCGCGCGTGGTGAGCGTGTCCTCGCGCAGCAGCTCCGACTTCGGCCCGCCCTGCTCGTAGACGACTTTGGCGGCGGCATATTCCTTCTGGAACTTCCACATCGCGTAGCCGGCGAAGAGCAGGACCAGGAACAGCGCCGGACCGATCGCGGCGAGGAACAGCCGGCCGAGCGACTGCTCGGCCGCGACCGCATAGAGAATCATGGTGATCGACGGCGGCAGCAGGATGCCGAGCGTGCCGCCGGCCGCGATGATGCCGGCTGCAAAGCCCGGAGAATAACCGCGCTTGCGCATCTCCGGGATGCCGGCGGAGCCGATCGCCGAGCACGTTGCGGGCGACGAGCCGGCCATGGCGGCGAACAGCGCGCAAGCGAACACATTGGCGATGCCGAGGCCGCCGGGCAGCTTGTGCATCCAGGCGTGCAGCGCGCCATAGAGATCCTGGCCGGCGCGCGAGCGGCCGATCGCCGAGCCTTTCAGGATGAACAGCGGAATCGAGAGGAGCGTGATCGACGCCATCTCCTCATAGACGTTCTGTGCGATCGTATCGACCGAGCCAGGCGGCATGAACGCGATCATGAAGAGGGTCGCGACGGCGCCCAAAGCAAACGCGATCGGCATGCCGGCGAACATCACCAGCAGCGTGACGATGCCGTAGAGGATTCCGATGGTGCCGACGCTCATGCCGGCGTCCTTCTGGAGAGCAGTGCATTTGCGACCTGCAGCAGGATCTGCAGCGTCAGCAGCATCATGCCGAACGTCATCAGCGAATACGGCACCCAGAGCGGCGGGCCCCAGCTCGAGCCGGAATGGAAGTTCTCGGTCCAGGCCTCCTCCAGCAGGGTCCAGGACTTCCAGGCGAAGAAGCCGCAGAAGGCGAGGCTCATGATGTCCACGATCGCCAGCCGGATGCGGTTCACGTGCGGCGGCAGCATGCTGGAGATCGCCTCGATCGCCACGTGGCCGCGACGCGCCTGAATTGCCGCCGACGACATGAACACCGCGCCGATGATCAGGAACACCGACATCTCGTCCTGCCAGTCGGTGGATATGTGAAGGAAGTAACGGACGATGACACTGTAGGTCAGCACCAGCGAGGCACCGACCAGCGCGATCGATGCGATCAGCACGATGAGCTGGTTGAGGATCGAGAACCAATACTCAATGCCTGCGGCGCCTGTGGGAGGCGCCGCCGTGGGTCCGGTCTCGGCCGGATCGAGGCCGTGGGCCATCGTCTTGTCTGTCTCCGCCCCTTAAGACGCGATCAGGAGACCTGAACGCCGTCCGCGAGCTTCAGCAGCTCGGCCGACAGCGGGGTCTTGCCTGCGTAGTCCTTCCAGGCGGTGTCGCGCGCGATCTTGCGCCACTTCTCGACGGTCTCGTCGTTGAGGTCGGCGACCTGAAGGCCCTTCTTGGCGTAGACGTCGGCGACCTTCTGATCGTCGGCCTGCGCCTCCTTGACGCCGAACGCCTCCATCTCGAGGCCGATCTCCATGATGGCGTCCTGCTCGGGCTTCGAGAGCTGGTCGAACACCTGCTTCGACATGATCAGCGGCTCGAGCATGAACCAGTAGGACTTGCCGCGGCCGGTGGTCAGGCTCTTGGCGACTTCCTCGAGCCGGAACGAGATCAGGCTGGTCGACGACGTGTAGGTCGCGTCGCAGGCGCCGGTCTGCATCGCGGCATAGAGCTCGTTCGACGGCGTCGACAGCGTGGTGGCGCCGGCCGCCTGCAGCAGCATGTCGAACTCGCGGCTGCCGCCGCGGATCTTCATGCCCTTGGCGTCGTCCGGATTGACGACGGCCTTGCTGCGGCTGGCGCAACCGCCGGCCTGCCAGACCCACGAGATCAGCAGCACGCCCTTCTCGGCGAGGAACGCGCTGAACTTCTGTCCGACCGGAGCCTTCTTCCAGGCCGCGCCCTGCTTGTACGAACTCACGAGGCCCGGCATCAGGCCGATGTTGAGCTCGGCGTACTCGCCGCCGGCGTAGGAGATCGGATAGAGGCTCATGTCGAGCACGCCTTTGCGCACGGCGGAGAACTGAGCCACTGTCTTCATCAGCGACGAGTTCGGATAGACCTGCGCCGTGATCGAGCCGCTGGTCTTCTTTTCCAACTTCTCGGCGAACTGGCGGCAGAGCCGGTCGCGGAAATCACCTTCGGTCGCGGTGCCGCCCGGGAACTGATGCGAGATCTTGATGGTGCGGGCCGCGGAAGCGAACCGCGTTCCGGCAAGCACCGCAGGTGCGGCGATTGCTCCAGCGAGAATGTGGCGCCGGCTAATGACCATGTTTGTTTTCTCCTTACACGTGCCCCGCGACGAACTCCGCCCACTGATACCGCTTCGCATTGCCCCTGCGAAGCGTCAGTCGGTCGCGGCATCATTGTGCAGCGCAATGAAATCCCGCGTCCAAATTCCGGGGCAAAGTTCCGCGTGTCGACCTCACGTGTTAGAACACCGCATGCTGCAGAAAACACCCAGACTTTCGTCGGCGTCCAGACCATCTCCCGACCTGCCGCCGCTCATCATCCGCCGCATCGATGCCATCCCGGTGGCGCTGCCGCTCAAGGCCGCGATGAAGATGGCCGGCGAGACGATCACCGCGGCGCAGAACATTCTGGTCCGTATCGAGGCCAGCGACGGCACGGTCGGCTGGGGCGAAGCGGCCTCGGCACCGACCATGACCGGAGACACGCTGGGCGGTCTCACAGCCGCGGTGCGTGATTATCTTGCGCCGCGGCTCGTCGGGCAGGATGCCCGGCAGTGGAACGCGCTCCGGCCCACCCTGCACCGCGCCCTGGTCGGCAACGGCGGCGCACATTCCGCGGTCGAGATCGCGGTGCTCGATCTGGTCGGACGCGTCTCCGGAAAGCGGCTGATCGACCTCGTCGCCAAACCGCGTCGCGAGGCCGTCAAGCCGATGTGGCTCCTCGGCAATAAAACCGCCGAAGAGGACGTCGCCGAAGCCCATCAGCGCCAGAAGGAAGGCTTCGAATTTTTCAAGCTCAAGATCGGCGTGAAGCCGCTGGCGAAGGAGATCGCGATCGCCTTCGCGGTGCGCGAGGCGCTGCCGAAGACGCCGCTCTGCGCCGACGCCAATTGCGGGCTGACACTGGCCGACGCGCGCAAATATGCCGAGCAGACCCGTAAAGCGCGGCTGATGTTCGTCGAGCAGCCGCTCGCCTATGACGACTTCGCAGGCCTGCAGAAGCTGACGCGCGCCACCAAGGTGCCGATCGGTGTCGATGAGGCGATCCATTCGTTCGCCGATATCGTCGCGAGCGCCAAGGCAGGCGCCTCGGGCGTATCGCTGAAGCTGATCAAGCTCGGCGGCATCACCGCTGCGGTCGATGCCGGAAAGCTCTGCCAGCGGCTCGGCCTGTCGGTGAACATCGCCGCCAAGATCGCCGAGTCGGGCATCTCCAGCGCCGCCGCTCTGCATCTGGCCTGCGCGGTGCCCAAGGCCGATTGGGGCGTGAGCCTCACGCACTTCTATCTCGCCGAGGATATCGTCCGCCGGCCGCTGCCGCTCAAGAACGGTATGGTGGCCCTGCCGGAAGGCCCTGGCCTCGGCATCGAGGTCGACGAGGCCGCCGTGGAGCGTTTCCGTACGCGCTGATCTTGCTATAAGGCGGCGACGAAAAAATCGGGAAGGAACCCATCGAAATGTCCGGTCCGCAGAAGGGCCCGCTCGCGGGCGTTCGCGTGCTCGAGCTCGCCCGCATCCTCGCCGGCCCCTGGTCCTGCCAGATCCTCGCCGATCTCGGCGCCGAGGTGATCAAGGTCGAACAGCCCGGCGCGGGCGACGACACCCGCGGCTGGGGCCCGCCCTTCATGGAAGACAAGGACGGCGGGCGCCTGACCTCGTCCTACAATCTCGCCTGCAACCGCGGCAAACGCTCGATCGCCGTCGACTTCGCGACGCCGGAGGGCCAGCGCATCATCAAGAAGCTCGCGGCGCGGTCCGACGTGCTGGTCGAGAATTTCAAGTTCGGCGGCCTCAAGAAGTACGGCCTCGACTACGAAAGCCTGTCGAAGGACAACCCGCGCCTCATTTACTGTTCGATCACCGGCTTCGGCCAGGACGGCCCGTACAAGACCCGCGCCGGCTATGACCTGCTGGTGCAGGGCATGGGCGGCATCATGGACATCACCGGCGATCCGAAGGGCGAACCCACACGTTTGGGCGTGGCTTTCGCCGATGTCTTCACCGGCACCTATTCGGCGCTGGCCATCACCGCGGCGCTGAAGGAGCGCGAGCACACCGGCAAGGGCGCACAGATCGACATGGCGCTGATGGACACCATGGTCGGCGTGCTCGCCAACCAGGCGACCTACTATCTCGTCTCAGGCCAACCGCCGGTGCGCATGGGCAACGCTCATGCGAGCGTCGTCCCCTATCAGACGTTCCCCACGACCGACGGCTGGATGCTGATCGCCTGCGGCAATGACGGCCAGTTCGCCAAGATGATGCAGGTGCTGGGCGACCCGGCGATGGCCGACGACGAACGCTACAAGACCAATGCGGGGCGCGTGGTCAATCGCGAGACGCTGATCCCGCGGCTGTTCGAACTGACCAAGAAGCTCTCCAAGCAGGAGCTTGCCGAGAAGTTCGAGGAGGCCGGCGTGCCGGCCGGCCCGATCAACACGCTGCGGGAGGTGTTTGACGATCCGCAGGTCAAGGCGCGCGGCATGCGCGTCGACCTGCCCCACCCTGACGCCAAGGGCGGCATGCTGCCTGGCGTGCGCACGCCGATCACCATCAACGGCCGCAGGGCCGCGGCCGATCGTGCCCCGCCCAAGGTCGGCGAGCATACGCAGGAAGTCTTACGCGAGATCGGCGAGGCCTGACCGGCCTCGTCGCACTTTTCAGAATAACAAAGCAATTCGGGGAAGAAATTATGGCTCGCATTCCGTACGTCGAAGAGAAGGACCACCCGGAGCTTGCCTCCGACATCTCGAAGATCAAGGGCGCGCGCGGCGGGCTGATCAACATCTACAAGCTGCTGCTGCACTCGCCGACCGTGTGCATGACGTGGTTCGAGCACATCGGCGCGATCCGCTGGAAAACCAAGCTCTCGCCGCGGCTTCGCGAGATCGCCATCGTGCGGATCGCGCAGGCCGCGAAATACGGCTACGCGCTGCAGCAGCACGTGCCGCGGATCGCCGTGCCGGACGGCGTGTCGGTCGAGGAATGCGAGGCGCTGAAGGACTGGCGCGGATCGAAGTTCTTCAACGAGGCGGAGCGCGCCGCGCTCGCCTACGTGGATGCGATGATCGCGGCGCCGGACGTGCCGGATGACGTCTTCAATGCGGTGCGCAAACACTACAACGAGCGCGAGATCGTCGAGCTGTCGGTGCTGGTCGGCACGTATCTGATGCACAACCGCGTGTTCACGGCGTTGCGCGTCGATCTCGAGCCGAAAAAAGCGTAGCTCGCTGCCGTCAATCCTTGTCATTGCGTGGGGGCGGCATGGCCGATCTTCCTGTTATTGTCGTTGAAGACGATCCTTTCACCCGGCTCATTCCGCTGGTGCTCGACCCGAACGCCAGCGAAGAGCGCCGCGCGGCCTTCGCCGACTTCATGTCGACCGACGAGCCGGATTTCGCGGGCTGGTGCGCGCGGGTGCGCAAGGGCTCGGCGGCGCTCTATCCCGCGGAGGTGCGGCTCGTCACCTCGGAAGAGGAGATGCGCGCCAACCTTGCGGATTGCGTGGCGCTGGTGACGGAGTCGCTCCGCGTCACGCGCGACGACCTCGCAGCTGCGCCCAAGCTGAAGGTGCTGCAGAAGTTCGGCTCAGGCCTCCGCAACGTTGACGCCGCGGCCTGCGCCGACAAAGGCGTGAAGCTTCTCACCTTGCGGCGCCGCGCCAACGTCTCCTGCGCCGAGCATGCCTTCGGCCTGATGCTGATGCTCGCGCGCAAGCTCGACGAACTCGACGGTCTCGTCACGGTGGAACGCATCAAGGCAAGGCAAGGCGCGTTCAAACCGTTCCAGCGCGAGCACACCCCTGGCGGCAACTACGCCCGCCTGGGCGGCACCCGGCAACTGAACGGTGCGACCATCGGCATCATTGGCCTCGGCGAGATCGGCAAGGAAATTGCAATCCGGGCCAGGGCTTTTGCCATGAATGTTCTCTATCATCAGCGCACGCGGGCGCCGGAGAGCGAGGAGCGCGAGCTTGGCGCGCGCCACGTGCCGCTGGCCACGCTCCTTGCCGAGAGCGATTTCATCCTGCCGCAGCTTCCGACCTTGCCTTCGACCCGCGATTTCCTCGGCCGTGCCGAGTTCGCGCAGGTCAAGCGCGGGGCCTATCTGGTCAACGTCTCCAACGCGGCGGTCGTCAATCGGGACGCGCTGATCGAGGCGCTGCGCCACGGCCCGCTCGGCGGCGCGGCGCTGGATGTGCACTACAAGGAGCCGGTGGCCGAGGACGACGAACTGCTGGCCTTCGACAACGTCATCCTCACGCCGCGCATGGCGGGCTCGCCGCGCTTCAACGGATTGAACGATTTCGAAGAGATGATCACGAAGCTCGCGCAGGAGTTCGCCAAATGATGCGGATCGCATTCGCGCTTCTGGCATGGGCCGCAGCGGCTGCGCCGGCGTTCGCACAATCGGACGCGAATTACCCGGACCGCCCCGTGCGGCTGATCGTGCCGTTCCCGGCCGGCTCTGCGACCGACATCGTCAGCCGCGTGATGGCGCAGAAATTCTCGACCAAGCTCGGCCAGCAGTTCGTGGTCGAGAACCGCGCCGGCGCGAGCGGCAATCTCGGCGCCGACGCGGTCGCGAAATCCGCGCCTGACGGCTACACCATGGGGCTGATCACGGCGAGCACGCACGGCGTGGCGCCCGCGCTCGGCACCAAGCTTCCTTACGACCCGATCAACGATTTCAAGCCGATCGGCATGATCGGCGCCGCGCCTTATGTGCTGGTGCTCTATCCCGGCATCCCGGCGAAAAGCGTGTCCGAGCTGGCTGCGCTCGCCAAGACCAAGCCAGGCAAGCTGACCTACGGTTCGGCAGGGCTGGCGAGCCTCGCGCATCTCGCGGCAGCGCTGTTCACCAGCGACATGGACATCGACATCACCCACGTGCCGTACAAGAGCTCGGCGCAATCGTCGATCGACATCATCGCCGGCCGCCTCGACATGCAATTCGCCACCGTCGGCCCGACGCTGGCCAACATCCGCGACGGCACGCTCCGCACGCTCGCGACCACGGGCAAGAAGCGGGTGTCGTCGCTGCCCGAGGTGCCGACCATGATGGAAGCCGGCGTGAAGGATTACGACGTCGCGCTCTGGCTTGCCTATGTGATGCCGGCCGGCGCGCCGGATGCGATCGTCAACAAGCTCAACCGAGCCATGGGCGAAATCCTCAAAGAACCCGACGTGATCGAGACCTTCGCGAAGCAGGGCTTCGATCCGGAGCCCGGTGCGCCGGACGCGGTGATCTCGCGTATCAAAAGCGAGACGGAACTCTGGCGCGCGCTCGTGGCCAAGACCGGCATCAAGGTCGAGTAGGCCCTGGCGCTGCCAGCTTGCGGCATTAAATTGCGCCGCATGAACGCCAAGCAATCGCTGACAAAACTGTGGAACGACCTCGGCCTGCCGGCCGAGGCGCTGGACCGTGTCGCGCTCACCGGCGCCGATCCGGCGCTGCCGTCGTCGTTTCACGTCGGCCAGATGGCGCAGGTCAGCATCGGCGCCGCGGCGCTTGCCGCCACCGAGTTGCACCGCCGACGCGGCGGACGCGCGCAACAGGTCACCGTCGATGCCCGCAGCGCCGCGATTGAATTTCGGAGCGAGCGCTATCTTCGCGTCAACGGAGGCGAGGCGCCGGAGCTGTGGGACAAGATCGCCGGCGCCTATCGCTGCGGCGATGGCAACTGGGTGCGCATCCACACCAACTTCCCGCACCATCGCGATGGCGTGTTGAAGCTGCTGCAGTGCGAGCACAGCCGCGAGGCCGTCGCCAAAGCATTCGAAAGCTGGAGCGCGGAGAAATTCGAGGACGCTGCGGCGGCGGCCGGGATGGTGGTCGCCAAGGCGCGCACGTTTGCCGAATGGGACGCGCATCCGCAGGGCGCGGCGGTGCGCACCGTTCCGCTGATCACGCTGGAAAAGATCGGCGACGCGCCGAAGCTCTCCGTGCCCGCCGGCAGCCGGCCGCTGGAAAATCTGCGTGTCCTCGAAATGACCCGCGTGCTCGCAGGCCCGGTCTGTGGCCGCACGCTCGCCGCCCACGGCGCGGACGTGCTGCGCGTCATTTCACCGAATCTGCCGACCATCGACGTCGCCGATATCGACACCGGCCGCGGCAAGCGCTCGGCTCACGTCGATCTGGCGACGAGCGAAGGCCGAAGCGACTTCCGCGCGCTGCTGCAAGGCGCCGACGTGTTCGTGCAGTCCTACCGGCCGGGCGCAGTCGCGGCCCGCGGCTTCGGGCCGAAGGACGCCGCCGCGATCCGCCCGGGCATCGTCTGCGTGTCGCTGTCGGCTTACGGCCACGTCGGGTCCTGGGCCGCACGTCGCGGCTTCGACAGCCTGACGCAGACCGCGACCGGATTGAATTTCGCCGAGGCCGAAGCGGCGGGCAAAACCGGCCTGGTCGCCCTGCCCTGCCAGGCGCTCGATCATGCCTCAGGTTATCTGATGGCGCTCGGCGCCATCACGGCGCTGCTGCGCCGGATCGACGAAGGCGGCAGCTGGCACGTTCGTGTCGCGCTGGCGCGCACGGGGCTCTGGCTCCGCGACATGGGCCGCGTGGCGGACGGCTTTGCCGCGTCCGACATCGACTTCGCACAGGCCGCCGACCGGCTCGCCACCTATCCGTCGGCCTTCGGCACGCTTACGGCGGTCCGCCACGCCGCGGAGATGTCCGAAACGCCGGCGCAATGGGCGCTGCCGTCGGCGCCGTTCGGCACGCACCCGCCCCGTTGGTGAAATCGCTGCGGCATATTAAGAGGATGCCGCCCAAGGATTTCTGCTTGTAAAGAAAGGCGTTCCTCTATGCCGACCGGCACCATCGACTCCGCGATTTTCAAAGACATCTTCGGCACCGAAGCCATGCGGCAGGTGTGGTCCGACGGCAACCGCATCCAGAAGTATCTCGACTTCGAAGCCGGCCTGGCCCGCGCCCAGGCCCGGCTGAAGATCATCCCGCAGGAGGCCTGCGACGAGATCCTCAAGCACGTGAAGGTCGAGGAATACGACATCGCGAAGCTGAAGACCGAAACCGAGCGCATCGGCTATCCGGTGCTGCCGGTGGTGTCGCAGCTCGTGAAGCTGTGCAAGGACGGCCTCGGCGAATGGTGCCACTGGGGCGCGACCACCCAGGACATCACCGACAGCGCCACGATCATGCAGATCCGCGAGGGTCTGGCGATCATCGAAAAAGACATCAACGACATTTCCGACGCGCTGGCAGCCCTCGCCAAGAAGCACCGCAACACCGTGATGGCCGGCCGCAGCAATCTCCAACAAGCCGTGCCGATCACCTTCGGCTACAAGTGCGCGACCTATCTGGCGGCCTTCGAGCGCCACAAGCAGCGGCTCCAGCAGCTCAAGGAGCGCACCTTCGTGTTCGAGTTCGGCGGCGCTGCCGGCACACTGTCGTCGCTTGGCAAAGACGGCCTGCGCACCCAGGTTGAGCTCGCCAAGGAGCTCAACCTCGCCCAGCCGGAGATCGCCTGGCACACGGTGCATGACCGCATCGCCGAGGTCGGCTGCTTCCTCGGCCTCGTCACCGGCATCTGCAACAAGATCGCCTATGACGTGAAGCTGATGATGCAGACCGAGGTGGAGGAGGTCTACGAGCCGTTCCACGAGGGCCGTGGCTCGTCCTCGACCATGCCGCAAAAGCGCAACCCGATCTCCTGCGTCTACATCACGGCGCAGACCGGCGTGGTGCGCTCCCAGGTGATGGCGCTGCTCAACGCCATGGAGCAGGACCACGAGCGCGCCACCGGCCAGTGGGAAATCGAGTGGATCGTGCTGCCGGAGATTTTCACGCTCACGGCCGGCTGCTTGTCGCAGACCAAGTTCCTGGTCTCAGGCCTCCAGGTCGACGAGAAGAAGATGCGGTCGAACCTCGACATTACGAAGGGCCTGATCGTGTCGGAAGCCGTGATGATGGGGCTCGGCCCGTATCTGGGCCGGCAATACGCCCATGATCTCGTCTATGACATCTGCCGCAAGGTGGTGGCGACCGGCCGTCCGCTGGCCGACCTGCTCGCCGAAAACGAGGAAATCTCCAAGCATATGAACAAGGCCGAGCTGGCCAAGCTCTGCGACCCGGCCAACTATCTGGGCCAGGCCGGCGAGATGGTCGACCGGGTGCTGGAGCTTCGCCAGAAGCGTTAACGCAAATCCCTCCGCGGTCATTCCGGGGCGGTCCGCAGGACCGAACCCGGAATCCAGAACCGGGGGCGGAATGTGCGTCTGGATTCCGGGTTCGCTCGCATTCGCGAGCGCCCCGGAATGACGACCACCCGATCGAAATGCAACAGCGCTGAGTTGCGGCGAAGTGCCATGCGTCAAACGCCGTTCCCGGCGTTTGACCTAGCGTTCGGTATGCGCTTTTCTCTTTTTCCGTAAAATCCAGGGTTTCCCGTATCCCATGAATGTTTCAGGCGAATTCACCGTCAACGCACCCCGTGACGTGGTCTACAAGACGCTCCGGGACGCCAGTTCCTTCGTCCGCTTCGTCGACGGCGTCCAGGACCTCAAGGAAATCGATCCGACCCACTACGAGGCTGTGTTCGAGACCAGGGTCGCTTATCTCAAGTTCAAGTTCGCCGTGACCGTCGAGGTCACCCGCGCCGATGAGCCGTCCGAGATCGAGGCCAAGATCGAGGGCACACCTCTTGGCGTCGTCGGGCGCCTGACCGCCAAGTCGATCACAAAGCTGGAAGACGCCGGCAACGAGACCAAGGTGACCTATTCGGTCGAATCCACACTGGCCGGCAAGCTCGGCAGCATCGGCCAGCCGGTGCTGCGCTCCAAGGCCAAGGACATGGAAAAGCAATTCGCCGCACGGCTGCGCGCAGCCTTCGCGGAAGGCAAGCCGGAGGCTTAATGATCCCGTTCGAACTGTCCGAACCGACCTCGCTCGCGGCGGCGGTCAAGCTCCTCAATCCCGACGATCCGACGATCCGTCCGATCGCCGGCGGCACCGCGCTGATGCTGATGATGAAGGCCGGCGTGTTCAACCCGGAAAAGCTCATCAGCCTGCGCAAGATCGAGAGCAAGTATTCGTCGATCAGCGCCGACGCCTCGGGCCTGAAGATCGGCGCCATGACGGCGCTCGGCATGCTGGAGCGCTCCGCCGACGTGAAGAAGGTCACCCCGCTCATCAGCCGCACGCTGCGGACGCTGTCGAACGTCCGCGTGCGCAACGTCGCGACCGTCGGCGGCGCGCTGGCCCATGGCGATCCGCACATGGACCTGCCGCCAGTGCTGATGGCGCTCGGCGCCGTCATGACGGTGGTCGGCCCGAACGGCGAGCGCAAGCTCCCGGTCGAGGAGCTGTTCGCCGGCTATTACGAGACCGTGCTCGAGAAGAACGAGTTGATCGCCGAAGTGCACGTCCCGGCCCAGGGCACCCGCAAGGGCGCCTACTTCAAGGTCACCACCGGCTCGGCCGACGACTGGCCTGCGCTCGGCGTCGCGGCCGTCATCGAGGCCGATGGCAAGACCGTCAAGAATGCGCGCATTGTCGCGAGCGCCGCGACCGACAAGGCCACGCGTCTGAAGGCCACCGAAGCTCTGATCAACGGCAAGACCGTCACCGACGCGCTGCTGAAGGAAGCCGGCGAGGCCGCAGTCGCGGAATCGGAGTTCATCGCCGACGTCCGCGGCTCGGTGCCTTACAAGCGCGAACTGATGAAGGTCTATGTCCGGCGCGCGATCAACGGGGCGCTGGAAGGCAAGGACGGGCTGCACTGATGGTCACGACACTCGATCCGCCTGCGAAGACAGCAGCCAAGGTCGGCGCGCAGGTCGGCCGTTCGGTGCCCCGGCTGGAGAGCCGCGACAAGGTCACCGGCCGGGCTGAATACACCCACGTCATGCGCGTGCCCGGCATGGTGCACGCCAAGCTGTTCCGCAGCACCGTAGCGCACGGCAAAATCCTGTCGGTCGACACCAGCGAGGCGAAGAAGGTGCCGGGCGTGCTGCACATCGTCACCGTCGAAGACGTCATGAAGGTGCTGCCGAACCCGTATTACGGTCCTGCGTTCCACGATCAGCCGATTCTCGCCCACGAGAAGGTGCGCTTCGTCGGCGAGCCGGTGGCGGCCGTGATCGCGACCGATCCGCACATCGCCGAGCAGGCCGCCCAGCTCATCACCGCCGAATATGAAGAGATGCCCGCCGTCTTCAACGAGGTCGAGGCGCTCAACACCGACATCTATGTTCACGACGTGCTCAAGCCCGCCGGCACCTTCGCCGACCTGAAGCACCTGAAGGACGCCAAGAACACCAATACGGCGCTCGATTATCAGCTTCGCCGCGGCGATTTCGACAAGGCCTTCGCGGCCGCCGAGCACAAGTTCGAGCACGAGTTCAAGACCCAGAAGGTCCTGCACCTGTCGTTCGAGCCATTCGCCTGCATCGCGGACTACAAGGACACCCACGTCACGCTCTACGACTCGTCGCAGGGACCGTCCTTCGTTCGCACCGAGATCGCGCGCCTGCTCGGCTGGCCGGAGAACAAGGTGCGGGTCAAGGTGCCGTATCTCGGCTCGGGCTACGGCTCCAAGCTCTACATCAAGCTCGAAGCGCTGGCGCTCGCGCTTTCGATGATCGCGCGCAAGCCGGTGAAGATCGCCTACGCGTTCGAGGAGATGTTCTACCAGATCACCCGCCATCCCTCGACGTTCCGCATCAAGAGCGGCGTCGACAAGAACGGCAAGATCGTCGCGCGCAAGTGCGAGGTGTTCTGGAACGGCGGCGCCTACGCCGACATCGGCCCCCGTGTCACCCAGAAGTCCGGTCTCACGGCGTCGGGCCCCTACAACATCGACAACGTCTGGATCGACTCCTACGCACTCTACACCAACGAGGTGCCGTCCGGCGCCTTGCGCGGGTTCGGCGTGCCCCAGCTCGTCTGGGCCTATGAAGGCCACACCGACATGATCGCCCGCGCGCTGAAGCTCGACCCCGTCGAGTTCCGCCGGAAGAATATCGTCCACGACGGCGACCCCCACGCGACCGGAACAGTCCTCAAGGATTCTCCGGTCGAGAAGGTGATGGACAAGGTGCTGGAGCGGATGGAGTGGTCGAAGCCGTTCGACCGCGGCAATCATCCGACCATCAAGCGCGGCCGCGGCTTCGCCATCGCGATCAAGGCGGTGATCTCGCCGACCACGTCGGTCGCGATGGTCAACGTCTCGGCGGATGGCTCGACCACGCTTTATTGCGGCACCAGCGACATGGGCCAGGGCTCGGACACCTCCATGGCTCAGATGGTCGCCGAGGTGCTGAACGTTCCGACCGAGACGGTGCGGGTTGTGCCGCGCGACACCGATGTGACGCCCTACGACATGGGCACGCTCGGCTCGCGCTCGCTGTTCCACATGGGCCATGCGGTGCAGCGCGCCGCCATGGACGCCAGGGACAAGCTCAAGGCGCTCGCCAAGGAAGTCGGCGAGCCGGAGGGCTCCAACATCCCGGTCGCCGAGCTGTTCCAGAAGCGCTACGGCATGCAGGCCGGCAACGTGATCGGCTCCGGCATCTACAAGCCGGACTACGCGCCGCCCGCCCCCGGCACCGGCCAGACCCCGAACGTCACGCCGTTCTGGATGCTCTCAGGCGCTGGCGCCGAGATCGAGGTCGACACCGAGACCGGGCACGTCAAGATCACCAAGCTCGTCAACGTGGTGGATTGCGGACGCGCCATCAATCCGAAGATCGTGGAGACGCAGATCTCCGGCTCCGCGCTGATGCACGTCGGCTTCACGATGTTCGAAAAGATGTACCAGGACGGCGGCCAGGTCACGAACGCCTCGCTCGCCGACTACAAGATCCCGGGATTCCACGACGTGCCAGACGTCCTGGAATGCCACTACATCGAGCACGAACAGTCGAACGGCCCGTTCGGCGCCAAGGGCGTCGGCGAGGTCGCAGCCTTCTGCATCGGCCCTGCACTCGCCAACGCCATCGACGATGCGGTCGGCGTTCGAATCATGGAAATGCCCCTTAACGCCGAGTCGGTTTACCGGGCGCTGCGCGCCAAACAAGGCAAGCCGCTGGAGGAAGCCTGATATGGTCGCGACACGTACCATCACGTTCAAGCTCAACGGCGCGGCGGTCACCGCCGACGTCAAGCCGCATCACAATGTGGTCGAGATGCTGCAGACCCAGTTCGGGCTGACCGGCGCGCGCGAAAGTTGCGGCCAGGGTCTGTGCGGCTGCTGCTCGGTCATCGTCAACGGCCGCGCGGTGTCGGGCTGTCTCTATCTCGCCTCGTTCCTCGACGGCTCCGAGGTGCAGACGGTCGAAAGCCTCGACACGCCGACCAAGCTCAGCCCCGTTCAAGAGGCCTTCATCGAAGCCAGCGCCTTCCAGTGCGGCTACTGCACGCCGGGTTTCATCATGATGGTGACCCAGCTCCTCGATGAGCATCCCGATCCGACCGAGGACCAGATCAAGCACTATCTGACCGGCAATCTCTGTCGCTGCGCCACCTATCCCGAGGTGATGGACGCGGTGAAGATCGCTGCGAAGAAACGCAAAGCCGGCGCCACCGCCTGAACAGGCGGACATAAAAGAGAAGCGCCTGCCAGGGGAGTGAACCGCGCGCCGAAAGAGCGCGCCAACGGGGAGGTGCGCCATGCCGGGCGTCGCTGCAGATTCGTCATCTTCGCAGCCGTGGTACCACTCGCTGAACCGCAGCCAGTGGAACACACTGATCGCCTCCAACCTCGGCTGGCTGTTCGACGGCTACGAGACCTACGCGCTGGTGATCTCGGTCGGCGTGGCGCTGCACCAGCTGCTCGATCCCTCGCAATATCCACAAATCCCAACCTATGCCGGCATCGTCATCGCGATCACGCTGCTCGGCTGGGGCGTCGGCGGACTGATCGGCGGCGTCATTGCCGACTACATCGGCCGCAAGCGCACCATGCTGTTTGCGATCCTGGCCTATTCGCTGATGACCGGGCTCAGCGCCTTTGCCTGGGACTGGTGGTCGTTCGCGATCATGCGCTTCCTGGTCGGCGTCTGCATCGGCTCCGAATGGGTGACCGGCACCTCGATCGTCGCCGAGCTCTGGCCCGACAAGAACCGCGGCAAGGGCGTCGGCCTGATGCAGACCGGCTTCGGCGTCGGCTTCTTCCTCGCCTCGGTCGCCTGGTACTTCATCAATCCGGTCGGCCCCGATGCTTGGCGCGTGATGTTCCTGCTCGGCGTGGTGCCGGCTCTACTGACGCTCTGGATCCGCCGTTCGATTCCTGAATCCGAACGCTGGGAGCACGTCAACGAACGGCGCGATGCCGCGACCGCCCGCGTGCGCAGCGGCGCTGCGGTCAGCGACGAAGACAAGGCGCTGGCACGCTTCACCGTGGCCGACCTGTTCGCCGAACCGCAAATCCGGCAGCGCGTGATCCTGGCCTTCCTGATGTCGCTGGCCACCACGTTCGCGTTCTGGGGCATCTCCGCCTGGACACCGCCCTACGTCGCCGCGGCGGCCGCCAAGGCCGGCCTCCCGGCGCAAACGTGGGCGAGCTACGCCGCCATGGCCAACAATGGCGGGGCGATCTTGGGCTATGCCGCCTTCGGCTTCATCGCCGACGCCTACGGCCGCAAGGGCACCACGATCGCCTATGTGGCCCTGGCCTTCCTGTCGGTGCCGCTGGTGTTCCTGTGGTCTCATGATCTGACCACCATCCTGTGGGCCACGGCTTTCAGCGGCGCCTTCGTGTCCGGCCAATACACCTGGATGGCGGCCTGGCTGCCGGAGCTGTTCCCGACGCGGGTGCGCGCCACCGCGACAGCCTTCGTGTTCAACACGCCGCGGCTGATCGCCTGGACCGGTCCGCTGATCTCGGGCTGGCTGATCGCCAATTTCGGCGGCTTCAGCACCGCGGCGGTCGCAATTGCAACGATCTATATTTTAAGCCTCGTTGCCGCGCCGTTTCTGCCGGAAACCCGCGGGAAACCGCTTCCCGAATGACGGAATGCCTCACTGCAATGCGCAAGAACGGCTGGTGATTCGAGGGCTGTCGCCCTAGGTTGCGGCATGACCTTGGAATCCCGATGACTGACGTGACCCAGATCGAGACCGACGTGCTGGTGATCGGTTCCGGCGCGGCGGGAATGTACGCTGCGATCGAAGCCGCTCGCCTCGGCTGCAGCGTTCATGTGATCGACCGGAGCCTGATCGGACGCGGCGGCGCCACCGTGATGGCGCAGATGACCGTGGCCGTCGCCTTGGGCGACGACGCCCCCGACCACTGGAGCCACCATTACCGGGACACGCTGACCGCCGGCCGCGGGCTGTGCAACGAGGCGCTGTCGCGCCTGCTGTGCGAAGAAGGCCCCGAATGCATCCGCGAGCTGGATGCCTGGGGCGTCGGCTGGGCGCGCCGGAACGGCAAGATCACCTCGGCCTTTGCACCGGGCCACGACCGGCCGCGCTGCGTCTATGTCGATTTCCTCAACACCGGTCCGGCGGTGTCGAAGACGATGCGCACGGCGCTGCACAAGACCAAAGGCATCAGCCGCTCGGGCGATCTCTGCGTGGTCGATCTGGTGAAGTCCGGCGGCGAAGTCACAGGCGCTGTCGCCTGGCATGCGGGCAGCGGCAAGCCGGTGCTGTTCTCGGCCAAGACCACCATCGTCGCGACCGGCGGGCTGACGCGGCTCTATCGCCGCAACAGCGCGTCGAGCAACATGGGGGGCGACGGCTACGCGCTCTGCATGCGCGCGGGCGCGCCCGTGCTCGACATGGAGTTCGTGCAGTTCTTCCCGATCGGGCATCTCGCGCCACGGCTGATCGGCATGGATCCGATCATGTGGGATCCGTTCCGCTACAAACTCGGCGGCAAGCTGCTCAACCGCGACATGCAGCCGTTCACCGACCGCTACGGCGTCGCGGAAGACGGCAAGTACATCATCACCCGCGATCTCGGCACCTACGCGATCCTGAAAGAGGTCGCGGCCGGCCGCGGCTCGCCGCACGGCGGCGCGTATCTGAGCTTCCAGCACGTGCCGGAAGAGAAACTGCGCGAGGCGTTCGGCCCGGTGATCGACAAGCTGGCGGAGAACGGCATCGACCTGACCAAGATGGCGGTCGAGGTGGCGCCGATCGCCCATTACCACATGGGCGGCGTTGCCGCCGACGTGCGGATGCAGACCGAACTGCCGGGGCTTCTGGTCGCGGGCGAAGCGGTCGGCGGCGCAAACGGCGCCAACAGACTCTCAGGCAACGCCATCACCGAAGCGCTGGTGTTCGGCCGTCAGGCCGGCCGCACCGCGGCGGCCCGCGCCAAGGCCGTGCGCGCGGTCGAGGCCAAACCTGAAGCGGCCCGCGAGGCGATCGATCTCATCGCCAGCGAGGGTCCGAAGGATCAGCCGAATTCCGCCGAACTGGTGGCGCGGTTGCAGGCCGTGATGTCCGACGATGTCGGACCGCTCCGCACCAAGGACGGTCTCACCCGCGCGCTCGCCGCCATCGACCAGATGACGGGCGAAATCGGCGACCGCCCGTTCGGCGGCACGGCGCCCTTCGATATGGCCCGGCTCGACTGGTTCGATCTGCGCAACATGCTCCTCGTCGCGCACACCGTCACGAAAGCCGCCCTCGCCCGCACCGAAAGCCGCGGCGCTCATCAGCGCGAGGACTTCCCGGGCATGCTCGAACAATGGCACGTCAACCAGGTCGCCCGGCTGTCCGGCAAGACCGTCACGCTGACCTCGGTGCCGGCTGCGCCGATCGCGCAAGCGGCGCAATGAAAGCTGCGCAATGAGCGACACCGCGACCCTGAAAATCTGGCGCGGCCTCGATAAGGCCAACGGCCATTGGGAAACCCACGAGGTGCCGTTCGAGCGCGGCCAGTCGGTGCTCGACGGCATTCGCTGGATCCGCGTCAACAAAGATCCGTCGCTGGCGATCCGCTTCTCCTGCATCAACGCCAACGCCTGCAAGGAATGCATGCTGGAGCTCGACGGCGAGACCGTCTATGCCTGCACGGCTCGGCTTGAGCCGCGCGAAATGACGCTCACGCCCTTGTCCAACAAGCCCCTCGTGCGCGATCTTGTCACCGAGATTGCGCCGCCCGCCGAGCGTTTTGCCATCGCCGCGAAACGCTGAACATCCCCCGCAAACCCTTCCACCCAATGGAAGGGATAAGAACAGTGACCGGAGAATGAAGAGACAATGAGCGTGCAACGGAAACCTGTCGCCTTCGGCGATATGCGCAACTGGATGAAGACGCTGAAGTCCGCTGGCGAGCTTCGCGAGATCGACGCCGAGGTCGATTGGAACGTCGAGCTCGGCACCGTGACGCGCATGGCGCAGGGACCGGGCACGGGCCCGGCGCTCCTCTTCAAGAACATCAAGGACTACAACAAGAACACCACGCGCTGCGGCCAGGTGTTCACCGGCAGCATCGGCAGCTATCGCCGTGTCGCCATGTTGCTCGGCATGGAGCCCGACACCCATCCGCGCGATATCGTCAAGGTCGGACGCACCATCCTCGAGGGCCAGATTCCGCCGCGCATCGTCAAGGACGGGCCGTGCAAGGAGAATGTCCTCACCGGCAAGGACATCAACCTCTACGACTTCCCGGTGCCGCATTGGAATCGCGTCGATGGCGGCCGCTACGTCCTGACCTATGGCGGCGTGGTCACCAAGGACCCCACGACCGGCATCATGAACGTCGGCGTCTATCGCGGCATGGTCTCGGCGAAGGACCGCATCCCGATCCTGATGTGGCGCGCCCAGCACATCGGCCATCACGTCACCGCCTGGCAGAATGGCGGCTCTTCGGAGATGCCGATCGCGGTCGCGATCGGCTGGGAGCCGTCGCTAGCCTTCACCGGCGGCTCGCCGGTGCCGAAGGGCATCTCCGAGTATGACGTGATGGGCTCGATCCGCGGCGAGCCGGTCGATCTGGTGAAATGCGAGACCGTCGACCTCTACGTGCCGGCCACCTCCGAGATCGTCATCGAGGGCTATCTGCAGCTCGATCCGAAGAACTGGGACATGGAAGGCCCGTTCGCGGAGTTCACCGGCTACGTGGCCGGTGACAAGAGCCCCAAACCGACCATCCGCGTCACCGCCATCACCCACCGCAACAATCCGATCCTGCGCGGCACGGTCGAGGGCTCGCTGCCCGGCTCCTATTCGGAGAATGGCATCTGCTCGTCGATCATGCGCGCCTCGACGGCCTGGAACGTGCTCGACCGCGCGGGTGTGCCGGGCGTCACCGACGTGTGGTGCCCGCCGGTGCAGACCGGCATCAACCTCTTGATCCGCATGAAGTCGTCCTACCGCAACCAGGCCAAGCAGGCCGCCAACGCGATCTGGGGCTCATCGGCCGCGCACGTGCGCTACAAGCACATCACCGTGGTCGACGACGACATCGACATCCACGACTATGCGGCGGTCGACTGGGCCATCGCCCAGCGCGTCAACGCCGGCGAGGATGACATCATCATCATGCCTTCGACCTTCGGCGCAGGGCTCGACCCGTCCACCCGCAAACGCGACCGCAACCCGGCGCTGTTCGGCACCGGCAAGTGGAATCGCCTGCTGATCGACGCCACCATGAACCTCGACTACGACCCCGATCCGGAGCTCGGCGGCGCCCGCTTCCCGCCGAAGGTCTGGCCGGAGCAGACCGATATCGACGCTACAATGAAGCGCTGGAGCGAGTTCGGGTTGAAGCCGAAGGGCGATTGATCACCGCGCCGATTTGGCATCAGACGATTGACGAGGCCGGTTGAGACCCAACCGGCCTCAAACTTTTCGGGCTTCCAGCCTCAGGTGTGCGCCGCCTTGGCCTCGCCGGCCTCGGTGGCCGCGACCTCCGGCATGAACAGCCGCGCCACCGTCGGGATCACCAGGAGGCTGCAGATCGGCGACAGCAGCATGCCGCCGACGATGACGCAGGCGAGCGGCTGCTGCACCTGTGAGCCGATGCCGGTCGACAGCGCCGCCGGCACGAGACCGATGCAGGCCGATAAGCCGGTCATGAACACCTGGCGCATGCGCGCTTCGCCGGCCCGCAGGACCGCGGTCTCGGTCCCCAGGCCTTCTTCCAGGCCGCGGCGGATGTAGGAGACGAGCAGGATGCCGTCCATGGCGGCGACGCCGAACAGCGAGATGAAACCCACGGCCGCCGACACGCTGGCGTTCAGTCCGGCCACGTAAAGCCCGAGGATTCCGCCGCAGACCGCGAACGGAATTCCCGACAGCGCAATGAGGCTGTCGCGCACCGAGTTGAACAGGCTGTAGAGCAGCGCGAGGATCAGGAGCAGGCTGAGCGGCACGATCACGGCGAGGCGCTTCTTGGCCTCCTGCAGCGCGCCGAATTCGCCCGACCACTCCATGCGATAGCCCTGCGGCAGCGGCACCTTCTCGGCGATGCGCTGCTGGGCCTCCGCCACCGTCGAGCCGAGATCGCGCTCGCGCACGCTGTATTTCAGCGGGATGAAGCGCCGGCTGTTCTCGCGGTAGATATAGGCCGCGCCAGTGTCGAGCTTGACGTCCGCGACGTCGCTCAGCGCGATGTAGGCGAGTCCGGTCTTGGGATCGCTGCCGGGCAACGCAATCGGGATCGAGCGGATGGCGTCGACGTTATCGCGGTACCGCGCGGCGAACCGCACGGTGAGAGGCGAATTGATCTCGCCCTCATAGACCCGCGTGATCTCCTGGCCACCGATCGCCGCCTGCACCACGGTGTTGATGTCACCGACCGTAAAGCCGTAGCGCGCCGCTTTCGTGCGGTCGATCTTCACCGTGAGATTGGGCTGACCGAGAAGCTTGAACGCCGCCGGATTGACCACCCCGGGCACCTGGGCGAGCTCGGACTTGATCGCCTTCGACAGCCGCTCGAGCTCGCCGAGATCGGGGCCGAACAGCTTGACCGAATTCTCGCCTTTAACCCCCGACACCGCCTCTTCGATGTTGTCCTGGATGTATTGCGAGAAGTTGAAGTCGATGCCGATGAACTCGTTGGAGAGCTTCTCGTTCATCTGGCGGACCAGCTCGTCCTTGGTCAGGCCTTTCGTCCACTCGCCTTGCGGCTTCAACGGCACGAAGAACTCGGCGAGGAACGAGCCGTCCGGGTCGGTGGCGTCGTCGCCGCGGCCCTGCTCCGAGGCCACCGTCTGCACCGGCTGGAATTGCAGGATAGCACGACGGATCGCGCCGACCGCATCCATGCCGGATTCGAGATTGATGGTCGGCGGCATCACGGCGCGGATCCAGAGGTTGCCCTCTTCGAGCTTGGGCAGGAACTCGGTGCCGAGCTGGGAGCCGAGCGTGCCGACCAGCAGCAGGAAACCCACCGCGATGCCGGCGGCGCGGCGGGCATTGTGGACCGCGAGCGGCAGCAGCCGCTGATAGGCGTTGCGGACGCCGCGCACCAGGAAGGTCTCGACCTCCTCGAGTTTCTCGGGCAGCAGCACGGACGCGAGCACCGGCGTCACCGTGAAGGTCGCGATCACGGCGCCGGCCAGAGCATACGCATAGGTGCGCGCCATCGGCCCGAAGATCTGGCCTTCGACACCCTGCATGGTGAACAGCGGCAGGAACGCCGCGATGGTGATGATCACCGAGAAGAAGATCGCCTTGTCGACCTCGACCGCGGCGGTCAGAACGCGGTGCAGCTTGTCGCTCAGCGCCGCGGTCCGGTCGCTGAAGGCGCGATGGGTGTGGTGGGCGAGATGGCGGAAGATGTTCTCCACCATGATCACCGTGGCGTCGACGATGATGCCCAGATCAATGGCGCCGATCGACAGCAGGTTCGCCGACTCGCCGCGCAGCACCGTGATGATGACGGCGAGCAGCAGCGCCACCGGAATGGTGGCCGCCACGATGATCGCGGAGCGCAGATTGCCGAGAAACAGCCACTGGATGATGAAGATCAGCGCGATGCCGAACGCCATATTGTGCAGCACGGTGTGCACCGTGACGGCCACGAGATCGCCGCGGTCGTAGAACGGCAGGATCTGGACGCCCTTGGGCAGCGAGCCGTCGGTGTTGAGCCGTTTCACCTCCTCGCGCACCCGCGTCACCACATCCATGGTGCGCTCGAACTTCTGCATCAGCACGATGCCGTTGACCACGTCGGTGTGGTCGTCGCGGCCGGCCATGCCGAGCCTCGGCCGGTACCCGACCTGCGACCTGGCCACGTCCGAGAGCAGCACCGGGAAGCCGTTCTGCTGGGTCAGGACGATGTTGTCCATGTCCTTGACCGAGCTGATGACGCCGATGCCGCGCACGTTCACCGACTGCTCGCCCATCGAGATGGTGCGGCCGCCGACATTGGAGTTGCTGGAATTGATGGCGTTGATGATCTGCGGCAGTGTCAACCCATAGGCCCGCATCTTGTTGAGATCGATCTCGGCCTGGAATTCCTTGGTCTTGCCGCCCAGCACCAGCACGTCGGCAACGCCGGGCACGAGCCGCAGCCGCCGCTCGACCGTCCAATCCTGCAGGGTGCGCAGCTCGATCAGGTCCATGCCCGGCGGGCCGGAGAGCTGGTAGCGGAAGATCTCGCTGATGGTGCCGGCCGGCGAGATCACCGGCTGGACCACGGCCGGCAGGTCGGCCTCCTTCAGCCGGTTCAGCGCCTGCTGGCGGACGAAGTAATAGTCACGGCCGTATTCGAATTGCAGGCGCACGAAACCCAGCGCGAACACCGAATTGGAGCGGATGAACTTCAGGCCCGGCGTGCTCGCCACCGCGATTTCGATGGGCACGGTGACGTAACGCTCGACCTCTTCGGGAGACTGGCCAGGATACTGTGCGATGATCTCGATGATCGGCGGAGCCGGATCGGGATAGGCCTCGATGTTGAGCACCGAGAACGCACCAAGACCCAGGGCCAGGAAGGCCGCAAAACCGATCAGGACCAACGGTCGCCGCGACAAGCACGCGGCTATCAAATGACGAATCATCGCGCGCTCCCCGCGAGCATGAGGGTTTTATAGCCGATAAGAGCGCTGACCAGAAACGTGAAACCAGAGGCCGCGAAGCCTCAGGCGTGCGGCGCCGAATGGAGGGGATCAGACACCGTTTCCGGCGCGGTGCTGGGAACCTGCCGGCGCGAGAACATCTCGATCAGCACCGGCAGGGTCACCAGGATCACGATGGGCGCCAGCATCATGCCGCACACCACCACGGTGGCGAGCGGCTTCTGCACCTGGGAACCGATGCCAGTGGACAGCATGGCCGGCAGGAGCCCGATTCCGGCGATGACGCAGGTCATCAGCACCGGGCGCATTTGCAATTCGCCGGTGCGCAGGATGGCGGTGCGGCGGTCCAGGCCCTGGCAGATCAGGGTGTTGAACTGCGACAGGATGATGATGCCGTCCATGGTGGAGATGCCGAACAGAGCGATGAAGCCGATGGCCGCCGACACGCTGAACGGGATGTCCATGATGACGAGGCCGAAGATGCCGCCGACCACCGCCATTGGGATCACGCTCATCGCCAGTGCGGTGTCTGCCACCGAGCCGAAGTTGATCCAGAGCAGGAGCGCGATCAACCCGAGACTGATCGGCACCACGACCTGCAGCCGCGCGATGGCGTCCTTGAGATTGCCGAACTCGCCGACCCATTCCATGCGCGAGCCCAGCGGCAGAACAACCTGCTGCTCGATCTTGGACTGCGCCTCGAGAATGGCGCTACCCAGGTCGCGGTCGCGCACGCTGAATTTGATCGGCAGATAGCGCTGTTGCTTCTCGCGATAGATGTAGGACGCGCCGGACACCAGGTTGACGGTCGCGACCTCGGACAGCGGAATCTGCATGACGCCGCCGCTCGGGTTGGTCACGCTGATACGGATGTCGCGGATGGTCTCGGCGGCCTCGCGGAACTTGGGCGCGAGCCGCACGATGATTGGGAAATAGCGGTCGCTGCCTGGCTCGTAGAGGTTGCCACCGGTCTCGCCGCCGATCGCGATATGGACCGTCGAGTTGATGTCACCGGGTGTCAGCCCGTAGCGCGCAGCGCGCTTGCGATCGACGTCGATCTGCAAGGTCGGCTGACCAAGCGAGGCGAACACGGCGAGATCGGTGATGCCCTGCACCGTGCCCAACACGGCCTTGATCTTGTTCGCGGTCTCGGTGAGCTTGACGAGGTCGTTGCCGAACAGCTTGATCGAGTTCTCGCCCTTCACGCCGGACACCGCTTCCGCAACGTTGTCCTGTAGATATTGCGAGAAGTTGAACTCGACGCCGGGGAATTCAGCCTGAAGCTTCTTCAGGATTTCGGCTGTCAGGTCGTCCTTGTCGATACCCGGGCGCCAGTCCTTCACCGGCCTGAGCGGCACGAAGAATTCGGCATTGAACGAGCCCGCCGCGTCGGTGCCGTCGTCAGGCCGGCCCTGCTGCGACACCACGGTCTCGACCTCCGGGAAGTCGCGAATGAGCCGCCGCATCTGGTTGACGTAGCCGTTGCCCTCGTCGAGCGAGATCGTCGTGGGCATGGTGGCGCGAACCCAGAGATTGCCCTCTTCGAGCTTCGGCAGGAATTCAAGTCCAAGCATGCGGACCGTGATCGCCGTCACCACCAGCAGCGCGGCGAGCCCGCCCAGCACGATCGGCTTGTTGCGGACTGCGTAATGCAGCACCGGCGTGTAGACCCGGTGCAGCACCCGCACCAGGATCGTTTCGGTCTCCGCGACATGCTCCGGCAGGATGATGGCGGACAGTGCCGGTGTCACCGTGAAGGTGGCGATCAGGCCGCCGAGCAGCGCATAGGCGTAGGTCTTGGCCATCGGGCCGAAGATGTGGCCCTCGACGCCGGAAAGCGTGAACAGCGGCAGGAAGCCCGCAATGATGATGCAGGCCGCGAACAGGATCGAGCGGTTGACGTCGCAACCGCCGCAAAAGATCGCGGCAAGCTTGCCGGTGAAGCCTTCGGGTGTCTGCGGATGACGGGTGCCGGGCGCTTCATGCAATTCGCCGAGCCGCCGGAAAATGGCTTCCACCATAATCACGGTGGAATCGACGATCAGGCCGAAGTCGATGGCGCCGACCGACAAGAGGTTCGCGGACTCGCCGCGCATCACCAGAATGCCGATGGCGAAGAACAGCGCAAACGGGATGGTCAGTCCAACGATCACGGCGCTGCGAAGATTGCCGAGGAATAGCCATTGCAGCAGGAAGACGAGCCCGATGCCGACAATCATGTTGTGCAGCACGGTGTGCGTCGTGGTGTCGATCAAGTTCTGCCGGTCGTAGATGCGTTCTATCTTGACGCCTGGCGGCAGGATATTGCCGTTGTTGATCCGATCGACCTCGGCACGCACGCGCGCGATGGTTGGCGAGCTCTGCTCGCCGCGTCGCATCAGCACGATGCCTTCGACCACGTCGTTGTCGTCGTCCTGGCCGGCAATGCCGAGCCGCGGCTGATTGCCGACGATGACCGTGGCGATGTCCTTCACCAGAACCGGATTGCCGTTGTTCTGGATCAGCATGGTGTTGGCGAGGTCTTCAGGCGACTTGATCAGGCCGACGCCGCGGACCACCGCCGCCTGCGGTCCAATGTTGATGGTGTTGCCGCCGACGTTGACGTTGCTGTTGTTGAGGACCTGGAGCACCTGGGCGAAGGTCACGCCGAAGGCCAGCATCTTGTTGAAGTCGACCTGGACCTCGAAGGTCTTCGTCTTGCCGCCCCAGCCGGTCACGTCGATCACGCCCGGCACGGCGTGGAAGCGCCGCTCCAACACCCAGTCCTGCAAGGTCTTCAAGTCGGTGACGCTGAAGTTGCGCGGCGCCGTAAGCCGGTAGCGATAGATTTCACCGATCGGGCTGATCGGGGAGATCTGCGGCTGCGCGCCGTTGGGAAGCTGCGGCAGCTGCGCCAGACGGTTCAGCACCTGCTGCAGCGCTTCCTCATAGGTGTAATCGAAGGTGAACTGCAGCTTGACGTCGGAGAGGCCGTAAAGCGATACGCTCCGGATGGTGTTGATGTTTTTCAGATTGGACGTCGCGGCCTCGATCGGAATGGTGATGTACCGCTCCATCTCCTCCGCCGAGAGCCCCGAACTCTGCGTAATGACATCCACCATAGGTGGCGTCGGATCCGGATAGGCCTCGATGTTGAGCTGCATGAACGCGAACACGCCGCCGATCATCGTCATCACGAAGATGACGACCATCAGGACGCGTTGCTTCAGTGCAAATGCGACGATGGCGTCCATGCTGGCTTTGTCCGGCGCACGCGGCGCGGGTTAGCTGCCATCGGCAGCTTGCTTAGGTTCCTGCCGCCTGATCGACGAACAAGCTGCCCTTGGTCACAACCGACTCGCCGGCCTGCAGGCCCTGCACCACTTGGACCATGCCGGCCCGGATGATGCCGGTCTTGATCTGGCGGACTTCGAGGGTCTTGTCGGGACGCACCACCCAGACGCGGGCGGTCTCGGCTTCGTAGATCACCGATTCACGCGGCACCGCGACCGAGGTCTCGCCCTCATCGGCGTACAGCGTCACGGTGGCGAACATCTCCGGCTTGAACTTGCGATCGGTGTTGTCGATCGTCGCCCGCACCATCAGGCGGCGGACGCTCGGATCGAGCGAAGCGGAGACATGTTCGATGGTGGCGTTGAACACCTGGTTCGGGAACGCGAGCATCGTGAACTCGATGCGCTGTCCGACGCGCACCTTCGGCGCATCGGTTTCGCGTACATAGGCGACGATCCACACCGTCGAGAGGTCGCCAATCACGAAAACCGGATCGACCGCGCCGGTCGAGATATAGCTGACGTACTGTCCCGGACCGACCTTGCGCGACACCACGGTACCCGACAGCGGCGCGTAGATCGGCGTATCGGAGGTGATCTTGCCGCTTTCCTGAAACGCCGTGATTTCGTCGTCGGTCTTGCCGAGGATCGAGAGATTGTTGCGCGCGGCTTCGAGCGCGGCCTCGGCGTTGCGCTGATCAGACCGCGCCTGAACCAGTGTGGCCTGAGCGGTCTGGTAGTCGCGCAGCGGGCCGGCCTTGCTTTCATAGAGCGTGCGGTTCTGCTTCTCGATGATTTCCGCAATCGTAACGGCCGACTTCGCCTTATTCAGGCCAGCGACCGCCGCCAGGAAATTGTTCTGGGCGTTCACCATGTCGGAGGCTTCAATATAGAATAGCGGCTGGCGCTGCTGCACCTCGTCGCCGGCCTTCGCCAGCACCCGCGTTACGCGACCGACGTAGGGCGGGAAGATCGATGTCGAGCGGTCTTCGTTGACGCCGATCTTGCCCTCGGTGGTGATCTCCGAGCGGAACGCCATCTGCTTGCAGGGCTCGATGCCGAGCGAAGCCCATTGCGCGGCCGTCGGCACGAAGCGCGCCGGACGCTTGGACTGGCTGGACACTTCGGTGTCGGCGCCGACTGTGTTCTTGGGGCTGCGCTTGTCTGAGCCGCTGGCATAAACAGCAGCACCGGCTACCGCCGCGAGCACCGCGACCACAGCCACCGTCTGCCTTTTTCCAAGCGCCGCCCGCAACCAATCTGGGCAGCGCGACCAAAGCGTTTCCAAAGACAAACTCCTCTCCTCCCCCTGAAGAGGGCTACAATTTTTTGTCGGCCGGGTATACCAGAAAACCCTGCTTTTAATAGTTAAAAGGTGGCCATGTGCAAGGGGCGCACGGCACTCATAAGTGTTTGTGCTTAGGCCATAAAATGCGACAACGAGCCCGTTTCCGGACGCCCGAGAACGATGGGCGCCCCGACTAGGGTTTTGCCTGACAAAGTCGGTTGCCGAAGGCTTACTTCCAGTCGCAGTTACTCGGCGGTATCGACCGGCGGCAGTGCCAAAGCGGCATCCACCAGCGCGCCGGCGCGCTTGAAATCGAAGTTGCGGTAAACGTTCATCTTCACGATGAATGACGCACCTCCGTAGAACTTCTCGTACTGTGCGTGGCGGCTGCCGAATTCCGAGCCGAGGAAGTCCCAAAGCAGCCGCATCAACGCGACACGGTGCTTCGCGTCGGTCGACGCAGAGCGCTGGAAACGCTCCATATCCGCCGCCGTTTCCGGGCTTTCGAGGTCGGCCAGCGACGACGGCAGCGTGATGAAGGCTCCGCCGGCGAGTTCGCGGACCATTTCAAGCATGCGGCCGTTGAATTCCGACTGCATGGCCATGGCCGAATAAAGCGCCAGTGCCGAAGGCCACAGCACGTTGTTCTTGATTTCCGACACGGTCTCCTGGCCGAGCAGCATGGTCTCATAGATCGAGACCAGGGCGGCGAGTTCGCCCATCATCACCTGCACCGGAGGCGTGGCGGCGTTTCCTGTCATTTCGTTCATCCGCTGGGCCATGCCGGCCAGGAAGCGCAGCTTGGTCACATAACGCACCTGAGCCTGATGATTGCCCAGCGTGTGTGCTGTGGTCTTCCACCACTGGTCACGGCTGACCTCGATGTTGCGGTAGATGAACACGTGCTCCCAGGGCACGAACACGTTGTCGAAGATGACGTAGTTGTCGGTCTCGTCGAAGCGGCTCGACAGCGGATAGTCGAAGCTGTTGTCGGCGCGCAGCGCAAACGGACGTCGCGGATAGAGCTTTAGGCCGGGCGCATTCATCGGCACCGCGAGGCAGTTGGCGTAGTTCTCGTCGCCCGGCTGCAGCGGGTGGATGCAGCTCAAGTGCAGCCAGTCGGACAGCACGCCGCCGGTGGCAAGCTGCTGGGCGCCGGAGATGACGATACCGTCGTCGCGCTCCTTGACCACACCGGCATAGAGCGCCGGATCGCTCTGCTTGTGCGCCGGCTTGCTGCGGTCGATCTGCGGCGGCACGATCGCGTAGCTGAGGTAGAGATGCTCGTCGCGCATTTTCTCGTAAAACGCGACGACGTTATCGGCATACTTCTGGCCCCCCTTGGCGAACACCTCGGGCACCGAGGCGTAGCCAGTGAAGAAGCCCGCCACGTGGTCGGGCGAACGGCCCATCAGGCCGAAGGTCGCCTCCGCCCACTTCTCGTGGAACATCCGGCGCTGACGCAGATCGGCATGCGAGCGCGGGATCTGATAGGAACGATGCACCGGCCCGCCGGTGCGCGGCGACGTGAAGGTCATCACCTCGCGGTTCTCTGGCGCCGCCGCGATGTCGTAGAGGCGCGCCACCGAGCGCGCCGCCTCACGGAACGCCATGTGCTTGCAGACGTCCTTGACCCGCTCGCCTTCGACGAAAACCGCGCGGCCGTCGTTCAGCGAACGCAGATAGTCGGCACCGGTGCGCAGCGATGTGGCGGCGGCCTTCGGCCGTTCCGGGGAAAGCGTGCTCATGATCGATCTCCTGTGGTCAAGCAGCACGGCCCGCGGCGGGCCGGATAGCTTCAAAATTTAGCTACAGTACGTATCTATTTGGGACGCGGTCAAGCTGCCATGGTATAAAGCGGCCGGTTGCGGGGAGATTCCATGGCCACAAGACAGGCGGCAAAACGGCCGGCGGCGCGCAACGTCCGACCGAACAAGCCCGGCAAAGCCAAGGCGTTCACCTCGCCCGCGACCGTGACGCTGCCGGCGGTGCTGGTCGGCGGCAACGATACCGCCTTCCGCGAAACCATCTATCTGATGGCGCTGGCCTTTGACCGGCTGCATTCCTGCCGCGAAGCCTTCGGCCGCGCGCTCTCGCTCACGGCGTCGCAGTTCATCGTGCTGATCGGCACCGCGCACCGGCAGGGCCAAGAGGGCGTCACCATCCGTGCGCTCGCCGATCACACCCAGCTCGCCGCGACCCATGTCACCACCGAGGTCGGCCGCCTGATCGACAAGGGTCTGCTCGTCAAGGAGGCCAACAGCCGCGACCGGCGGAGCGTGCTGGTGCGGCTATCGCCTCACGGCGAGGCCGCGATCCGCGACGTCAATCCGCTCCTGCGCCGCGTCAACGACCGGCTATTTCAGAACGTCACCCGCGCCGAGTTCGACGTGGTGTCGCGGTTCTTCGCAAAGTTTGCGCACAACGGCGAGGAGGCGCTGTTCGAACTGCGCCGAGCCGGGCGCGAGCGGACAAACTGAAGGCTGCCAGCGTCTCAGTTGCCCAACGTCCGCATCAATCAGCCTTCAATCCCGTCGCCTTGATCAAATCGCCCCATTTCTTCAAGTCCGTCTCGATGATGCGACGCATCTCGGTCGCGCTGTTGGGAGCAAGCTCCAGCCCGGCGGAGGCCAAAACTTTCTGGGCCTCGGGCAGTTCCGCGATCCTGGCCACCTCGGCATTGAGCCGCGCCACACGGTCTTCCGGCGTGCCGCGCGGCACGAACAGCGCGAGCCATGATTGCGCGCTGAAGTTCGGCACGCCGGCTTCCCGCAGCGTCGGGATGTTCGGCATCGACTTCGCGCGCGTCGGCTCGGCGACGCCGAGCGGGACCAGCTGACCGTCGCCGATCATCGGCAGGACCGCCGCCGTGTCGAACAGTCCGAGAGGGACGTCGCCGGCCGCAACCGCGGTGGCGGCCGGTGCGCCGCCGCGATAGGGCACGGCCTCCATTTTGATGCCGAGTTCGCGCTGCAAAAGCTCGGCCGCGAGATTGGACGACGAGCCGCGGCCCGCGACCGCGTAGCTGAGCGGTTTCGCCTTCGCGGCAGCCACCAGATCGGGGATCGAGGCGATACCCGACCTGGCATTGGCGGCGAGCATGATGGGGCTCGACACCACCTTGCTGATCGGCACCAAGTCCGTCAGCGGATCATAGTTGAGCTTCGCCAGATGGACATTGATCGTCACCGGGCTGTCCGAGAGGATGATGATGTTGTGGCCATCCGGATCGCTTCGCACCAGCGCGTCGATGCCGATCGCGGCGTTGGCGCCCGGCTTGTTCTCGACGATCACACTCTGCCCGATGCTGTCCTGCAGGTTCTTCGCGATCACCCGCGCCGTCAGATCGACGCTGCCGCCCGGCGCATAGGGCACGATGATGCGGATGGTCTTGCTCGGGAAAGTCTGGGCCTGGGCTGTTGCGGCCGCGACGATGGCAAGCAACGCGATGAGCCCGCGTTTCACCTGACGGAGGTCCATCATGGACCCTTCCTCCCGTTTGTGACGTCTGATTTGTTTGCGGTGATAATGGACGCAATGCCGCGACTTGATCAATCGCGTCCAGCCGCGACGACCGATCATTCAGCATGTGAATGACCGGTCATTATCAGGATCGATTTTGAGAATGCCGGGTCGCGGCCTAGTCTGTTGCAAAAGCCTGCGAACCGCCTTGATGGAAAGCAAAGTCGCGGCATGATGCTTTTGAGCAGTGGAGGAACGGATGCCATCGAGCTGCAAGATCGCGATTGTTGGCGGCGGGCTCGCGGGCCTCGCCACCGCACAGGCGCTGAAATCCGTCGGGCTCAAGGCCGAGGTGTTCGAGCAGGCGCCGGCGCTGGGCGAGATCGGCGCCGCCGTCAACACCAGCCCGCAGGCCGTGAAAGCGCTGCGCGCGATCGGCGTCGGCGAGAAAATCGCTGCGGTCGGCACCCGCTCGCCTGGCATCTACACCCGCAACATGCAGACCGGCGAATTCCTCGAACTCAATGACCGGATGAAGGCCGCGGAGAAATACGGCGCGCCTTATTACACATTCCACCGCGCCGATCTGCTCGATGGGCTCGCGGGCGGGCTCGATCCCAGCGCCGCTCACCTCGGGCACCGCCTCACTGCGCTCGAAGAGCGGAGCGATTGCGTTCTGCTCACCTTCGACAATGGCGCGCAGGTCGAGGCCGAGATCGTGATCGCCGCCGACGGGGTGCGCTCGGTGATCCGCCGCGCGCTCTATGGCGCCGACAACCCGAGCTACACCGGCCAGATGGTGTGGCGGTCGCTGCTCAACGGCGATGACGTGCCGAAGGAGGTGCTGGAGCCGACCGGTCATATCCAATGGGTCGGGCCGGGCTGCCATCTCCTCGCCTACTACATCCGCGGCACCAGACAGGTGAACATCGTCACCCAGGAAGACACCGACAAATGGGTCGAGGAAGGCTGGTCGACGCGCGGCGATCCCGATGAGATGCGGCTGTCGTTCCCGAATCCCGAGCCGCGTCTCGCGAAGCTGCTCAGCATCGTCACCGAGTGCTCGAAGTGGGGCCTGTTCACACGGCCGCTGACGCAGAATTGGGGCCGCGGCCGCATCCAGCTCATCGGCGACGCCGCGCACGCCATGCTACCCAATGCCGGCCAGGGCGCCTGCCAGGCGTTCGAGGATGCCTACATTCTCTCTCGCTGGCTGGAATCGGCGAAAGACCCGGTCGAGGCCTTTGCGAACTTCCGCCGTGTCCGCATCCCGCGGGTGCACGGCATCCAGCGGCTGTCGTTCTCCAACGCCAAGTTCAAGCACATGCGCGACGCAGCCGCGCAGAAAGACATGGTCGCGACCGGCAAGGGCAGCGTGCACGGCAGCTCTGACTGGGTCTGGAGCTACGAGCCGACCAGCGAGTGGAACAAGGAGCCGACCGTGCCCACCGCCTACGCGGCGTGAGGCTCGATCGTCCGTTCGCAAACGCGGTGGTGCGCGGCACTAAACAAAAAGAACGGCTCCATCGGGAGGAAGACTATGAGGCGCAAGATCGTCAGCGTTATTGTTCTGCTCGCGGCGCAACTCCTGATCGTTCAGGACGCGCGCGCGTTTCCCGATCGACCCGTGAAGCTCGTGGTGTCGTCGCCGGCCGGCGGCCCACCCGACATCATGGCGCGGCTTCTCTCGGACAAGATCGCGGCGGCGCTCTGCCAGCCGATTGTGGTGGAGAACCGGCCTGGCGGCGGCGGCGGCACCATCGCGGCCAAGTCGGTGCTGGCCGCGGAGCCGGACGGCTACACGCTGATGCTCGGCAGCACCAGCTCGGTTCTGATCGGACCGCTCATTCAAAAGAGCGCGGGTTACACCGCCGATTCATTCACGCCGGTCGCGAATCTCGCCGAAAGCGCCGAGGTCCTCGCGGTGCATCCGTCGGTCGCCGCCACCTCGGTCGCCGAATTGGTGAAGCTCGCCAAGTCGCAGCCGGGCAAGCTCAGCTACGGCTCGGCCGGCGTCGGCTCGCTGCCCCACATCGAAGGCGAGCTGTTGAAGGCGCGCGCCGGGATCGACATGAGCCACGTGCCCTATCGCGGCGGGGGACCTGCCGTGTCCGATCTGCTGGGCGGCCAGATCCAAGTGATGTTCTCGGCTCTGACGCAGCTCCTGCCGAATGTTCGCGAAGGCCGCCTGCGCGGCCTCGCCGTCACCAGCGCCACCCGCAGCAAGCTCGCACCCGACCTGCCGACCATGATGGAAAGCGGCTTCGATCAGTTCGTCACGGCGTCGGTCAGCTTCATCGTCGCGCCGCCGAACACGCCGATTGCGATCCGGCAGCAGCTCAACGACGCGGTGGCGAAAGCACTCGCAAGTCCCGAGGTGGAGCAAGCTTTCGCCAAGATCGGCGCCCAGGCGCGGCCCAGCACGCCGAACGAGCTTGGCGTCTACATGGCCGAGCAGCAGCGGCGCTGGTTGAAGATCGTCGAGACGACGCGGATCACGGTCGAGTGATGGCTGCGGTGCCCGGCTGCGCCTCAATCTGTCATTTTTAATCCTATAATCAAGGCAGCGCAGGCCGCGTTGCCGATCGCGTCTGCGCCAACGGATAAATCAGGAGGCTTCCGATGGATCGCCGTACCTTTATTGGCGCAACTGCCGCCGCCGCGGCGAGCGCGCTTTTGCGAGACGCCGCGCAGGCGCAATCCGCGCCGCCCAAAGTGCAGAACATTGTCCTCATTCATGGACTGTTCGCCGACGGCTCGTGTTGGACCGAGGTGATCGCGCGGTTGCAGCGCAAGGGCTTGAATGCCACCGCCGTTCAGAACCCGCTGACGACGTTGCAGGCGGCCGTCGAAGCGACCAAGGACGTTCTGTCCTGGCAGGAGGGCCCGACTGTCCTGGTGGCGCATTCGTTTGGCGGTATGATTCTCAGCGAAGCCGGCGTCGATCCCAAGGTTTCGGCCGTGGTCTATGTTGCAGCGCGCGCGCCGGATGCGGGCGAGGACTATCCGGCACTGGCCGCCAAATACCCGGCGCCGCCCGCTTCCGCCGGCATCGTCTGGGCGAACGACTGGGGACGACTCGGCGAGAACGCATTCCTGCACGACTTTGCCGGCGACCTGCCGGCCGAGAGGGCGCGCCTGCTATACGCCGTGCAGGCACCGTTCAAGCGGTCGTTGCTCGCTGACAAGACCACGCAGGCGGCCTGGCGCTCGAAGCCAAGCTTCTATGCCGTGTCGACCGAGGACCGCACCATCAATCCGGACTTGCAGCGCTTCATGGCTAAGCGCATGGGCGCGAAGACCATCGAAGTGAAGGCAAGCCACCTCGGTCTCATCTCACAGCCCGACGCCATCGCCGATCTGATCCTGGAAGCCGCCGGACAGACGTAGCGGTGCTGCAATGGGCACCTGCACGAGACTGTTAGCATTCGTTGCAATGATCTGCCTGACAGGAGTGCGCGCCATGGCGGCGGACGGATTGATCACGGTGCGCAGCAGTTATGCCGCGAAGGAAACGATGGAGCGGCTCGAAGCCGAGGTGAAAGCCAAAGGCCTCACCGTGTTCGCTCGTGTCGATCACACGGCGGGCGCGGCCGCAGTGGGACTGCGGCTGCGGCCGACTGATCTGCTGATCTTCGGCAACGCCAAAGGCGGCACGCCGCTGATGCAGGCGGCGCAGACCATCAGCATCGATCTGCCGCTCAAAGCCATGGTCTGGCAGGACGAGTCAGGCGCGGCGTGGCTGTCCTACAACGACCCGGCATGGCTCGCGAAACGTCACGGTCTTGGCAGCGATGTGCAGCCCACCGTCGATGCGTTGAGCGGCGCGCTGCGTGCGCTCGCCAAAGCGGCAGCCGGGATCCCTTAGAAAAATCTCTGTCGGCGTGCGCCGCAAGGTCATCAGGTCGGACCAGCCATCCCGTCCAAGCCCTTGTCACCGCCTCCAGCCTCGATCAACCTCCCGCTGTCACCAGTGCGGAGTGAAAATGTCTGAATTCGATCGTTGGGAAGCGCGCTTCAAGGAGCCGGGCTATCATTTCGGTACCGAGCCGAACGCCTTCCTCAAGAGCAAGGCCCATCTGCTGAAATCGGGCCAGAAGGCGCTGTCGATCGCCGATGGCGAGGGGCGCAACGGGGTGTTTCTCGCAAGCGCCGGCCTCGACGTGCTGGCGATCGACTTCTCGCCGAGTGCCCTGAAGAAGGCGCAGGCGCTCGCGAAAGATCGCGGCGTCGCGTTGCGCACCGAGCTTGCCGATCTCGAGACCTGGACCTGGCCGGACGCAGCCTATGACGTAGTCGTCGGCATCTTCTTTCAGTTCCTGGTGCCGGCATCGCGCACGCGCGTGTTCGCCAACATCAAGCGCGCGCTGAAACCCGGCGGGCTCGTGCTGATCGAGGGCTATGGTCTCAAGCAGCTGGAATACAAGACCGGCGGACCCGGCGTGGCGGACCAGCTTTACACCAGGTCGATGCTGCAGGAGGCTTTCGGCGACTTCGCATCGGTTGAGATCACGGAATACGACGCAGCGCTGTCCGAAGGCGATCGCCACGTCGGCATGTCGGCGCTGGTCGATCTCGTCGGACGCAAATAGGTCTCCGTAATCAGAAGCCTCATAGAGGTGCCCGCCATGATCAAGCTGCTCCGGCTCGGCCATGCCACGTTCGAAACGCCGGACCTCGACAAGGCGATCGAACATCACACCCAGATCGTGGGATTGTGGCTCGTCGCGCGCGAGCGCGACCGCGCGTTCCTGGCAACGCGCACCGGCCAGCTCGCGATCGAGTTCGTCAAAGCTGCCGAACCGAAATGCGCCAAGCTCACCTTTGAAGTTCCGGCAAGCGCCGACTTCGCGGCCATCCGCCGCGAGCTTGCGGGTCACGGCGTCAGCGCGGAAGAGAAGAGCGATTCCACGCCAGGTCTCAGCAAGGTGCTTTCATTCCAGGACCCCAAGGGCACCACCATCGAGCTGTTCCGCGAGTGGAGCTATGTCGGCAATGGCCAGCAAGTGCTCGGCGTCGGCGCGCTGAAGCTCGGCCACGTCGCGTTCATCGTGCCGGAGCCGAGGGTGATAACCGAGTTCTACGGCAAGGTCCTGGGCTTCCGCGTTTCCGACTGGATCGGCGACTTCTTCGTGTTCATGCGTTGCAACGCCGACCATCACACCGTGAACTTCATCCGCGGTGACAAGGTGCACATGCACCACATCGCCTATGAGCTGAAAGACTTCGCGCACCTGCAAAGCGCCTGCGATCTTCTCGGCCAGCGCAAGATCCCGATTGCCTGGGGTCCGGTGCGGCTCGGTCCTGGTCATAACGTTGCGACGTTCCACCGCGATCACGACGACTGGATCACCGAGTTCTTCGCCGAACTCGATCAGATGAAGGACGAGGAGCTCGGCTATTTCGATCCCCGCCCCTGGCATCAGGACCGGCCGCAGCGGCCCAAGACCTGGGAGAGTCACCAGGTCGCCTTTATCTGGGGCCCGGCGCCGAGCCCGGATTTCCTGCGGCGCCGGCCGTAAACGCCGGGCGCATTGCCGACAAACGATGCAAACGTAGCGGCAGCGTTTGAATTAGAGCTTCTCCTGCAGGAACCGCATCAATCGCGGCGCCAGAAACCCCGAAGAGCTGTTCGGCTCGTCGATCGGATCGCTGCCGAAGTAGTGCGGCGCGCCTTGCACGATCGTGGTGCGCACGAAGAAGCCCGCCTGCTTCAGCGCCATCACGAAGGCTTCGGTGTGGAATCTGCGGTCGACCAGATCATCTTCGGTGCCGACGCTCAAATGCACCGCGATCTTGTTGTTCGCCGCCAACGCATAGCTGATCGGCGAGGCGTCGAAATAGAGCTGGCGGTTGTCGACCAGCGACGCGCCGAGGAACTTCTCGATGTTGTTCGCGCCGGGGCTCTGCAGATTGTAGGTCTGCCACATCTGCGCGAGGTCGTAGACTCCGTAAAGACCGGCGAACACCTTCACCTCGGTGCTCTCTTTCGCAAACTCGTCCTGCGGATAGCCGTTGGCGAACAGCGGCGTGCGTCCGGCAAGCGCCGCGAGCGCGCCGAGATTGCCGCCGGCCGAATGACCGAAAATTCCGACGCGGTCGGGCGCGATGCCGAAATTTTTGGCGTTGCCGCGCACGAACTGCACCGCAGCCAGCACATCCTGCACGGCATGCGGAAAGGTCTTCTGCCCGGACTTGGCGAGCCGGTAAGTCACCGCGAACAGCGCGACACCGCGCGCCGCGAAATAACGGCCCCAGTGCTGAAACGCGCCGCGCGCGCCTTGCACCCAACCGCCGCCGTGTACGCCGATCAACACCGGATGCGGACCCGCCTGCTTGGGCAGATAAAGGTCGCCCCCAAGCGCAACGCTGTCATGCGTGGCATAGGTCAAGTTCGGCCGGATTTCGATTTCTGGGAGCTTTTCGGCGGTATCCATGGCGTTGTTCCTCGCATGCGAACGCGCAAATGCGCGGCGATCTTGAAACAGCGCCTGCGGTCATGCAATGGGATGAACAGGGCCGGAAAAACAAAGCAAGCTCGAACGCAAGGGTAGGTGCATGTCCGCGGGCGCAGGGGCTGTTTCTTCGATCGCGGTGAATGGCACGACGATCGAGTTGGTGGATCGGGGGCACGGCCGGCCGATCCTTTTTTTGCATCCAGGCATCGGCATCGACTTCGACGCGCCCGTGCTCAAAGCGTTGGAGCGCGGCGGCCGCGTGATCGCGCCATCGCACCCCGGCTTCGGCACCTCACAGCTGCCAAAGGGCATGAGCACCGTCGATGACGTCTCCTACTTCTATCTCGATCTGCTCGAGCAGCTCGACCTCGACGATGTGCTGGTGGTCGGCGTCGGTCTTGGCGGCTGGATCGCGGCTGAGATCGCGGTGAAAAATGCGACGCGTCTCGCCGCGCTGGTGATGGGCAATCCCATCGGCGTGAAGATCGGCGACCGCGAGACCCGCGATATCGTCGACATCTGGTCGATCATGCCGGACGAGTTCAACAAGCTCGCCTACCACGATCCGAAAAACGGCGAGCGTGACTACAAGAATTTGCCCGAGGCGGTGTCGCTGGCCGCGGCGCGCAACCGCGAAGCCTATGCGCGGCTCGCGTGGTCGCCCTACATGCACAACCCCAAGCTCAAGTCGCGGCTGCACCGCGTCAGCGTGCCGACGCTGTTCCTGTGGGGCACCGCCGATCGCATCCTGAGCGAAACCTATGGCCGCGGCTACGGCGCACTCATTCCGAACGCGCGTTTCGAGACCATCGAGCACGCCGGGCATTTTCCGCATATCGAGCAACCCGACGACTTCGCCCGCCGCACGCTCGGCTTCGCCGACGCGCAGCAGCCGGGCGTGCAACGCTCGCGCCGCGCCTGAGGAGACGACGCATGCAGGTTTACCACTTCACCGAGCAGCCTTACTTCCCGGCCTGGAACAATCATCAGGGTTCGCTGCGCGTGAACCTGCCGAATGCGGCAATGGATCCGAAGGTCGCGGGCGATCTCTTCCATCGCTATTACGATGAATGGAAGCTCGCCGACGAGCTCGGCTTCAACATCATGGTCAACGAGCATCACCAGACCGCGACCTGCATGTCGTCGACGGTGATCGTGGGCCTGTCGGTGCTGGCGCGCGAAACCAAGAACGCGCGCATCCTGGTGCTCGGCTACCCGATCGGCCACCGTCCCGACCCGCTGCGCTGCGCCGAGGAGCTTGCCACCATCGACGTGGTGTCGCGCGGCCGGCTCGACATGGGCTTCATCAAGGGCGTGCCTTACGAGTTCCCGGCGTCGAACCAGAATCCGGTCGGTGTCATGGATCGCTTCTGGGAGTCGCATGACTTCATCCTGAAGGCGATGACGCACCAGGGCGAACCGTTCAACTGGGAGGGCGAGCACTTCCATTACCGGCACGTCAACATCTGGCCGCGGCCGGTGCAGGCGCCGCATCCGCCGGTCTGGACCACCACCGGCAGCACGACGCAGGCGAAGCTTCTCGGCGGCAAGGGCTACGTGATGGCGACGCTCGGCTCGGGCTATGCCACGCGGCCGCTGCAGGATGCCTATCGCGCGGGCTATGAGGCGAAGTGGAAGCGCCCTGCTCCGCCCGACCGCTTTGCCTATCTGGGCCTGGTGGCAACCGCCGCCACCGAAACCGAGGCCCGCCGCCGTGGCGAACTGATCGCCGGCTATCTGCGCTCATCGGCCATCGTCCACGTGCCGTTCCGCAATCCGCCGGGTTTCCTCAGCGCCGACGACAACGCCAAGATGCTGCGCGGCATGACACCGCCGCGGAGTTTCACAAAGGACGGCCGCGTCATCAGCATGCATTCCGGCAGCGTGCAGGACTTGATTGACGCTGGCATCCTGTTCTGCGGCACGCCCGATCAGGTCTATCAGCAGATCGTCGATTTCACGGAGTATTGCGGCGGCATGGGCAATCTCCTGATGATGGGGCACGCCGGCTTCCTCAATCACGAGGACACGGTCTCGAATCTGACGATCTTCGCCAAAGAAGTGATGCCGCGGCTCAAGGCCTACAAGCAGCCGGAGCCGCAAAGCGTTGCGGCGTAACCGCTTTCGCAGCGGAGTCGCCGGCAAAAACACTTGCTGTGGTTTTTGTTTTGTCCTTTGACGCGAGTGCGCCACAAAGAAGTGCCGCAATAAGACAGTGAGTCCGCGATCGCTCTAACGAGCGATTAAAGAATTCGGCTGCACCATCGCGTCCTCACCTGCCGCGCATGACCTGCTGTCAGTCGGTTCCAGGGAAACGCATGACCGACGTAAACACATTGTTGCAATCCGCCGCGCGCTGCCGTCGCATGGCGGCTCGCTGTGCGAGCGAGGTGATTGCCAAAAAATTCGAGGCGCTTGCGCTCGACTACGAAGAGCACGCGCGCCAACTGGAGAGAAGTCAGCGCGATATCGATGTGAGCGTCGGTGTATCAAACGCCAAGCTTGTTTCCAGGGGCTCGCGCTAGAGCATGATTCAAAATCGTTGAAATCGCCTTGTAAAGGACTGGGTCCCCGCTTCCGCGGGGACGAACGGTTGATGGTCCGGCAAACTCTCTCCACGTTCGTCCCCGCGGAAGCGGGGACCCAGGGCCGAGAATTCCGGCGCTTCGATTTGAGCGGATCAAACTCTAGCGGTACCGATCGCCGAGCCCGCGCTCCTTGATGATCGCCGTCCAGCGCACGATCTCATCGCGATACATTCGTTCGGTCGCGGGACCATCGAGCGGCAGCGGCTCGAAACCGCCGAGCTTCATCTTCGCCTGCGTCGCCGGATCGCTCGCCACCGCAAGAATCTCCTGCGCGAGCCGGTCGCGGATCGGCTGCGGCAGGCCGGGCGGCGCGAAGATCGCCTGCCAGTTGGTCTGATCGATGCCGGGATAGCCTTCCTCCGCCATGGTCGGCACGTTCGGCGCGACGCCGAGCCGGTGCTTGCTCGCCACTGCCAGGAACTTGAGCTGCGTGCTTTCGATCTGGCCCGCCGCAACCGGCGAGCTCATCATGTGGGCATCGATCGCACCCGACAGGAGATCCGTGGTCGCCTGCGAGCCGGCTTTGTACTGGACATGCTGCATGCTGATGCCGGTCTGCTGCATGAACACTTCGCTGACCATGTGCGCGAGCCCGCCATAACCGGTGGCGCCGAAATTGATCTTGCCGGGGCGTTCTTTCGCGTAGGCGATGAATTCCTTGAGGTTGGACACCGGAACTTTCTTGTTCACGACGAACAACGCCGACCATTCGGCAACGGTGGCTATCGGCATGTAGTCGCGCAGCGGGTCGAACGGGTAGTCTTTCTGCATCAGCGCCGGCGTCACATTGGCGCCGAGCGAGCCGAGCAGGATCGTGTAACCGTCAGGCTTCGACTTGATCGCCTCGCGGATGCCGATGACGCTGTTGCCGCCGGGCTTGTTGTCGACGATGACGGTCTGACCGAGCCGCGTGCCGAGGCCTTCGGCCAGAATGCGCGAGACGATATCGGCCGAGCCGCCGGCCGCGAACGGCGCGATCAGCGTGATCTGGTGCGACGGAAAAGGATCCTCGGCGCGCGCGGTCTCGCCGAACGCGGTCAACGCGCACAGCATGAACAGCAGGCACGCAGTCCCTCGCCTTGCAATCAAGGCGAGGGACTGCTTCCAGAACATACGTCCCATCGCCATCAAGCCCGGGCGTATTTGCCGCGGTTGAAGAAGCGATCCTTGTGATCGTCGGTCGCGGTTTCGCGGCTCGATTTGATCTCGCCCTGCTTGGCGATCATCGTCTTCACCGCCGGCCGCGCCGAGATATCCTCGAACCAGCGCTTGAAGTTCGGCAGATTGTCGAGGGAAGCGCCCTGCGCCTGATGCTGCCGCGTCCACGGGAAGGTCGCCATGTCGGCGATCGAGTATTCCTTGCCGCCGAGATACTTCACCTCGCCGAGCCGCTTGTTAAGCAGGTCGTAGAGTCGCAGCATTTCGGTCTTGTAGCGGCTCAGCGAATAGTCGTTGGGTTTCGGCGCAAACAGATTGAAATGCGTGAAGTTGCCGAATGCCGGTCCAATGCCCGACACCTGGATCATCAGCCACTGGATGACTTCGTACTTGGACGCGGTGTCCTTCGGCATGAACTTGCCGGTCTTCTCGGCAAGATACATCAGGATCGCGCCGGACTCGAACACCGTGTAGGACTTGCCGCCCGGACCGTCGTGATCGACGATCACCGGGATTTTCTTGTTGGGATTGAGCATTTCGAATTCGGGCGTGTGCTGTTTGCTCGCCCAGACGTCGACGGGCTTGAAATTGTAAGGAAGCCCGCACTCCTCGAGCATGATGAAAATCTTCTGCACGTTGGGGCTGGTCAATCCATAGAAGTCGATCATGATCCTCACCTGTCGCTTTTGACTGCCACTCGTTTGGGCGGCACTGCCGCCTGCGTCCGCGTGTCGCGGGTTCCGGCAGCGCCGAAACCTACAGCGTCAGAGGCGCTTCGGCCACCGCAGAAGCTATCACGTTCCGCTGCCCGGAAAGCGGATGAGCGCATAGAGTTGACAGTCGCACACCGCCCTGAAAACCTCCGGCCGCGAGCGAAACGCGGGGGAACAAGAAACGGCGGTCGCTTGGGATGGAACGCGGGACGCTTGGATGCCTGTCGGCTGTTGTTTTCGGCTTGTTGCCGCAGCATTCGCGTGCCTTCCGCTGGCATGCGCGCTGAGCGGCGCGGCCGCGGCGCAGGATCCGGTCGAAGCTTTCTACAAAGGCAAGCAGATCGCCATGGTGGTCGGCTCGTCGGCTGGCGGCGGCTACGACACTTATGCGCGGTTGCTGGCGCGCACGATGGGCTCGGCGATTCCGGGCAATCCCATGATCGTGGTGCAGAACATGAGCGGCGCAGGCTCGAACCGCGCCGCGGGCTACATCTATTCGGTCGCGCCGAAGGACGGCACCGCGATCGGCGCGATCTTTCCCGGCGCCGTGCTGCAACCGCTGCTCAGCGATCAGCCGGTGCCGCACGATCCGAGCAAGCTCGTCTATCTCGGCAGCGCCAACAATGACGTCTATGTCTGTTACGTACGCAGCGACGCGCCGGTGAAGACCTTCAAGGATATGCTGACGCATGAGCTGATCATCGGCGCCAGCAATCCGGGGGCGACCACCTACGATCTGCCCCTGCTGCTCAACAACATCCTCGGCACCAAATTCAAGATCGTCACCGGCTATCCGGGCAGCCGCGAGATCACGCTCGCGCTCGAACGCGGTGAGGTGCAGGGCGCCTGCGGCATCGGCTGGACCGGCATCGAGACCATGCACCCGGATTGGTTCTCAAAAGATACCATCCGCGTGCTGGTCCAGCTCAGCAACAAGGGCCACGACGACCTCAACAAGCGGGGCGTGCCTCGCGCCGCCGACCTCGCCCGCACCGAAGACGACCGCAAGACCATCGAGCTTGTCTTCAGCCAGGGCCTGTTCGGCCGGCCTTATGTGATGCCGCCGGGCGTCCCGGCCGATCGAACAGCAGCGCTGCGCAAGGCGTTCGTCGCAGCGCTCAACGACAAGACGCTCCGCGCCGAGGCGGAAAAGATGCAGCTCGACGTCGATCCCCTTCCCGGCGACGAACTGCAGACGCTGGTCGCAAGTCTCTATGCGACGCCACAGCATCTGATAGAACGGGCGAGGCAGGCGCTGTCGCCCAAAACGGCTGCAAAGCCGTGAAGCAACAACGGACGTGCGCGTGATTGGAGCCCCGATGCAGGTAGAGAGTCGCTGAGCCATGGAAGCCATTGGAGCGGATGCAGCTTTCATGGCGGCGGCGGCGGGCAAGGCGTTCATTGCCCTGATCGAGCCGCATCGCCTGATGTTCCTGATGCTCGGCTGCGTGATGGGGCTGGTGCTCGGCATCGTGCCCGGCATCGGCGGGCTCGCCGGTACCGCGATGCTGTTGCCGTTCACCTTCGGCATGGACCCCTACTCGGCCTTCGCGCTGCTGCTCGGCCTTGGCGCCACCACGGCGACCGGCGATCCTATTCCAGCCATCCTGTTCGGCGTGCCCGGAGGTGCAGCCTCCGCGGCAACGGTGCTGGATGGATTCCCGATGGCCAAGCGCGGCGAAGCCGGCCGCGCGCTCTCTGCCGCTTACATGTCGTCGCTGATGGGCGGCGTTTTCGGCGCGATGCTGCTTGCGGTGTCGATCCCGATCCTGCGCCCGGTGATGCTCTATCTCGGCTCGCCGGAGCTGCTCGCCTTCTCGGTCTTGGGCATATCGATGGTCGCGGTGCTGTCCGGCAGCGCGCCGCTGCGCGGCGCCGCCGCCGGCTGCCTGGGCGTCATGATCGCGATGATCGGATCGGACCCGCAGACCGGAACGCTGCGCTGGACCTTCGACAGCCTCTACCTCTGGGACGGCCTGCCGATCACGCCGATCCTCCTCGGCCTGTTCGCGCTGCCGGAGCTTTGCGACCTGTTGATCGCCCGCGTCGCCATCGCGCACGGCGTTAGCAACAAGGACATCTACAAGGGCCAGTGGCAGGGCGTGAAGGACTGCTTCGAGAACTGGTGGCTGATCATGCGCTGCTCCTGGATCGGCGGCGGCATCGGCTCGATTCCGGGTATCAGCGCCGCGGTGGTGGACTGGCTCGCCTACGGCCACGCGCTGAAGACCGAGAAAGGCGCGGCCCAGACCTTCGGCAAGGGCGACGTGCGCGGCGTCATCGCCTCGGAAAGCTCCAACAACGCCAAGGAAGGCGGCGCGCTGGTGCCGACATTGGCCTTCGGGGTGCCGGGCAGCGCCACCATGGCGATCCTGCTCGGCGCCTTCCTGATCCACGGGCTCGTTCCGGGCCCGGACATGCTGCACAAGAACCTCGACATCACCTACGCGATGGTGTGGTCGGTGGCGCTCGCCAACATTCTCGGCGCCGGCGCCTGCTACGCCTTCAGCCCGCAATTCGCGAAGCTTGCCACGCTGCGCTACACGCTCATTCTGCCCGCGGTGCTGAGCGTCGTTTACATCGGCGCTTTCGAGGCCTCGCGCAGCTGGGGCGACCTGATCGCGCTGCTGGCGTTCGGCGTGTTCGGCTGGCTGATGAAGCAGTTCAAATGGCCGCGGCCGCCGTTGGTGCTCGGCCTCGTGCTCGGTGACTCGATCGAGCGCTACATGTTCATCTCGATCGAGCGTTACGGCTATTCGTGGCTTACCCGCCCGGTGGTTATCATCCTGCTCGCGCTCGCCGTGATCGGCCTGGTGCGGCCGTTCCTTACCGACGTGCGCCGGCAAGGCGGCGTCAAAGGGATGCTGTCGAACTTCCAGGCGCCGCACTTCAAGCCGCAACACCTGTTCACGATGTTCTTCATCGTGATGGTCGGCGCGATGGTCGTTGCGGCGCAGTCCTGGGCGTTCGCCGCAAAGCTCGTGCCGATGATCGTCGGTATCATCGCACTGGTGGTCGCGGGCCTGAGTCTGTTCAACGAACTTTGCCGCAAGCCGGCCGCCGCGGCCGATGGCAGCCTCGCCGAGCAGGCGCAGCATGAGGTCGAGCAGAAGATTCATATGGATCTCGAGTCCGACACCGGCCATCTGCCGCTGCGCACCATCATCGAGCGCTCGGCGCGGTTCTACGGCTATCTGCTGGGCTTCATGGCCTCGATGGCGGTGATCGGGCTCATTCCAACGGCCGCGATCTTCGTCGTCCTGTTCATGCGTGTCGAAGGACCGGAGCGCTGGAAACTCGTGATCCCCTACGTCACGGTCCTGATCTTCGGCATCTGGCTCGCCTTCGATCAGTTCATGGCTCTGCCCTGGCCGCCGACGCTGCTGGGATGGGCCTTCCCCTGGTTCAAGATCATTCCATCGGTATAGCGATAGGACCGCCGAGCAGGCTGTAGAACCCGGTGGTGCGGAGTCGCAACACCGGGCAAAAATCGCTGATTTCCGGGGACAATTCCCAATTCCGGACGCAAAATACCGTCACACGATTTGGCGGGCCGGTATCAAAGAACTGCCGGTCCTGATATTTAACCTTGTCGGGCTGAAATAGCCTGAAGAGCCGAACAGAGGGCCCCCGCCTTCGGAGCGGGGTTCGGGGAGAACTGCATGCGACATCCGCGGTTTGATCACCTGCTGGCAGGTACGGCGCTGGCTGCCGCCTTAGCGCTGACCTCGACCGGCGGGGCCTTGGCCCAATCGGCCCAGGGCAAGACGCAGACCGCGGCGGCCCCGGCGGCCGCCACAACGGACGCGATCGCCGTCAAGGACACCCCGAGCGCCGACAAGAGCGCCAACACCGGCGATCTGACCAATTCGGCGCCGAGCGCAGCCCCTGCCAAGGCCACTTCGACCGACAAAACCCCTTCGGCCGGCAGCGCGATCGCCGACAGGCTCAAGGAGCAGATCGCCTCCGGCAAGTTCGACCGCTTCATCGGCGGCAAGAAGGAACGCGCTTCAATCGAGCAGTTCTATGCGAGCCGCGACTTCGCCCCGCTCTGGGTCGCCGATGGCGCGCTGAACAGCCGCGCGAAGGCGGCCGCCGATTATCTCGCCGGCATCGAAGCCAACGGCATGGATCCGGCCGATTATGTGATGCCGCAGATCAAGTCCGGCGACGCGGATGCGCTCGTCGATGCCGAAATCAAATTCACCGACACGGTGCTGACTTATGCCCGGCGCGCCCAGACCGGCCAGGTGAACTTCACCCGCGTTTCGGGCGACATCTCCTACGATCTCGTGAAGCCCGAACCGGCCGAGGTGCTGGCGAAGCTGGCACAGGCTTCGGACGTCGCCGAAGCCCTCGACAGCTACAACCCGCCGCAGCCGCAGTTCAAGGCGCTGAAAGCGAAGCTCGCCGAGGCGCGCAAGGGCTCGGATGTCGAGAAGCCAATGATCCCGTCAGGGCCGACGCTGAAATATAGCAAGGACAAGAAGGGCCAGGAAGTTCTGATGTCCGACGCGCGGGTGCCCGCATTGCGCGAGCGCTTCGGCATCAATTCGGCCAATGGCGACACCAACTACGACCGGGAACTGTCCGGTGCGATTGCCAAGTTCCAGAAGGAGCATGGCCTGTCCCCGACCGGCCAGCTTACGTCGGCGACGCTCGACGCCATCAACGGCCCGAAGCGCGAGAAGACTGTCGACATCATCATCGCCAACATGGAGCGCTGGCGCTGGGTGCCGCGCGACCTCGGCAAGACCTACGTGATGGTCAACATTCCGGACTACACGCTGCGCGTCCTGCGCGACGGCCAGCAGGTGTGGAAGACAAAGGTGGTAGTCGGCAAGCCGAACCTGCCGACGCCGCTGATCTCCGCCGAAATGAAGTACATCACGGTCAACCCGACCTGGAACGTGCCGCCCTCGATCATCCAGAACGAGTACCTGCCGGCGCTTCAGCAGGACCCCCAGGCGATGGAGCGCATCGGCCTCAAGGTTGAGCAGCACCCGGACGGCACCGTGCGCATCTATCAGCCGCCGGGCGAGCGCAACGCGCTCGGCCGCATCCGCTTCAACTTCCCGAACAAGTTCCTGGTCTACCAGCACGATACGCCGGACAAGAACCTGTTCGCTCATGACAAGCGCGCCTACAGCCACGGCTGCATGCGCGTCGAGAACCCGCTGAAGTACGGCGAGGTGCTGCTGTCGCTGGTGCTGCCGAACGAACACTACACGGCGGATCGGCTTCAGAAGATGTTCGGCGGCTCGGAGATCAACATCCAATTCCCGCACTACGTGCCGGTGCATCTCACCTATCAGACAGCCTTCGTGGACGACGAGGGCAAGCTGCAGATCCGCGACGACATCTATGGCCGCGATCAGAAGCTGCTCTCGATCCTCAAGGGCTCCGAGCGCAAGGTGGCCGACATCGCGATCGACCGGCCGAAGGGCTCGACCACGGCGCCGGTCAAGATGCAGCCCGGCACCTTCGGCGGCTCCGGCGGCGGCCTGTTCGGCGGCGGCCCGTCGTTCTTCGACCGGCTGTTCGGCGCGGCAGAGCCCGCACCGAAGCCCAGGGCGCGGGTCAACAACGACCGCCGCGCCCAGCGCTAAGCCGCGACGAAGCAAAGTCAATCAATCGGCCGCAGCCCTGCTGCGGCCGATTTGCTTTCTGCGCTGTTGCAGCCGGTGTGCCGAGCGGCAAAACTGCCCACCGGCCAAAGGCCGGAACGCGAAGGGGCAATGTTCATGGAAATCGATCTGCCGGAGGTGGTGGCCGAGGTCACGGCCGCCTTCAACCGCTACGAAAAAGCGCTGGTGAGCAACGACGTCGCGGTGCTGGACGACACGTTCCGCATCGACCCACGCACCATCCGCTATGGCGGCCAGGAAATCCTTTACGGCTTCGACGAGATCGCGGCGTTCCGCGCAGCGCGCAAGCCGACGGGCCTCGCCCGCACCATCTCCAAGACCGTGATCACCACCTACGGCCGCGACTGTGCCGTGGCCTCGACGCTGTTTCATCGCCCGACCGCCCCGGGCAAGGTCGGCCGGCAGATGCAGACCTGGGTGCGCTTTCCCGACGGCTGGCATGTGGTTGCCGCCCATGTCAGCGTCATCGACGAACAAGACGTCTGGAAGAAATCATGACCACGATAGACCCGCGCATCGTCGGCATCTGGCGGTTGAAAAGCACCATCGGGCGTGACGACAACGGCGCGGTGCTGCCGCAGCCTTACGGACCGCTGGCGATGGGCCTCGTCACCTTCCAGGCCGACGGCCGCATGATGGCGGTGCTGTGCGACGGGCGCGCGCAGCTCGACGGCGAGCCGCGCCAGTTCATGTCTTATGCCGGCAACTACTCGTTCGACGGCACGACGCTGTCGACACGGGTGGATGCCTCTTCGGAGGCCAGCCGCGTCGGCGGCGATCAGGTGCGCCATGTGCGCTTCGAGAATGGTGCGATGGTGCTGGCGCCGCCGCGAAGGCTCTATGCCGGCGTGATGCAGCATCAGGAACTGGTTTGGGAACGTATCGACAAATAGTTGAGCGGCGCGGCGTCACTATTTGGCGGACAGCGCATCCAGCGCGGCGAGCACCCTCTCGGGCGTGAACGGCGCCGCCGTCAAGCTCGCGCCGGTCGCATCCTCGATCGCGTTGGCGATGGCCGCCGCGATGCCCAGCATGCCGGCCTCGCCAATCCCCTTGAGGCCGCCAGGACCTCTGGCGAGCCGATGCTCGGCAATGAAGCTCTCGAAGAGCTCGGGGATGTCGCGATAGCGCGGCACACGATAGGTCAAGGGCGTCGCATTCTCGGGCGCCTCGCCGCGGTAGCGCAGCTCTTCGAACAGCGCCTGGGCAAAGGCCTGGATCGCCGCGCCTTCGACCTGCCCATGACAGACCTGCTTGTTCAGCGCGCGTCCGGGATCGGAGCCAACCACGAGCTTATGCACCGTGACCTGCCCGGTTTCGCGATCGACGCTCACGTCGGCGGCCGACCAGCACGGCATCCATGACAGGTTGCGGGCGCCCATCGGCGCATCGGGATAATACGGCTCCTTGAAGCTGCCCCGGCCGATGAACTCCCAGCCGATGCCCCCATAGTAACGGCGGATCATCGGCTCGAGCGGATAGGATTCGTTGCCGCGCCGCGCCTCCCAGCCTTCGAGCACGATCTCGCCTGCGTCGCAGCCAAGCTGCTGGGCCGCGAACTGCACGATCTGCTGCCGCGCATCCCGCGCCGCCTGCTCGACCGCAAGGCCGGTGACGAGCGTACCGCAGCTCACATGGGTGCCGTTGTCTGGCGGGCTGTGATCGGTGTCGACCGCCGCATAGGTGGCGCGGTGCAGCGGCAGGCCGAGCGTTTCGGCCGCGATCCGGCACATCGCCTCGGGCGCGCTCTGGCCGATCTCCACCAGCGCGGCATGGACCATCACCTCGCCGCCCTGCGTCACGCGGACCAGCGCCTGCGCGTGGTTGCCGGTGCCGCCGGCATCTTTCACGCCGATCGCAAGCCCGATGCCGTGGCCAGGCTCGCGCGGCTTGCGATAGCCGACGCGTTCGGCGGCTTCCTCGAGCCCCGCCACGAGATCGCTGTCGATACCGCTGTCATTCGGCGCGTAGGGCTCGCCGGGTTTCAGCAGATTGCGCTCACGGAACATCAGCGGATCGTCACCGAGCCTCCGCGCGATCATGTCGATCTGCCGCTCGGATGCGAACGTCCCCTGCGTGCCGCCGAAGCCGCGGAACGAGCCCGAGGGCACCGTCGTGGTGCGGATGACCTTGGCCCTGGCATCGATGGCGCGCCAGCGATAGGAGCCGCCCATGCGGAATGCGCACTTGAGCGCAACGAGGGTGGAAGCGTCCGAATAAGCTCCGCCATCGAGCACAATGTCGGCGCGGCGCGCCATCAATCGGCCCTCGGCGTCCACGCCGGTCGTCAACGTCAGTTGCGCCGGATGCTTCACCAGCGTCAGCAGGCCTTCATCCATCGACAACACGAGGCGCACTGGCGCACCCGCCTTGCGCGCCATCAGCGCGACCAGCGGCTCCATCTTGCAATAGGACTTGCCGCCGAAGCCCGCGCCGACCAGCAACGTGTGAATGCGAACCGCATGCACACCGATGCCGAAGATACGCGAAATGTCGGCACGCAGCACGAACGGGTCCTGATTACAGGACCACATTTCGAGCCGGTCGCCGCTCCAGCGCGCCACGTTTACATAAGGCTCGAGATGGAAATGGTTGATTCTGCCGATCGAGAACGTGTCGGTGAACACCTTGGCGGATTGATCGAGCCAGCGGTCGACGTCGCCATGTGCGAACGAGCAGGCGTAGAGCACATTCGGCGCCGGATCGGCGACACTGGTGCAGCCCTTGCCGACGTTCAGCGGAAGACCGCGCGTCGGCTCATCGAACATCGTCACAGCGCCGGGTGCAAGCGCATCATCGATGGTCATCAGCGCCGGCAACGGCTCGTAGTCGACCCTGATCGCCGCGGCAGCGCGGAACGCCGTGATCTCATCAACGGCGACAATGGCAGCGACCGGATCGCCGACATAGCGCACGCGATCGGTCGCCAACACCGGCTGGTCGCGCAGCGAGACGCCGTAGAACGGGTCGCGCAAGGCCGCCGTATCGGCGCCGGTGACAATACAGACCACGCCGGGCATCGCTTCGGCCGCACTCGCATCGATCCCGCGGATGCGGGCGTGCGGCAACGGGCTGCGCAGAAGCTTGCCGTGCAGCATATGCGGCAAGGTGAAATCGAAGGTGTAGACCGCGCCGCCCGTCACCTTGTTACGAGCTTCGCCGAACGGCGTGTCGGGCGGGGGAACGAGCGCATTCATGACAAGGCCTCGGCGGGCGCATCATGCATGACGCGTTCGATGGCGTCGCGGATCTGGCGGTAGCCGGTGCAGCGACAGATATTGCCGGCAAGCCAGTCACGGATCGTCGCTTCGTCGGGCTTGGGCTCTCGCGCCAAGAGCGTCGCAATCGAAAGAATCATGCCGGACGTGCAGAAGCCGCACTGGAACGCTCCGCTTTCGAGAAATGCTTCCTGCACGCGGTGCAGAGTGCCAGCGTTGGCGAGGCCTTCAATCGTGGCGATCGAGCGCCCGTCGATCGCAAAAGCAAACGTGTTGCAGGCCGAGACCGACGCGCCGTCGACGATCACGGTGCAGGCGCCGCACACACCTTCGTCGCAGCCGACCTTGCAGCCGTTCAGCGCGAAGCGCTCGCGCAGCAGGTCAGCGAGCGTCATGTTCGGCGCGACCGTAAGCTTGTGCGGCTTACCGTTGAGCTCGAATGAAATCGCGACGTCGCTCACGGCTGCGATCCCAGCTTGATGAGAAGACGCCGTGTCAGCACCTCGATCATCCGGCGGCGATATGACCCGCTGGCAAGGCCATCGCTGAGCGGCTCGGCGAAGGAAGCCGCAGCCTTGCTTGCAATCGCGGCGGCGTCAGCGCCGAGCGAGGTCACAGACACGCCGGCCAGCGGCAAGTCGGCCGTGGCCGGCTGCGCATGACAGCAGCCGACCGCGATCCGCGCGGAGTGAATTTTTCCGCCTTCCAGGCGCGCACCGAGATAGACCGAGATGATCGGATGCAGCGAGCGCTCCGCCAGCAGCCTCTGGTGTGGAGCGATCGGAATACGGACTCGCTCCAGCAAGGTGCCAGCTTTGACGAGAGAAGCGCCGAGCGCCAGCAGCGCCGGAGCAGCATCGTAGTGCGGCATCGCCGACATCAGATTGCCGCCGATCGTGCCGGTGTGCCGCACGCGGGGATTGGCGACGCCACGCCAGATGGCCGGCAAATCCGGCAGCACCTCCGCAAGAAGCGGATTGCTGATGACCTCGGCGTGGGTCGTCAGCGCACCGATGGAAACCGTATCGCCATCGCGGCGAATGCCGGAAAGCTCGCGGACACCGGAAAGATGGATCACGCGATCGACCGCTTCGCCGAGCTTCAGCCGGTCGATGAGATCGATACCGCCGGCCATCGCGACATTGCGGCCGAGTGCAGACAATGCGCGGCAAGCGGCTTCGAGGCTTGCCGGCCTGACAAGCTCGAACGGCGAGATATGCTTTCTGGAGCGAAGCCCTATCAGCATCCGCGGCACCCATGTCTTGCCATGCTAGCGCATGAGCTCGAACCGCGTCGATGAAGATTTGGGCGCTCGCGCGTGCGGAACGATCATCAATGATGCAACGAAGCGTGTGAATTCCTGTTGCGCTCCCCTATAATTTGCCAATCCGCCAGCACCGCTGACCTGGAGATCTGCCATGTCCGACACCAAACTCTATGACCTGCTGCTGCGCGGCGGCCATGTCATCGATCCTGCTTCAAGCATCAACGGCGTGATGGACGTCGCGGTGCGCGACGGCAAGATCGCGGCCGTGCAGAAGGACATCCTGCCGACCAGCGCCAAGGAATCCATCGACGTCCGCGGCCGCATCGTCATCCCGGGCATGATCGACACCCACGCGCATGTCTATCGCTATGTCAGCGGCCGCTTCGGCATGGACCCCGATCTGGTCGGCGTGCAATCGGGCGTGACCACCGTGATCGATCAGGGCGGCCCGTCCTGCATGACGCTGCCGGGCTTCCGGGAATTCATCGCCAAGACAGCCAAGACCCGCGTCTACGCTTTCCTGTCGTCCTATCTGGTCGGCGGCCTCGAAGGTCATCTCTATCCGACCCTTTATAGTCCGGACGGCATCAACATCCAGGCGGCTGTCGACGCCGCGAAGTCCAACCTCGATCTGGTGCGCGGCATCAAGGGCCATGCAGAAATCGGCGGCTTCGCGCGCTGGGGCATCAAGGTGCTGCAGATGTCGGCCGAGATCGGACGCAAGACCAACCTGCCGCTTTACGTGCACTTCGGCCAGCTCTGGGGCCTGCCGAAGAGCGGCGCCAACGGCGAGGACGCCGACACGATTCTCGAGCGCGTCATTCCCGAGCTGCGGCCGGGCGACATCCTGGCGCACCCGTTCACGCGGCATCCGGGCGGTTTCGTCAACCGCGAGGGCGAGGTGCACGAGGTGATCAAGGCTGCGCTGGCGCGCGGCTTGAAGGTCGACGTCGGCCACGGCAGCCACTTCTCCTACCGTCTGGCGCGCAAGGCGCTCGATGCCGGGATCGTGCCGGACACACTCGGCGCCGACATGCACGGCTACAACACTCATGTGCCGCCACCGCCCGGCACACCCGCCGAGCATGCTGACGATGAGGCCAATCCGTTCTTCGGTCAGGCCAAGTTCAGCCTCTCCCAGGCCATGAGCTCGATGCTGGCTCTGGGGCTGACACTTGAACAGGTTGTGCCGATGGTGACCACCAATGCAGCAGCGATGATCGGCAAACAGGACGAAATCGGCTCGCTGAAGCCTGGGCTCGACGCCGACGTGTCGGTGCTTGCCGACCAGCGCGGCAAGTTCCTGCTGCGCGACAACGAGAAGAACCAGGTGCTGGCCGAACGCCTGCTGCAGCCGCTGTTCTGCCTGCGCGCAGGCAAGCGCCACGACGCCAACGCTTCGATCCTGCCGGAAGCGATCGCCGCCTGACCGCGGCCATGAATCAGTGACGACGATTCAGTGGCGACGATTCAGTGACAATGAATCGCAGAGAAACGGGTGCGCGGCCTCTCGCGCGCCCGTTTCTTTTTCGCCATGCTGTGCGCATTGGACGGGCTGGATGCCGCGAGCCATGCCGGCAGACACGGCAAAGAGCTTGCTTCTCGCAGCGCCGAGGAAAAAACGGGTTGGATGGAGATGGGTATGAGATTTCTGGGACGGATGCTGCTGACGCTCGGCTTGTTCGCCGGGCCGACCGCGCTCCACGCGCAAGGCAACTGGCCCGAGCGGCCGATCACGCTGATCGTGCCTTATGCGGCAGGCGGCTATACGGATCTGGTCGGCCGGCTGACCGCGCGCTACCTGGAGAAGACGCTGGGCAAATCGGTCATCGTCGACAACCGCGCCGGCGCCGGCGGCATTGTCGGAACGCAGGCTGTCGCGAGCAGCCCGCCCGACGGCTACACGCTTTGCGTCTGCAGCGTCGGCGCCATTTCGGTTGCTCCGTTCGCCCAGAAGATCAGCTACGACCCGCTGAAGGACCTCGCGCCCGTCGGGATCGTCAGCACCATCGTGCAGGCCGTCATCGTCAAGAAGGACCTGCCGGTCAATTCGCCGGCCGAGCTCGTGGCCTATGCCAAGGCCAACCCCGGCAAACTCAACTATGGCTCCGCAGGCGCCGGCGGCCTCACGCACTATGCCGCGGAGCTGTTCGAGGCGCGCACCGGCACTCTGATGGTGCACATCCCCTACAAGGGCGGCGCACCCGCGACCACGGCCGTGATGGCCGGCGACGTCGATCTTTCGTTTGCCAACATGACGGACGCTCTGCCGCAGATCGAGGCCGGCACGGTGCGGGGCATCGCGGTGACCTCGCGGGAACGCAGCCCGTATCTGCCGAACTTGCCGTCGATCCACGAGACGGTGGCGCCGGACTTCCTGGTCGAGACCTGGAACGGCGTCCTGGTGGCGCCGAAAACACCGGAAGCGATCATCAGCAAGCTGTCGGACGCGCTGATCAAGATGGCCGACGATCCGGAGATCAAAGAGCAGATGCGCAAGGCCGGCGCCACGACGGTGAAAAACACACCGGCCCAGTTTCGCGCTCAGATCGAGCAGGAGATGGCGCAGTGGAAGCCGCTGGTCGCCGAGATCGTCGCAAAGGAGCAGGCGAAGGAAAAAGGACAGGCCAACCGCAATTGATCCGCGTCATTGCGGCTCGATCTTCGCGAGCCTGGCCAGCTCCTCCCATTTCTTGATCTCCTTCGGGATGAAATCGGCCAGCGCCTTGGCGTCGCCTGGGAATGGCGCCGCATGGGTGGTGGCAAGATACTGGCGCGTCGCATCCATCTTGCTGATCGTGGCGAACCAGGTCTCCAGTTGCGCAACGATCGGCGTCGGCGCGCCCGCCGGCAGCAGAACGCCCCAGACCGGCGCAATATCGAACCCCGGAATGTCCGCCGCCTCCGCCATGGTGGGAAGATTGACGCCCGGCACCCGCTGGCCGGAGCTGACCGCAAGCCCCCGCACCTTGCCGCTCGAAAGCAGCGGCGTGCCCGCGGTGGAATCGATGAACTGGAAATCGATCTCGCCGCTGAACATCTCCGGCAACGACGCCATCGACGTCTTGTACGGAATGCCGACCGCCTTCAGGCCCTTGCGGGCCTTGTACAGTTCGGCCGAAGCCAGAGCCGGCGGCGCGCCATAACCGTAGCTCGCCTTCTCGCCCTTGAGCTTCATCGCCTCGGTGAGCTCGCTCACCGTTTTCCACGGTGCTTCGGAGCGCACCATCAGGATGAAGTAGCTCTTCTGCAGCATCGCGACCGGCGTGAAGTCCTTGATCGGGTCGTAAGGCAGCTTCTTGAAATTGTACAAGTTGGCGGCGAGCGCAGACGTCACCGACGTCACCAGAATGGTGTAGCCGTCGGGCGGCGACTTGGCGACCGCATCGGCGCCGATCGACATGATCATGCCGGGCTTGTTCTCGACAATCACCGGTTTGCCGGCAAGCTGCTGCAGCTTGTCGGCGTAGTAGCGCGCGACGATGTCGCCGCCGCTGCCGGCCGGCAGACCGACGACGATGCGGATTTCGCGCGTCGGGTAGGTCTGCGCTTGTCCCGGCAGGCACGCGCACAGGAGGAGCGCGGCCATCCACCCGACAACTTTGAGCGTCATCGTGTTTCCTCCCATCCGTTTCTTCCCGCCGTCGTGCCTTCTGCGCGGCACGTTGCGGCAGCCGCTCAAGCCACGATCAAAGCGTCAAGCGCCGTCACGCCCTGACCCTTGCCGTGCACCATCAGCGGATTGACGTCGATCTCGGTGAGTTCCGGCACCGCCGCCATCAAGCGGCCGACCGCCAGCACTGCGTCCGCGATGGCATCGACATCCGCGGGCGGCGCGCCGCGCACGCCGGCGAGAAGCTTTGCCGAGCGGAGCTTCCTCAGCGCTTCGAGGATTTGCGCCTTGTCGGCGGTGCCCGGCAGGAGTTGTACGTCACCCAGCGCCTCGACCCAGATGCCACCAAGCCCGAGCAGCAGCACTGTGCCCCATTCGGGATCGCGCTTGGCACCGATCATCAGTTCGAGGCCTTTGGCCGACATCTTCTCGACCAATGCGCCGTCGAGCGTCACGCCCGGTGCGGCGCGCTTGACGCTCGCCATCATGGTGTCCCAGGCGGCGCGCAGCGCGGCCTCGTCGGCGATGTTCAGCATCACGCCGCCGGCTTCGGTCTTGTGCGACAGCGCGGCGGCCTGCGCCTTCAGCACCACCGGATAGCCGATGCGCTTGGCAATCGCCACCGCCTCATCGGCCGTACGAGCCAAGTCGCCCGCGGGCACACGGATGCCGGCCGTGGCCAGCACCTTCTTGCCGAGCCATTCCGGCTGCGTGCCCTTGCCGAACTTGGGCATGCCTTCGATCGGCCCGGTCTTATGGTTGGCATGCGAACGCGCCAGCAGGCGGCCGTAATACGTGTAGAGCGCGACGGCGCGCATCATGCGATCCGACGATCGCCCGACCACCGCGGGACTCTGCTTCATCGCTTCGATGACATCCGGCCCCAGCACCCAGGTGTCGCCGAGCGCCACCATGACCTTGGGCTTGTCGGAGCCTTCCATGCCCTTGTTGAAACTATTCACAACGACGGCGCTGTTGATCGGAAACGAGATGTACAGCATGCCGATGTTCGGATCGTCGGTCAGCGCCTTCACCACGGCAGGCAGCGAGGTCGGCGTGAAGCCCGCGGTCACATCGAGCGGATTGCCGTAATTGCCGTAGGGCGGCAGCGTGTCGTCGAAAATCTTCAAGGTCGACGGCTCGACCTGCGGAAACTCCAGCCCGAGGTCTTCCGCCATGTCATTGGCGAGACCGACGAACGCGCCCGATGCCGTGAGAATCCCCGGCCCTTTCACCGGCGGCTTCGGATAGCGGACGAGAATCTCGGCGAGATCCATCATCTCGTCCATGGTGGTGACGACGATGGCGCCGGCGTCCTCGACCTGGGTGCGCATGGTCGCATAATCGCCGACGAGCGCGCCGGTGTGCGACTGCGCGGCCTGCCGCGACTTCACGCTGCGGCCCGGGAACATCAGGATCACCGGCTTGCCGGCGGCGCGGCAGCGGCGGATCGCGGCGAGGAATTCGCGCGGCCGCCGCACCTGCTCGGTGTAGACCACCAGCACGCGGGTCGCGACGTCGTCGGCCAGATATTCGATGAAGTCGGTCGACTCGAGCCCGATCTCGTTGCCGGTGGAGATGACGTAGGACAACGGCGTGCCGCGGCCGTCCGCGGCGCGCTGGAAATGCCCGAGCATGCCGCCGCTCTGGCCGACGAAGGCCACGCCGGGCTTGGACTCCTTGCCCCAGCGCAGCGCCTCGCGCGCAAACAGCATGTGCAGCATCATGCCGTCGACATTGTTGGTGACGCCGAGGCAATTCGGCCCGACGATGGCGAGGCCGCCGTCGCGCGCCGTCTTCGTCACCTCGTCCTGCATCTCCTGCTCGCCGACCTCGGCGAAGCCGGCCGCGAAGATCATCGCCGAACCGACCTTGCGCCGCGTGCAGGCCGCGACCGCTTCCTTCACGCCGGCTGCGGGCAGAGTGAACACCGCAAGATCCACACCCTCCGGCAGATCGTCCGGGCTTTTCAGCACCGGGCGGCCGTCAATCGGCTCATCGCTGCGGCCGACCAGATGAATATCGCCGGCGAACTTGTTGAGCTTCAGCGCCTGCAGGATCACCTGTCCGGCGCTGCCGGCGCGCGTCGACATGCCGACGATGGCGACGGACTTGGGTTTCAGGAATTTGGCAACGGCCTTCGGACCGCGAGCTGCTTCCGGTCCGGTCATTTCGCGTCCTTGTCCGGTTGCCACATCAGGAGGTGCTCGCCGTTGTCGAGCGGATGCCAGTAGGCCTTGACCCGCATGCCGACCTTCAAGTCCTCGGCCGTGCAGTTCACAACGTCGGCGATCACGTTGACGCCTTCATCGAGCGTGACGCTGGCGATGGCATAGGGCTCCTTGCCCTGGAATGCCGGCGGGCCACGGTGCGCGATGGTGAAGGAGTACACCTTGCCCTTGCCCGAGACCTCGCGCCATTCGATGTCGCGGCGCCGGCCGGTGAAGATACTCACCGGCCGCGGGAAGTGCTGAAACTTCTTCGCGACCTTGCAATATTGAATCACGAGCTTCTTCTGCCGCGTCGCGTCCCAGAACGGCATGCCGAAGTCGTAATGCTTGATATCGCCGCGCTTGACGTCAAGCGTATCGTTCAATGTGACGGCCATGATGTCCTCGATCCTTATTGGTTCGGAACAAGCGCCATCGCGGCGCTCGAGCCCCAGTTGCGCCCGTAGTTGATCCAGCCGATGCCGGTGACGAGCGCGTTGGTGGTGTCCTTGACCTGGCGCTTGCCGGCCTCGCCCATCAGCTGCCGCACCGCCTCGATCAGATTGTGCGACGAGCAGGCCGCCTGGCCGGCCGAGATCTGGCCGCCGCCGGTGTTCATCGGCAGGGTGCCGTTGTACGAAAGATCAGTGTCGCGGACGAACTTCATACCTTCGCCCGGCTTGCAGAAGCCGAAGGCTTCGAACTGGATCACCAGCGCGATCAGGAAGTCGTCATAAGGATGGAATGAGCGCACATCCTTGATGTTCCAGCCCGCGGCTGCCAGCGCCTTCTTGCCGGCGATCTCGTGGCCGCTGCGCGTGACATCGACCAGATTGTCGCCGCCGAGAAAGTTGGTGCGTTCGGCATATCCGATCGGGATCACGCACTTGTTCAGCCCTTTTTCCTTCGCGCGCTTCTTGCTGGTGACGATCAATCCCGCGGCGCCATCGGCCAGCATCACGCAATCGAGCAGCCGGATCGGATCGGCGATCATGCGCGAGTTGATGTAGTCGTCCATCGTGATCGGAACGCGCAGCTCCTCGCAAGCGTTCTCGTTCATGATGGCGTGATTGCGCTGCGTGATCGCGAGCTTGCCCAGCGCCTTCAAGTCGACGCCGTATTTGGCATCGTAAGCGCGTTGCAGAAGACCGAAGGCGCCGGGCGGTCCGAGCACGCCGTATGGATCGGTCCAGTCGCGCCGGTAGTTGCGGTCGTTGCGGCCGTTGTGCTCGCGGACGTGGGTGTCGGCGAACATGCAGACCGCCACCTCGCACATGCCGGCGTCGATCGCCGCGGCGGCGCGCGCCACGGCGCCGACCGCCGAGCAGCCGCCGGTGTGCACCTGCTCGCAGAAGCCGACCTCGAGGCCCAGCATGTCGCAGGTGCTTTGCGCCCAGAACATGCTGGCGCCGCCGGTGCCGGTGAGGCCAGACATCACCAGGCCGTCGATTTCCTTGCTCTCGAAGCCGGATTTGTCGAGCAGTTGCTCGAGGATTTCGCCCATCAGGACCCAGACGTCCCGATCGCTCTTCTTCATCACCTTGGTTTCGGCGTAGGCCACAATGGCGCTGTCGCGCAGACTCATCGTTCACTCCCTTTGAATTGCAGGACTCGCCCGCGTCTTGCGCGCGGTTGAGAGAATTATTCGGCCGGCCGCACGCGCGGCGCGGTCTTGTCGAGGAACTGATGCAGCCGCTGGATCGACTCCGGGCTCCTCGTGTATTCGGCGACCATCCGTTCGAAGAACAGGCCGTCGTCGTAACCCATGTCCTGGATCCGCGGCAGGCTGTTGGTGATGGCGAAGTTCGACAGCGGCGCGTTCTTGCAGATCTTCAGCGCCAGCTCCTTGGCCTTTTCGAGCTGCTGCCCCTTCGGCACGATGTACTGCACGATGCCATAGCGCTCGGCCTCATCAGCCTTGAGCACGCGGCCCGTCAGCATCATGTCCTGCATACGGGCGGAGCCAATGAGCCGCGCGACGCGCACCGAACCGCCACCGCCGATGAAGATGCCGCGCGTGCCCTCCGGCAGGCCAAAGAACGTGGTCTCGTCGGCGACACGGATGTGCGCGGCCGCCGCCGTTTCCAAGCCGCCGCCCAAAGTCGCGCCATGCAGCGCCGCGATGAATGGGATGTTGCCGCGCGCCATCGCCTCGAAATAGCTGTTGCGGTTGAACTGGAACGGCAGACGTTCCGAGCGCCCGGTCTTCCAGCTTTCCGCGGCCCAGCGCAGATCGAGACCGGCGCAGAAGTTGTCGCCATGGCCGAAGATGATGCCGCACTTGGCCTCCTCGCCGGCGCGCTCGATGGCCTCGCGCAGCTGCTTCATCACCGTCGGATTGAAACAGTTGCGCTTGTCCGGGCGGTTCAAACCGACCAGGGCGATCTCCCCGTCCAGCTCATAGGTGACCGTCTGCTCTTCACTCATAAACCGCTCCCTGTGACTGTTCCCTGGCTCAGCGGGGCAACCCAAGCCCCCGCTGCGCGATGACGTTTCTTTGGATCTCGTTGGTGCCGCCGCCGATCATGCCCATGATGGCATGGCGCAGCACATATTCCATCTCGCCGACCGGCGCGCCTTCGGCATCTTCCGAGAGCAGCCCGCCGGTGCCGAGGATATCGAGCGCCGCCTGGCCCAGGCGCTCCTGCAATTCGCTGGCGAAGACCTTGCCCATGGCCGCTTCGTGGAGCGGCACCTTGCCCTGCTCGATCAGCCTGGAATTACGCATCTGGAACAGCCGCGCCACTTCTATATCGGCGGCCAGCGCTCCGATCCGATCGCGGATCACCGGATCGTTTCGCAGGACCTTGCCGCCCACAACGGCAGTTTTCAGGTATTCGGTGAGATGGTCAAATGCGCGCTCGATCCCAGCCATGCGCGTACCGCCGATCATCACCCGCTCGGACGCAAGTGCATCGGTGATGACCTTCCACCCGTCGTTGACGGCGCCGACCATATTCTTCGCGGGCACCCGGACGTTGTCATAAAACTGCGCGCTGAAGGTCTTGCCGTAGAGTGCGGTGCTGGGCCGGAGCGTGATACCGGGCGAGCGCAGATCGACCATCAGCACGCTGATGCCGGCGTGCTTCTTAGCGTCCGGATCGGTGCGCACCGCCAGCCAGATGTATTCGGCCTTGTCGGCCCCGGTCGACCAGAGCTTCTGGCCGTTGACCACGAAGTCGTCGCCATCGCGGACCGCGCGGGTGCGCAGCGCCGCGAGGTCGGAGCCGGCTTCCGGCTCGCTGTAGCCGAGCGCAAAACTGCGCTCGCCCCGGCGAATGGCCGGCAGCCATTCGTCCTGCTGCGCCTTGCTGCCGTGAAGAAACAGCGCCTGCGCCACGATGGATTCGCCGGTGCTGTGCGCCTGCACTGGCGCGCTGGCATTGGCCATCTCGGTGATGAAGGCGATCTGCTCGGTCGGCGTACGGCTCCCGCCGAACTTTGCCGGCCAGCCCACGCCGATCCAGCCGTCGCGGCCCATCAGGCGCGAGAATTCGGCATCCCAGCCGCGCTCCTTGAACGGCTTTTTCAGATGCGCGGCCTTGCGCTCCGCCGTCCAATTCGCGGCGAGCCAAGCCCGCACCTTGTCGCGGAAGGCGTTGGCGGCCGGTCCCATGTCGTGCGGCGGAAGCTTCGACATGCCGGGCTACCCGATCGGACCAAGAACGGCATCGGCCAATTCGGCGCGGGCCCGCGACACGCCGCCGAAGCGCGCGAGATCGGCATGCACACGCCGGAAATGCCGCGGCGCCTCGTGCTCCTCGGCATAGCCGATCGCACCGAGCGCGCGGTGTGTTTCGATCGACACGGTGCGCAGCGCCGGGCTCGAGAACGCGAGCGCCGAGGATGCGAACACACGCCAATAGGGATTGCCGCTGTCATAAGCCGTAGCGGCGGATTCCAGTGCAAGGCGCGCGCCGTCCAGGCTGATCAGGCCATTGGCGAGCTTGTGCTGGATGGCCTGAAACTGGCCGATGAATTGGCCGAACTGCTTGCGCACCTTGGCGTTGTCGACGGCCAATTCAAAGCCGCGTTCAGCCGCGCCCAGGGCACGGGCAGCGCTCGCCAGCCGCGCCAGCAACGCAACAGCCGCAAGAATCTCGCTCGACGCGGCCAGTCCCATCGCCGGGGTGTTTTCGAACGTGAGCTCCGACAACGCTGGAATGGCGAGGCCGGGAGCGGTCCGGCTCGCTATTCCGGCGGCCTTGCAATCCACGATCGCCATTCCAGTGGGTGTATCGGTGACGACGAGGACATGGGTCGCCGCCTGAACATCTTCGACAAATGAGATCGTTCCGGACAGCCGGCCGCCGCGCATCGTGGCTTGGCCCGCGGCGAGATCGCCGTCAAAGGCACCGAGCGCCAAGGCAACGATCGCCTGGCCTTGGTGAATGTCTTCGAGCAGCGCGCGGACGGCATCGGACTGCTGCGTGGCCAGCACGATGTTGGCTGCCACCGCTCCGATCAGCGGCGCCGGACAAGCGGCGCGGCCGAACTCCTCGAAGACCAGGAGGATTTCGCGCAACCCAGCTTCGGCACCATTTGATCCGAGTGCCGCGAGACCCTGCTCTGCCAGGGCGCGCCAGATTGCGACGACCTGCTGACTATCGACGGATTGCTGAACGGCCTTTTCAGCAGGCCAGCGCGCCGACAGAAGATCGCGCACCGACTTTCGCAGCAGGACGCGATCGCTGTCCGACAGCGCCGGCTCTGCTTCCGGATTGGGAGGCCTCATGCGACTGACCGTCAACACACTCCCCGTGACTGCGTTTCTTGCCGCGAACCTTTCACTCTGTTATCAGGTAACCTGATATTAGATCAAGACCCGGAAGAGCATGGCAAAGCCGCCACCGCGAACCAGCTACCTCATTCGTCGTGCGCAGATCCTGGTGATGCGGAACCTGACGGACTGCCTCCGCGACTACAATCTCACCTCAACGCAATACCTGCTGCTCAATCTTTCGCGGCGCGGTGGCGAGTTGTCGTCGGCGACGCTGGCCCGGCGCTTCACGATCTCGCCGCAAGCGATGAACGAAACGATTGCGACGTTAGAGGACAAAAAACTCATCGTGCGGACCGTGGCCGGAGAGAAGCGCCGGACCCTGCACATCAGCCTGACGCCGGAAGGCGCGCAATTGCTGAAGGCATGCGACCGGGAGGTCGATCGCATGGAAAAGCGCCTGTTTTCCGCGCTCTCGGCCACTGAAATCAATTCGCTCAGAAATGCGCTGATCAAGTTCACGGGCTCGCAGTCCGAGATGCGTGCGGCCGGGTAAAGCTCACGCGGTGAGGCCTGCGATCGCAACGTAACGGCGGCGCTGCGCCGCGGCGTTGCCCATGAGCGACGACAGCAGCATGGCGCGCTTGAGATAAAGCCCGATGTCGTGCTCGTCGGTGAAGCCGATGGCGCCGTGAAGCTGGATGCACGCCTCGGTGACGAACAGCGCGTCTTCCGAAGCCTTGGCTTTGGCGGCAGCGGCCATCGCGGGATCGATACGCCAGGGCTCATTGTTGCCGGCGACCTGGAAGATCAGCGAGCGCACCGCCTCGGTGCGCAGATAAATGTTGGCAGCCTGATGCTGCAACGCCTGGAAGCTGCCGATCAGCTTGCCGAACTGCTTGCGGATGCGGAGATAGTCGAGCGTGATCCGCTGCGCCTCCTCCATCACGCCGAGCAGTTCAGCGGACAGTGCCACGAGCGAAAGATTGTAGAGCGCATCGACTGCATCGCGCGACGACGGATAGGGCGAAACGAGATCGGCCGGCGTTTGATCCAGATAGAGGGCCGCAAGCCTGCGGCCATCCACCGTTTCGGCCGGCTGCAGTGTGCAGCCCAGCGCATCGCGCGCAACGAAACAAAGCACCGGACCGTCGCGGCCGCTGGCACTGACCAGAAAACCATCGGCGCCGTCGGCGCAGACGAACATTTTCTGGCCGGTCAGTTGCAGTGTCGTGCCGGTACCCGTGGCTTCAGTCGAAGGCTCGAGCGGATCGTCGCCATGAGCGCGCTCCTGGAGCGCCGGAACCACCAGCGCGTCACCCGTCATGACGCGGGACAGTAACGGAAGCGGCTTTGGCGCGAAGCCCAGGGCTGCCGCTGAGATCGCCGCGAGCCCGATCGGCTCGCAGACCAGCCCCCGCCCCGCCTGTTCGAGCACCAAGGCCAGCTCGGTGAGGCCGAGCCCCAGACCGCCCGCGGATTCCGGAACCAGAATGCCGAGCCAGCCCAGTTCGCCTGCCTCGCGCAGCCGCTGCGGCGCGAAACTGTGATCGCTGTCGCGAAACTTGCGCGCGATCTTCGGACCCGCGGCGCCGATGAATTTCGCTGCACTGTCGCGCAGCAGGCCCTGTTCGGATGTGAGGTTCAGTTCCATGAACGCCGTGTCTACGCGGGAAGATTGAGCACGCGGCGGGCCAGCACGTTGCGCTGGATTTCCGACGAGCCGCCGTAGATCGTCACCCGCCGCGAAAACAGGAACGGCACCGCGACGTCGACGACGCCCGCGTTCGTGGCAACCGGTTCCTCCATCGCGGCATGGCCGCCGGCCGCCTCGATCAGGAGCTCGTTGAGCGATTGCAGAAGCTCGCTGCCGAAGATCTTGACCACCGACGACTCCGGCCCAAGGCTGCGCTCGTTGTTGGTGAGCTCGACGGCGTGGCTGAACATCGCCGACAGCGCCGTGACGTTGATGCTCGCGGCCGCAAGCCGATCCTGGAACGCCGGATCGGCGATGATACCGGTCGCCCGTGCCATCACCTTGATGCGCTCCAGCGCCTGCAGCGCGAACTGTGGGTTCGACGTGCCGAGCCGCTCATGGCCGAGCAGCGCATTGGCGATACGCCAGCCATCGTTGAGCTTGCCGACGAGGTTCTCCGCCGGCACCACGACGTCGTCGAAGAACACCTCGGCGAATTCGTCGTCGCCCGCGATCGTCACGATGGGACGGATGCGGATGCCGGGGCTGTGCAGATCGATCAGGATGAAGCTGATGCCGGCATGGCGCGGCTGGGCGTCCGGGTCGGTGCGCACCAGCGCGAACATCCAGTCGGAATGATGCCCCCAGGTGGTCCAGATCTTGGAGCCTTTCACCACGAAATGGTCGCCGTTGAGCGTCGCACGTGTCGCGAGACTTGCGAGGTCGGAGCCCGCCCCGGGCTCCGAATAGCCCTGCGCCCAGATCACGCTGCCGTCGATGATCGGCGGCAGGTGCTTCTTCTGCTGCGCTTCGCTGCCGAACTCCATCAGGATCGGCCCGATGTGATTGAGGCCCTGCACCGGCAGATGCGGCGCGCCGATACGCGCCAGCTCCTCGGTCATGACGATCTGCTCGTTCAGGGTCGCGCCCATGCCGCCGTGCTGCCTGGGCCAATGCGGCGCGATCCAGCCCTTGCGCGACAGCGTCTGATACCAGGGCATCAATTCGACGGGCGGCGGCCGCGTGGTGCGGTCACGGAGCGAGCCTGGAAGATTGGCCTCGAGCCAGCTTCGCACTTCGGTGCGGAAGGACGCTTCGGCGGGCGTGTCGTGACGGAACATCGTTACGCTTTCACTCAGTCATTCCACCTTGATCTCATTCCACTGTGATCTTGGCGTCCTTCACCACCTTGGTCCACATCGCGAGCTCCTTGGCGAGCATCGCCCGGAAATCGTCCGGCGTGCCGATCTTGATGTCGGCGCCGAGCGCCGCGAGCCGCTCGCGAACCTCGGGCGCGGCGAGGCTTTCGCGGAACGCCGCGTTGAGCTTGGCGATGATCTCGGGCGGCGTGCCGGCCGGCGCCACGACGCCGAGCCAGAATGGCGAATCGATGTCGGGATAACCCGCTTCCTTGGTGGTCGGCACGTCGGGTAATTTGGGCGTGCGCGCCGGCCCCGCGATGGCAATCGCACGGACCGCGCCCGACTGGATGTGCGGCAGGATCGTCGTCATCGGATCGGCGACCACTTGCACTTCGCCCGCGACGATCGCGGTCAGCATCGGCGCGGTGCCCCGGTAAGGCACGTGAGCGATGTTGGTGCCGGTTTCCAGCTTGAACAGCTCGATCAGCAGATGCGGCGCGACGCCGAAGCCCTGCGAGCCCCAGCTCACCTTGCCGGGATGAGCCTTGGCATAGGCAACGAGCTCGGCGAGGGTCTTCACCGGCAGGCTGGGATGCACCGCGATGATCAGTGGTGTCTCGATGAGCTGACAGACCGGCGTGAACACCTTCACCGGGTCGTAGCCGATGTTCTTGTGCACCGCGGGTCCGGTGGTCAGCGACCCGCCGGGCGTCATGAGAATGGTGTAGCCATCGGGATCGGCAGCCGCCACGAACTTCGCCCCGACGCTGCCCCCCGCGCCGCCGCCGCGGTTCTCGACCACGATGCTCTGGCCTAGCACTTGGCCGAGCCGCTCCGACACGATGCGCGCCATACCGTCGGTCGGCCCGCCCGCCGGGAACGGGATCACGACCTTGATCGGCTGCTTGTGCGGATAGTCCGAGGATTGCGCGTGCGCAGAGCCCGAAATGAAGCCCAGGCCCAGCAGCGCCGAAACGGCACTGAACACGAGCGCAATGAGATCGCGCTTGATCATCCGGCTGCCTCCCTTAAGTGTCCAGCCTTTCCGGCCATTCTTGCTTTTGGTGACGATCAGGTTCGTGCAGGCTTGGTCCGCGGTCAAGCTGTTTAGTGCCGGCGCATGGGCGCCAAGCGCGTCACAATCTCCGCTGTCGTCTCCGGAATGACACCAGAGGATACGGCTCGCATGAGGGGAGCGAGCCATCGCTGTAACCAGAACGAGCAAGCGTCACGCGTTCAGCGGCACCATGCCCATCCACCACATGGTCTTGTCGCCGACATCGATGTCGTAGGTGCGCACGAATGTCAGCTTGCCGTCGTCGTCGATCCAAAACACCGACAAGCCCGCCATCACGGTTTTCACCGCATCGCCGTCACGCACGTTCACCGGCAGATTGTGCTCGACGACCATCAGCCGCCCGTTCGGGTGAATGTGGAACGTGCGCGGATGAATCTTCTGCGTCTCGACGTGCTGGATCGTCTTCAGCGTACCGTTCTTCTGATCGATCGCGTAAACCACGATGCTGTTCTCGCCGCCCTTGAACACCGGCTTGCCCTGATAATCCACTGTGTCCTGGGCGCGGTTGGCGCCGTAGACGAAGCGGCCGTTGGGATGCACATGCACCGTGCCAGCCGCCTGACGCGCGCGGATGTTGTTGGGCTCGATCAGCGTGTCGACACGAGAGACGAACTGCGACACGACCCTGCCCTTCACCAGCCGGTGCAGGTCCATCTTGTTCTGCGTCTCGATCGAGACGTACATCCACGGCCTGGACGGATGGAAGTCGAGGTGCCGCGGCCCGTATTCCTTGCCGCCGTTCGGCGCGATCGAGACCTCGTTGCTGAGAACGCCGTTCTTGTAGTCGAAGACCTTGAGAGCGCCGGGATCCTCGGCCTTCGTCGGCGTGCCCTCGTTGCCGCGCGTCACCAGGATGACCTGCTGGTTGTTCGGCGTGACGCGCACCTGATGCGCGAAGATGCCGGGATCGGTCACGCCGGGCTGCGCCACCTCCTCGCCCGGCGTGAAGTCCTTGTTGATGCGATAGACGCGCACCGCGCTTGGATTGTTGAACGCGACCAGGATGTGCTCGGACGGAATGTCCGTCGACACATGAATCGGCCGCGTCGGCAGCCTGATCGGCTCACCGTGGGGCCGCAGCGCACCGGTCGCCGGGTGGATGCTGAACGCGGTCACGTGATGCTCGGTGCCGGCCTTGCCGTAGCCGGACGCGCTGCTGCTCGTGGCGACATAAAGATAGCGCCGCGACTTGTGCGGCCAGGCATATTGCACGCCGGCCGGCAGCGTGACGGTGTCGCGCTTGATCAGCTCGGCGTTGATGACGTCGACGTCGTAGCGCGTGAGGTCGGGACCGACATTGGCGTAAAGCGCAGCGTTCATGGGCATGATCTTTGGTTTGGCTGACGCGATGCCCGGCGCGGCGACACTGGCGGCCGCGGCAGACAAGAATGTCCTTCGGCTGAACCTGGCGAGTCCCCTCCCTCAACAGTTTGCCGTCGATCGGTGAAGCGCCGCGGCATGCGCGGAGTCGGCGGCTGGGAGGATGCTATCGGGTGCGCGGTTCCGTTGCCAAGCGGCCGGGTGAACCTTTCACGCGGCGCCCACGACCAATGCCTGCTCTAGCGTAACATCCCATTTGGGCGGAACATGAACACGCCGGCGGAAACACCGACGCCAACCTCGGCAGCACGGTCCGGTGCGAGAAAGAGTTCGGTCCGGCGCATGGCCGCCGTGGTGATCTTCGGAGTTCTGGTCGTTGTCGGGCTGTGGCTCGCCGCGTTCAGCTTTGTCACCTCGCTGCTGATCGGGTCGGGCGTCGTCGTCGTGATTGTGGCGGCGGATACGGTTTCGGACGTGGCCTCAATGATCCTGGACGCCTTGGGGGCCGTCATATTGTTCGTGCTGGCGGCCATTGCGGCGTTGTTCGCCGCGGTCTTCGATATTTTTGGGTAACAAGCGCCGCCGACTCGGCACCCTACACTCTAACGCCTCGCTCGAAGCTGCGCGAAGCGCCGGTTCGATTTGTCCCATTTGAATTCGGTCACGTGGTCGCATTCCATGCAGTGAAAGATCACGATGGTCGAGTGCCTCATGCCGAGCATTGCGAACGGTATCGACATTTCGTGAACGAACCGGACCACGGGCGCGTCATCCCGCGGCCAGGCCAAAACCAAAAGGAACGAGCCTCGTTTTCCGTCGCAGGTTTCGTATGCCCCGACCAGCGCGGTCTGCTTCACTTTCGAGCCATCAAAGAAGCCATCGGCCGCGAACGAAAGACCGCCGGTCTGATCGAGGTCCGTGGCGAGGTCAGCCGGAAACAGGTCCTTGCGAAACTCGGTCGCCTTGCACCACGTGGGACGTAATTTTCCGACCGGAATCCCCCGCACCATGATATCGGCTGGATGAAATTCCGCGCGCAGCCACCAAGCATAGCCGCTTGGCTGCGGCGCCAGCGTCACGAAATCACCCGGCTGCGCATTGCTCACCGTCGCGCACAAAGTCACCAACAACAACGCGGACAGGATGTCCTTCATGCATCTCGCTCCCGACAGCAAGCGTAGGGTGGGCTAAGGCGCGGAGCGCCGAGCCCACCTTCAGGTATAGCAATCTTGGACAAAATTTCGGTGGGCTTTGCTTCGCTCAACCCACCCTACGGACTGCGCAAAATGGCGACGGGCCGGACGGAGAAAGCAGGCCTCAGCCCGGCGGCAGAATGAGCTTGTTGATCTGATCCTGCGACAGCGGATTGTCCAGGAACTTGAACTTCACGCCGTCGTCCATGATCGCGTCGAGGCCTGTCACCTTGTCCAATTGCTTTCCCTCACGGAGCCGGAATTTCTCGATCGCGCCGGTCATCAAGGATTCGGGCACACGCGCCTGCTCGGCGTACAGCCTCGTCGCCTCCGGGTTGGTCATGAGATAGGCCAGCGATTCACGATACGCGGCCATCAACCGCTTCATCAGGTCCGGGTTGTTGGCCACCGAGTCATGGACGATCTCCACACGCACGGTCTGGTCGCGCAGTGACGGCACGTCGTTGCCGTTGGCGATGATGCGGATCGTGCCCTCGGCCGCCTCCTTCAGTCCGAACGGCGGCGTCGCCCAGCCGACATCGATCTGTCCCGACAACACCTGCGTCAGCGTCGCGGGAAGTCCTCCGGTCTGCACCGGCTTGGCTTTGACGCCCTGGCTGGTGAAACCCAGCACGACATTGTGCACGCTCGACCCGTTGCTCGAGAACGCGATCGTGGTGCTGGCGGTCGCATCCGCCAATGTCTTGATCGGCGAGTTGGCGCGGACATACCAATACAGGTCGCCGACGCCGGTGAAGCTCGCGCCGAATATCCTGACGGGCGCGCCGCGCGAATAGGCGCGCAGCACACCGATCGTTCCGACACCGACGCCGATCTGTGCCGCATTCGACAGCACGGCCTGCAGCGTCTCGCCCGAGCCCTGGGTGGCGAAATTTTCCAGCTCGATGCCGTGCTTCTTGAAGATGCCGGCGCGTTGGCCGAGCACCGGCGCCTGATTGACCCAGGTGTCCATCTGCCCGATGGACACTTTCAGTTTGTCTTCGGCCGTCGCGGCGGACGACAGGAGCGGCAGCACAGCGCAGACAAGCCAAATTCGTCGAAAGGCTTTCATCGGGAGTCGGTCCTTATCTGTCGTACTGCGTCGAAGACATCGCATCGATGCCAGAAGCGAATCTCATTCCATTTCAGACCGAATGGCGGAACGAGAGCAAGGCGCATGTGGCGCCGACCGGCACGCGCGTGGCGTTTCCTGCAAGGCGCACCCGATCAGGTTGCATTGGAAAACGATCGCAGCCCCCGTATAAATTCACGCAGCACTGCACAGAAAGAGCGCCCATGAAACTGAAGAAGCACAACCGCTACGCCTATTCGCCGATCACCGAGCGGCAGGACTTCACTTGGCCGGACGGCAAGCGGCTGGCCTTTTATTGCGCGCTCAATGTCGAGCATTTCAGCTTCGGCGAGGGCCTCGGCCACACGCCGACCGCGCCGGGCCCGCAGCCGGACGTCCGCAATTTCGGCTGGCGCGATTATGGCCTGCGCGTCGGCATCTGGCGCATCTTCGACATGATGGACGAGCTGAAGCTGCCGATGTGCCATCTGATCAATGCGTCGGTGTGCGAGGAAATGCCGCAGATCCCGGCGCGCATCAAGAAGCGCGGCGACGAGGTGATCGGCCACGGCTACACCAACTCGGAGCGCCAGTCCGACATGGACGAGGCGACCGAAGCGGCGATGATCGCGCAGGCGACCAAGACGCTGGGCGACAGTTGCGGACGGCGGCCCTACGGCTGGATGGGCCCGTGGATTTCGGAGACGGCGTTCACGCCCGACCTCCTCCAGGAGAACGGCTACACGTTCATCATGGACTGGCCCGCCGACGATCAGCCGTTCTGGATGAAGACGCGCAAGGGCCGCATCATGTCGGTGCCCTACCCGATCGAAATCAACGACACGCCGACGATGCTGAGCCGCGCCCAGCCGGCGACCGACTTCCATCGCATGATCATCGATCAGTTCGAGGCGATGCTGCGGCTGTCAAAGAACCAGTCGCTGGTGTTCGGCATCTCGATGCACACGTTCTGCACCGGCCAGCCGTTCCGGCTCTTGCAGGTGCGGCAGGCCATCGAAACGCTGATGAAGCATCCGGGCTTCAGCAACGTGTGGGTGACGACGCCCGGCGGCATCGCGGAGTATGCGGCGAAGCTGCCGGCGGCGTGTGTGCCGTAGGGGACGTCGTCAAGAATCGGCGGCTGTCAGGCTCATCACCGCAAACCCGTGACGTCGGCGGGCTGTTGCCCGCTGGGCGAGAATTTTACGAAAGTCTTCGATCGCGGTTCGGGAACCTAAAATCGGGCAGATTTACGCGAAAGTATGGCCTTAACGCCGGGCAGTCTCGAGCATATTTTACCGTCATGCACCGGCGGCCTCCGGTCAGCCGCCGATCGTAAAATTCCAGGACGCGAGCGCAATGAGCGTTGCTTTCACAAAAGAAGAAGATACGGAAGCCGCGGCGGCCTATCTGCCGGAGCGTCCGATCTCGCCGCATCCAAACTTCGTGACACAAACCGGTCTGGCCAAGCTCGATGCTGCCGTTGCCGCTGCCAAAGAGGCCGTCGCGCTCGCACAGGCCAGCGATGACCTCAAGACCAACCGGTCTGCCATGGCCCAGGCCATGCGGGACCTGCGGTATTTCAATGCGCGCCGGGCCAGCGCTCAGCTGGTCAACCCGAGCGAGAAGGAAGGCGTTGTCGCGTTCGGCAGCCTGGTCAGCTTCCGACGGGAGGATGGAAGAGTCCAATCGTTCCGGATCGTCGGCGAAGACGAGGCCGACGTGTCCCAGGGCACGATTTCCTACATATCTCCGATCGCGAGGGCCCTGACGGGCAAAAGCGTCGGCGATGTCGCCACCCTCGGCAACTCCACGCTTGAGGTCGTTTCTGTCGCGTGACGATTATCGGCACGACCGACGCGGCTGCTTCATCGGAGCGGGTAATGATTGCCGCAAGGTGGGGTGGGTTGAGCGCCTAGACCAACGGCGACAGATCTAACCAATTGCAGGAAGGAGGTGCCCAGGGGGCGGAATAGCCATTCCCGATGGCGGCTCACGAATAATTGACCCGCTCGTCAACCGTCTGGATGGCGATCTCACAACGAGAACGGGGCACACCTTTCGACCTCACGCCAGCCGGATGAATGGACTTGGCTTACCGAAAGGAGCGACTAATTTGATCGTCCGAGTGTTGATCGGTCTCTCAGTGTTCGTGGCCTGCATGACAGTTCAAGCATCAGCTCAAGACCTGCGATCGAGCCGACGCTCGATCTCCTATCACGCCACCGAAATTGATGGCCTGACCATCTTCTATCGCGAGGCAGGGCCGCCTGCTGCGCCCACCGTTCTGATGCTGCACGGATTTCCGTCCTCGTCGCGAATGTGGGAGCCGCTATTGCCGCTTCTCGCCGACAGGTATCACGTGATTGCTCCTGACTATCCGGGATTCGGTAATAGCAGCGCGCCCTCGCCCGCGAGCTTCGAGTACACGTTCGACAATCTCGCCAAGGTCATGAACGAGCTGACGACGAAGCTCGGGATCACAAGTTATGTGCTGTTCGTGCAGGACTACGGCGGGCCTGTAGGCTTCCGCATGGCGCTGTCACATCCGGAGCGCGTGCGGGCCGTCATCGTTCAGAACGCAGTGTCGCACGAACAGGGTTTGGGTCCGCTTTGGGCGGCGCGCAGGAAATATTGGGACGATCCGACAAGTGAACTTGCCAATCTGAAGGCCAACTTCACTTCGCTCGAAGCGACGCGCCAGCGTCACGTCGGATCGAGTCCCAATCCCGGCCGCTACGATCCGGATGCCTGGAACGACGAGTACGCTTTTCTCAATCGCCCGGGCCAGGCCGAAATCCAGACCACGCTGTTCTTCGATTACCGCACCAACCTCGCGGCTTATCCACGCTGGCAGAAATGGCTTCGGGACACGCAGCCGCCGCTGTTGGTGGTCTGGGGCAAATACGACCCGTCGTTCACGGTTGCGGGCGCCCGCGCCTACGCCGACGACGTGCCGCAAGCGGAGGTGCATATCCTCGAGGCGGGGCATTTCGCGCTCGACGAAGCGACCGACGAGATCGCATCGCTGGTTCGCGGCTTCCTGGATCGGTTGAATCAAAAGACCCGTAGGGCGAACTAGCGAAGCGTAATCCGCCCTTTCAAAGCAGGCCTATCGCCTAGATGGCGCAATACGCGTCGCTACTTCCATTGCGTCGAATCGATGATGCGGATCGACGTGACCCGCCCGGCCTTCACCTCGAACGAGAACGGCCACGGCGAGTAGGTCCACAGATCGGTGTCGGCCAGCTCACTTTTGCCGATCTCGAAGGCCGGACCGAAATGTCCCTCCAGCGTCTGCGTGCTGTCGCCAAGATTGACGTGATTGAAGCCGTAATCTTTTACCGGAGCTTCGCCGGTCACCTGCAGCGCGACGATCCTTCCTTTGAGCAGGATCGCGACCAGGTAAGGATAGTGCTCTCGCTCTCCAAGAAACCACATCGGAGCCTGTGCCCCTTTGGCGAGCGTCCTGGTCTGATGCGGCGGGCCCAGAGCGGACACCAGCGTGCGCGCATCGCCGCCGATGACGAACGGCCCCAGACGCAGGCACGGGGACATCATCGTCTTCGGATTTATGGCGCTGGACGGCGCGTCAACCTTGCAGGCGAAGCTCGCTCCGACGCGCCGCCATCCGCCGCGCTCCGCACGCGGCCAGGGCGCCAAGCCCGAGCAGCGCAACAGCGGCGCACACAACCTTCGTGATACGGACCCGACGCCCCATGGACGGACGATGAGATGATGGTGCCCAGGGGCGGGCCAGTGGAAACTCCGTTAAATCAAGGTCTTCCGCGAAGGTGCGGGCGATATCGGATGCTTTGACGCCTAACAGCAATTTGAGGCGCCTCCCTCACCTGTCGGTTCTTGCTTCCGAGCTGCGCGACCTAGCCGACATCGTCAGAGCGCTTTCACTCGCGCTCAGTAAGTTGGCCCGACGAACACTTGTCGCCGAACAGCGACGCTCGGGGACGATAGAGGAGCCTGTCCACGAGGTTACTCAGGCGCGTCTGTTGCTTTTGCCACCACACGAGACACGGGTGATAAAGCGTTTTCTCAAGGAGCGAACGCAGCCCACGCTAGGGCACAGGGTCCGGTCGGCCGAACTGTACTGCGTATTCATCGAATGGGCCGCAGGGGCGCATATGCCGGTGGTCTCGGCCCGGCGATTTGCTCAGCATTTGAAATCGATTGGCCTTCGCTCACTCAAAAGCTCGTCTGTGATGTGGCTAGATTTGTCACTATCGAGACAAACGAGCGCGCCTCGATCGCCAGCCATGCGACAGGCTTGACCAAATTTTCATACGCAACCTCCCAACCTCCCAAAATCGGGAGGATAGGGGCGCTTGCAAGTCTTTGAGTTTCCAAGCGTTGGGAGGTTGTGGGTGGATAGGGAGGATTTTCGCTCCGTCGGACTCACCCGTGCGCGCGCGTGCGCGCGCACATGAGTCAAACTTACAAATAAGCTCCCTACCCTCCCAACCTCCCAAATCGAAGCTCTAACATTTTGAATCTATTGCGTGTCTCAACTCACGGGAGGTTAGCAAGTCGAGAAATCAACCTCCCTGCACTCTCCCTGACCCTTTGGCCAAGTTGGGCAAGGGTTGTTTACCGAGGCGAACAGATGGCAAGCGAATGATGAAGGACGATGTTGCCGATCGGCAACCGAGGGTTTCGAGAGTTGTGAGAGGGTTTCCACTTAACCCTCGACGACGAAAACGCGCGCCTTTTCAAAAAGATGCTCTCGTCCTGCGAGGGTTTCGAGCGTTTTTTCTCGCGTATTACGCGCGAGAGGCGCAGTCGGGGTCTCCGCGAAGTGCAAGATAAACGAAAGAAACTGACTCACGTTACATGCGGGAAAACCCTCGAAACCCTCGCAGCTTCCTCTCAACCTTCTGAACCATCACGATAAAACCCTCGCAATGGTTAGAAAACAAACCCTCTCAAACTCTCGAAACCCTCGAAAAGGGCTTAACGAAGCTTCGACCCTTGGCCAACTTGGGCATGGGTGGTCGCAAAAAAAGGAAACTTGCATGTCAGTGTCAAAAGATAGCCGTCTCGATCGCGAGCAAATGCTTCAAGCTGTAGTTCGAGAGGATCGGACCGCCAAAGAAGTGGCGGCCGAGCTCAGGATAGGGCTGCGTTCGCTTGATCGTATATTGGCCAGCGATGCTGGGCGCTTCCCTGACGATCGCCGCTTCGAATTCCACGTCTGGCGGCTTGGTAAGCGCATATGGTCGGCAGCGGCGTTCGGAAGGCTAAGAGAGGCTATAGATCGCGAAAGCATCCGCGGTGGTGTATTAGCGGGCCCGCGGTCAAGAGCCATTACAACCACCGGCACGCACAAAGCGCCGCAGAGTTCGGCGGCCGATCTGGCCGCGTGCGCGAAAGTGATGGCATGGCCGTTGAGCGATACAATCAAGACGACGCCGAAACGCGGCAGCTCGCCGACGAAACGCACAACCCGGGGGAAGGCAAAATCGCCCGAGCTTTTGGCAGTAGAGGCGCAGCGGAAGGCTATCTTGGGTCGGCCGACGAAGGTGAATCGGAGCAGGCCGGCGCGCGGCGGATTCGGAAGCTGATCGCAACATCACCGCATTGTGAGCAAGCATAAGCCAAGTCACTTCGCAAACTGCGCGTTCAACGCCCGGCGTATCCTTGACCAAGTGATGGCGAGATTCGGAGGAATGGCGTGGTGCCCCGATTTCAGCCCTCTCGATGTCGACCGCCCTGCAGGCGCTTCGGACCGCGCGAATCTCCCTCAACCATACGACCAGACCGAGCGCACGCACGATCGAAGTCCGCTCCTAACGTGAGGCTGCATTGGCGAAACTCAAAAGGCGGCGTGGTCTTCGGCTTGGGTCCTTCCTGCTGGTTTCACCGCGCGGGTAATTCGGACCGCGTCCGATCTCCAGTCGAGCTGGCTTTTTAGAGCCTAAACAACCGAGCCTAAACAGCTAAACAGCCGCCCTAAACTTGCTGAGATCGGCCGCACAAATCGACGACTGTTTTGCATCGACGCTCAGCGAAACCTTGCTCTCGAACGGTCATCTTCGAAGTTGCCGAAGCATTGCGCGCGTGGCTGCATTCGCTGCTGAAATCTAAGAAAAAATTACGTCGTCTTCGATGGCGAGGCAGATAGCGCGGATCGCGCGCCCCTCGCAGGTTTCTGTCTATGCGAATTGTCGAACGAAGCGCTGGACCGGCCTAGTTGCGCCGTCTGCCTGCCCATGAGGGTTTCGTCTCGTGGGTTCGCGTGTGCGCGACGACCGCAGCGATGACCTTTAAAACTCACTCAGGCTTCAACGCCATCGACTTGACGATTGGCCACCACTTCGCCACCTCTGAAGCTTGATACTTCCCCAAGGCCGCCGGAGTTTGTTGGTCGCGCGCCGGAATGTCCTGCCCTAGGTCAGCCAGCGTTTGCTGCACAGATTGATTGGTCAAGGCATCGACGACGGCCATGTTGAGCTTGGTGACGATTTCCGGCGACGTATCCTTCGGCGCCCACATGCCCGACCAGACGGAGATATAGAAGCCCGGCAGACCGGCCTCGTCCACGCTCGGGATATCCGGCGCGGAAGCCAGGCGCTTCTTGGCGGTCACAGCGTATGCTTTGATCCGGCCGGACCGCACATTCGGCAATGAATTCGGTGGCTGATCGAACATGAGGTCAACGTGTCCTCCGACAAGGTCCTGCATAGCCGGGGCTGCACCACGGTACTGGGCGAATTGAAATTGAGTACCGGTTGACTGCTGGAAGTAGGCCCCGCTCACATGGGCAGGGCTGCCGATCCCTGCAGACCCTTGCGTGGCCTTGTTTGGATTTGCTCTCAGCCAACCGACAAAATCGCTCAAATCGCGCGCAGGAAAGTCCTTCCGGGCGACAATCAGTTGCGGATTGCTGGCCAGGAGCGCAATTGGCTGGAAATCGCGCACGACATCGTAATCAAGCTTATATACCGCCCCGTTGAGTACGTGCGTGCCCAGGAAACCAACGCACAGCGTATAGCCGTCGGGTTTCGCGTGTGCCACGCGCGCCGAACCGAGCGCACCGGCGGCGCCGGTCACGTTTTCGACAATGACAGGCTGCGCCAGATAGGCGCTCATTCTCTCCGACACAACTCGGGCAATTATGTCGGTCGGTCCCCCTGCGGGGAATGGCACGATTACCATGATTGGCCGGGATGGATAGCTTTCCGCCCCAGCCGTCACGGACGCCTGAACGGAGACAGCGACCAAGCTGAAAGCCGTCAGCAGCACTCTGCATGCAAGCATGATGTTGCTCCTCGACGATGCCCGAGATGGCACGATTTATCCTACGGCACCTCTGACGAAGCCGGTAATGCTATGGTCAAATGCCACCATATCGGGACCGATATGAGGGCGAAGCCATGGATTCCAGCGAACGCATTGAGCGGCGTATAGGACTACACAATTTGCGCGTTCTAAAGACTGTCATTGAGGCGGGCAGCATGGGTAAGGCTGCGAGCCGCCTTGGAACATCTCAGCCCGCGGTGTCGAGGGCGATCGCAGAGCTGGAAGAAGCGTTTGGCGTTCGTTTTCTCGATCGCAAAAGCAACGGCATTCAAGCCACGGCGTATGGTGAAGCCCTCTTCAAACGCGGTACTGCGATTTTTGATGAACTCCGTCAAAGCGTGAGAGACATTCAGGCCTTATTAGATCCAACCGTGGGAGATTTGACGATTGGAGCCTCCATTGCGATCGCAGAAGGCTTTGTATGCGGCGTTATTACTAGTCTGCTTCGCCGTTACCCGCGCTTGAGATTTCAGGTGCACGCGACAGATACCGCCACCACCTATCAAGATCTGCTCTCAAGAAAAGTCGATCTCGTCATCGCACACTTGGTGAGGCCTCCAAGTGAGGAATCGATGAATGTCGAGTTATTACTCCAAGATCCCCACGTTGTGGTTACGGGACTCAAAAATCCGCTGGCGCGGCGGCGGCAGATGACATTGGCCCAAGTGTGGGACGAATCCTGGGTATTGCCGCTGTCCGATCAGCCTTACGGAAGCGTGGTGACCGAGGCTTTTGTTGCCCAGGGTTTGACGGTGCCTCCAGTCGTAGTCGAGTCGACCTTGCCGTTGCGAACGTCACTGCTCACGACCGGGAAGTATATCACTATGGTCCCGCGTATCGTGACCCAGTTTCCGCCGAAAAATGGACTGCTCAAGGTCTTGCCAATCGACCTGCCTGGAACTGCACGGCCGCTGGCCATTTTGACTCTCAGTGGTCGGACGCTCAGCCCGTTGGCCAATCTTTTTGCAGCCAATGCTCGCGCAGTCGTAAAGCTGCTGCGCTCCAAAAGATAGAAAGCGGAGGAGGACGTCTTATTGTACGACGGAGTGGTCAACAGCGACGAGCCTTGCGGAACAGCACTCAAAGACCTTTGTTCAGGCGATGAAGCCGCCGCTGACGTCGATTATCGAACCAGTGATGTAGGCAGCGTCAGGTCCCGCCAAGAACACAATTGCCGCTGCCACCTCGTTGACCTCGGCGTATCGACGGATCGCCAACGATTCAAGCAGGGACGGCGGAAGCTTGTCCTTCGAACTTGCAGCCATATCGGTGTCCATCACTCCTGCCTGTACAACGTTGACGGTGATGTTGCGCCGGCCAAGGTCGCGCGCAGCGCCCCGGCTGTAACCGACAACGGCGGCCTTGGTCGCCGCATAATCCGTAGTTCCGGGAAAGGCCACCCGCGTGCCCAACCCCGAGCCTACAGAAATTATTCGGCCGCCTTCGGGCAGCACCTTTGAAGCAGCGCGGATGTTTGCGATCACGCCCATCGCGTTGATGGCCCACTGCCGGTCCATCGCCGCATTGTCGATTTCCGGATCGTCAATGGTCCGGCCCTGCCAAGCGACGGCAGCATTGTTGACCAGGATGTCGAGTTTTCCAAATGTCTCGACAACCCTTCGCATGAGAGGTCCCGCGGCGGTCAGGTCCCCTTGGTCGGCCTGGATCGCGGCGGCACGGACCCCTTTAGCCTCCAAGCCTGTCACTACGGCAGCCGCCTTTCCTTCCGAAGCGACGTAGCTGATGGCGACATCAGCTCCCTGGTCAGCGAAGGCCGCTGCGGTCGCGGCACCGAGACCACGAGATCCACCGGTAATCAGTACTACTTTGCCAGAAAGCTTCATGCTCATGTTGCGTTCTCACATGCGGATATTTTTTGCTTCTATGTTAGACCGCGGCCGGCATAGCTTGGTTACGTCGACTGCTACCGAATGGTCTCGGCTCGCAACACCGTTGCGGGCACTAAGTGAGCCCCGCCCCGCTGCCGTCGTTGTGTCCTGCATCGTCATCGTATCCGGCCCGGGAAGAATAGAAGACCAGTCCCATAAGGCCGCCGCCGACCACGACTGAAAAGAAGATGCCGCCGATCATCATCCTGAAAAACCAAGGAGGCATCTCTTCTGCCGGCCCCAGAGCCGTCCACGCGCTGTGCGCGAAATAAACTGTCGCGACTAGCAACACTAACAGCACAGCAATGACCGAAATTGCCCCGGCTTTCATTGGAGTTCATCACCCAAGGGTATCGTGAGCATGACTGATCGCTCCTCGCTATCTCGAACTCTTGATGTTTCGAAATTCGGGCTCGGGAATGAACCCGTCACGATTGGGCATTTTGATTTGCGGCAACGTCTCTTTGTCGAGCCTCTTGTTCTCGGGAAAGAGCCCATTCAAGTTCAAGATGTACGCCGCAACAGCATAGGTTTCGTCGATGGTCAGCGACCCCGGGTCTTGATAAGGCATCGCCCGGTGAATGTAGTCGAACAAGGTTGTCGCGTAAGGCCAGAAGCTTCCTACGGTCTTGAGAGGCTTCGCCGATGTCAGCGTGCCTTGTCCTCCGACCAACCGGTCCTTGAGGCCATCCTTGCCCTCGGCTCCATGACAGCCTTGACAATTGTTCTCAAACACCGTCTTGCCCTGCAGCGCCGTTCCAGAGCCTTCCGGCAGGCCCTTACCGTCGGGGCGAACGTCGATGTCCCAAAGGCGGATCTCCTCAAGGGTGGCAGGACGCCCGAAATCATAGGCAACCGCCGGAGAGACCAGGGAAATAGCGGCCATCGCACCCGCAAGGGCATATTTATGCAAGCACATTGCGAACATTCCCTTCTGAATCGATGCTCCAGGTTTGCTGGGCGTTGTAGTGAAACAGCGCGTTTGTCCCGACCTGCTCGACAAGTTGGGCCCGACTTGGTTGGACGTTGCCCTTGTCGTCGGTCGAACGGCTCACGATTTTTGTGGGCGTGCCATCCCACTGCCAATCCATCTGGAAGCGAGCCTGCGCTTTTGGAAGCGACGGCAAATTCAGCCGCGCTTCACGCCAGCTCGCGCCTGCATCCGTGCTGACTTCAACCCTCTCGATCTTGCCGTGGCCGCTCCAGGCGAGGCCCGTTATGCGGTTGTAGCCGCGCTGGATAGCCATCATGCCGGACGGCGATGTGATGACTGAGTTGGTGTCCATCCGCAGCTGAAACTGCCTGGCCTTGCCGTTCGCCAAAAGTTGCGTGTATCGCGCCGTTTCCCAGCGCGTCATCCACGGCTGATCCCCGAACTTCAAGCGGCGAAGCCACTTGATGTTGACGTTGCCTTCGCACCCGGGGACGATGAGCCGAAGCGGGAAGCCGTGGGCGGGCCTCAAGGGCTCGCCGTTTTGCCCGTAGGCCACAAAGGATTCGCTTACGATTTCGTCGGTGAGCGGAATACTTCGGTCGACGCCCGCTGCGTCGCCGCCTTCCGCCAGCATCCATGTGGACTCACGATGCTTGCCGACGAGGTCGATAAGAAATCGCAACGGCACCCCGGTCCATTCACTTGTGCTTACGAGGCCGTGTGTGTTCTGAACGGTCAAGTTCGGATCGGCGCTCTTCCAATTCTCCCATCCGTTTCCGGTGCACTCTATGAAAGTGACCCTCGATACGGCAGGCATCGCCATGAGATCAGCCAGCGTGAATACCAGCGGGTTTCGAACCATGCCGTGCATGAGCAACCGATGCTTGGCGGGATCCAGTTCTGGCACGCCTGAATGGCTCCGCTCGTAGTGCAGATCCGAGGGCGTGACGGTGCCTACAAGCTTATCGAGCGGCGTCTTCGAATTGATCGCATCCGCCGGATCGACGTGCCGCACGCCAGGACCTGCTTCTGGAATCCGGCTTATGTGGACGAACTTCGATCGTTCACTGCGTCCGCTCAAGGGCAGGCCCAATTCACGCGGTGGCACGTCGGCAAGCGTATCGGCCGAGGCGCTCCCTGCAACAGCGGCTCCTGCAACCCCTGCTGACGCGGCCAGAAAGGTGCGGCGGCTAAGGACCTCGTGTTCGGACTGCATCGACATCGCATGTTCTCCTAAGTCATCCAGTACGCTGAACGTTTTCTCGTGAATCCGGCTGCGTGTGTGCACGCCATGCCTCAAGGCGCGGGGTGCGCTTTGGGTGACACGTTCATGTCAACGCTACGTAAGCTGTAAAACTCGCAACAAGCAGCACCAGTATTGCCGAGAAGATCAGTTCCGCCCGGACGTTGCTGGCCGGATAGGAGGCAGCGTCATCGAGCATCCGCGTAGTCCGCACGAAGCGAACAGTCTGTATCGCGATGATCGCAAGCCCAAAGAATATGATCGCCAGCCCGTTGTAGCGGCTGAGCAAGCCCGAAAACGGAACCGCACGCGACGCGGTCACCGCACCGGAGAAGGCGCCGGCCGGCGCAAGAAGATCGAACCTCTCTATGACCAATCCAAAGCCAATCACGGTTACGCCCGTACGTACCCAGGAAAGAAAGGTCCGTTCGTTTGCTGCGTGTTCATTGAAGCTTCGAATCATGGCGATCCTCGCTGCGAGACGTGTTCGGCTATTCGGCTGCTTCGTTCGCGACAGCGTCGATCGCGCCACTCATGGCGAGGGTGACGGGTTCGACCGATGCGCCAAGCGCGTGGCGCTGCGCCAGCCAATTCGGATCGTTGTACGAAATCCAGACTCGCCCGCTGCTGTCCTCATACACGAGGGCTTTCAATGGCAAGTCGATGCCTATCGCCTGGTTGGCTTGCATCAACGGCGTACCGGCCTTGGCACTTCCGAAAATCAACAGCTCGGTAGGGCGCAAAGCAAGGCCTACGGCGGCAGCTCCCGCCGCGTGATCGATGCGGGCAAATACAGTCATGCCCTTCGCCTTGATCGCGGCCTCTAGGCGATCAGCCGTTTCCTTCGATCCGTGGTGACTCGATATGATCTTCAGACCGTCTGCGGCCACAGCTAAGCCTCCTGACATTAATGTCCCAACTACAACTGCGATAAACATGGATGGCGATGCAAGGCGCATACGAGTTCGCTCCGGCGCCTTCCGCGCCACCTGCCTTAGATCCGACCTGTTCATTCCTAATAAGCAAATCGCGTGAAAACGTAGTCGTGATCTTTGACGTAAGCTTCGTGACACGCGAAGCACGTTTCGTGCTGCGCTCTGTCCACCGGCTTGCCGTCGATAAACCGCCCGAAACCCCAGCCGCCGGTCGAGGCATATCGTCTCGAATCCTTGACCATGATCTGGACGGTTGTCGCTTGGCCGGGAACGAAGGCGCCGCTGAACTCGTTGGACGGCACGCGCTTCCAGGCCAGCTTCGCGAACGTCGTCCCGTCGGGGAATGGGAGCGTCGTATCCCGGGACGTTTTGACGGCCATCCCGTTGCCGAGGATCACCCGTAGCTCGTTGAAGCTGCCCTCCTCGTGCGAAGGCGCGATCACTTCCCACTGGCGATACCCGTCAGGAATTCGGACTCCAAAAATGGGCGAGCTGTTGTCGCTTTCGGCAAGCCCGGCTCCAAAGGGCAACGCCGTATAAATGCCCGCTGTTGCCAAAAGCGCCGAAGCCAAAATGCCTGCGGTCTTCATGAATAGCTCTTTTGTCAGAGATAAAAGTTGCTCGCGTGCGGTTGCCGCGTTGCGATTACACGCCCTGGTAAACCAGCCTTGTGAAGAACCCGGGATCGATAACGAAATTTCCGAACTTGGCGTCGAAGGCTGCCGTCGGTTTGGCCGCGACTGTCTCTTCTTGGGAGCGTCCCTGCTTCTTGAGTCTTGCGACGTTTTCCCGAACGCCTACCAGCATGTCGCGGAACTCCTTGAGCTCCGCCCGATTGCTGACAACGGGACTGCCGTGACCGGGGATAATGATGGTGTTGTTCGTCGATGCCGCGAGGTTGGCGTCGGACGCGGCAATCATGCCGTCGATGCTGCCGCCGGTCGAATAGTCGATGAATGGATAAATGCCGTTCCAGAAGGTGTCAGCCACATGCAGGACATCCGCTTCGCCAAACATCACGGAAATATCGCTGTCCGTGTGGGCGTTCCCGTAGTATTTCAGCTCAATGGACGCGCCATTGAGCTTCAGGCTCTTCGCAGTTGAGAAAACGTCGGTGGGAATTCCAGCTGCGGGCGCGGGAAGAAAATTGTAGTCCCAGTCCTCGACGCGCTGAATCTCGGATAGATGCTTGCGCGTGTTCTCGTGCGCAATAATCTTGGCGCCACTGGCATTCAGCCAGGCATTGCCATCCGTGTGGTCAAAGTGCCAATGCGTATTGATCAGGTGTGTGATCGGCTCCGCGCCGACACCGGCGAGTGCCTTGGTCAGCTGCGACCGTGATGCGCCGATACCAGCGTCGATCATCACTTTGCCGTCCGGGCCGGTCAGCACCGCGATGTTGCCGCCAGAGCCTTCCAGCACAATGATATTGCCGCGCAACTTGTGGGCAGTGATGGGTGATTTCGCGGCATCGTCCTTCATGAGGCTGACAATACCGCGCGCTTCTGCGAACGCCTGCCTCGGTGTCAGCCATCCGTTGCTCGCGGCAAGAGCTGCACCGCCCACGCAGCAGAGGCAGAAGCCCCTTCGCGAAAGAAGCCTTCCTTCTGGATTTTTCATCGTGTTCTCGCTTTCTTGCCAATGACGCTCAAGCCGCCGGCGTTTTCTCGGGTACGACAAATCTGACCGTTTCGCGCGCGATGACTCGGTGCGCCGGATCTGCCAATTCAAAGAGCACCTGATGCGGACCGGGGCTCAGCCCGACAACGACCACCGTTTCTCCGCTGGCGTCGATGAAGTGCCAGGGCGCGTCATCCACCGTGATGTGGAGGTGGCCGACGCGCGGCGACACGCTAAGGGCGCCCTTGCCGAACACCGGTATTACGCGGAGGTTCTCCGTCCGATATTGGATAAAGACAGCCCCCCGGGCCAAAGGGTCCGGCAGCGGCTGATCGACAATCAACCTCGGCGGTGGTTCGTTTTCGATCGCCACCAAGGGCGACGGCCCGCGAACGCCTCTCGCACTTAAGCTCACGTTATCCCCGACCAGGACGGCATCCATGACGTTCCTCAAACGTTGAAGTGTTCGCGGGTGGACCGCAGCCTGGCGATCAACCTTGACCGCCGAAGCTCAGCTTCGAATGAAGGCCAGCAGGTCGGCGTTGATCGTTTCCGCCTCGGTGGTTGGCATGCCGTGCGGGAAGCCTTGGTATGTCTTCAACGTGCCATGCTTCAGAAGCTTGGCCGACATCGGGCCCGAAGCGACGTAGGGGACGATCTGATCGTCCTCGCTGTGCATCACCAGGACCGGCACATTGATCTTCTTCAGATCCTCGGTGAAATCGGTCTGTGAGAAGGCGACGATGCCATCGTAGTGCGCCTTGGCGCCGCCCATCATGCCCTGCCGCCACCAGTTCTGGATGGTTGCCTCAGAAGGCTTGCCCGTCTTGTTGTAGTTGTAGAAGGGCCCAGCCGCGACATCGCGATAGAACGCCGAACGGTTCGCAGCGAGCGCGGCCTGAAGATCGTCGAAGACCTTTTTGGGCTGGCCTTTCGGGTTGGCCGTGGTCTGCACCATCAGTGGCGGCACCGCACTGATGATCGCCGCCTTCGCCACCCGGCTTTCGCCATGCCGGGCGATGTAATGCACCACTTCGCCGCCGCCAGTGGAGTGCCCGACGTGAATCACGTTCTTCAGATCGAGATGGGCGATCACGGCCGCCAGATCGTCGGCGTAGTGGTCCATGTCGTGACCGTCGGCCACCTGCGTGGATCGGCCGTGCCCCCGACGATCGTGCGCGATGACCCGATAACCGTGGTGCAGGAAAAACAGGAGCTGAGCGTCCCAATCGTCAGACGACAGCGGCCAGCCATGGCTGAACACGATGGGTTGGCCCTTGCCCCAGTCCTTATAGAAAATCTCAACGCCATCTTTGGTGGTGACGAAATTCATGCTCGGAACTCCTCTGTCGTTTATTTGGCTTTCAGCGTTGGCTTCTGCCGCTAACGCTCTCGGTGCGAATGCAAACGCAGCACCAGCTGTCACCCCTGCAATCAACATGTCGCGGCGGGATGCGACCCTGCAACTGTCGCCGCTAATTCCTGCACGGATCATGCGATAGCCTCCAAATTGTCGCTGGTCAGATGCTGGGTATAAAGCGATGAGCGCCGCCCTTGGCTTCAGCGAAGCCGTCACGATTAATGAGTATGGCCAGCGACCGCGCGCAGCCATCCAATTGAAGTCTGGGTTCGCCCATACGTTGGTGTTAGCGCGTGATCAACAAATCACTTCCCGATTTTGACTTAAGTCAGAAAAAGAGACCACGACGCATAAAATTGTTTCGTGCTCCGGCGAATCGGGAACGGAGCACCATCTGGTTGCGCAGGGGACTCTTCGCAGGAGTTGCGTCAAGGCTTCGCTGAGCGTTGCGATCACGATCGCCTACGACCACTTTTCGTTGTGGCAAGGCCTCGACCTAATTGGCTATCGGGCTTGAATCGCTTTTTCGAGACAAGCGGTCAGCGCACTCGTATCGAATGGCTTCCTGAGAAGGCAGACTGCACCACCGGCTTTTGCAGTCGCCTCGAGGCCCGGCCCGGCGTGCGCGGTTATCATAATGACCGGGACCTTCGAGTTGCGCTCTACGAGAGATTTCTTGAGATCAAACCCGCTCAATCCCGGCATCTGAATGTCAGTAATCACACAGTCATACGGCTCTTCCCCGCCGTCCGACACAAACTGCTCTGCCGAAGAGAATCCGCGGGCGCCGTACCCCAACGATGATAGCGCATCGACAAGTGCTGTCCGGAAACTCTCATCATCGTCGACTACAGCTATCAGATTTTTTTCGGACACACTTCGCCCTTTCTCTAGGGCCGCGATGGCCGAGAGGGATTTGGCTATTTGCACCTGTGATGAGAGGGCGGAGAACTATACAGAGGTCTTATCCGGCCACCTCGACTTATTAGCCTTGACTAGGTCGGCCATCCGAACCAGATCAGCCAAGGTTCGCGCGTTCATCTTGCGCATTGCGGCGCCACGATGAATTTTAACCGTGATCTCGCTTATTCCGAGATCACCGGCAACCTGTTTGTTCATCTTGCCGGCCGTCACGAGCAGCATCACTTGTTGCTCGCGCACAGACAATGTCCCGAACCGGCGTTGCAATTCCGAAACGTCGTCGTCCGTCATCCGCCGCTGCCGATCGCGTTCGACCGCTGTCATAACGGCATCGAGCATGTCCTGGTCGCGGAACGGTTTCGGGAGAAAATCGACGGCACCGTGCTTCATCGCGCGCACGGACATGGATATGTCGCCGTGCCCACTAATTATGATGACCGGAAGCCGGACACCCATTTGGGCCAACCGCGCCTGAAACTCCAATCCGTTCATATCGGGCAAGCGGATGTCGATCACAATGCATCCGGGCTTGTCGGCAACGCGACTGCTCAAGAAGTCGCGGGCTGCCGCGTAACTCTGCGTGCCGAGTCCCACGGAATCGAACAAACCCTCCAATGCGCCGCGCATGGACGCGTCATCGTCGACAATATGTACAATCGCCCTATCGCTCGTCTGACACGGCATGGCAGGGGCTCATACGATAATTCGCTGTGAACGTAACACAGCGGAAAAGGGCCCGTGGATCAAACCAAGGTATGAGTAGGAAAGTCCCTCGGCTTGACGCAGGCGCTATCGTATCACGGCCAATCGAAAAGCCACACGACCGTCGCCTCCGAGCCCACCACTTACCCGGGAGAGTTGGTGTCGGCTGGCTGTGCGAGGCGGGCAATCACCGAAAAGCGGGACCCTTGCGAGACCTTTGAGCTGATCTCGATGCGGTGTCCCAAGAGGGTGAGGGCTCGTCGGACGATAAACAACCCGATTCCCAAGCCGTCACACCGTAGCGAGTCCAAACGCTCAAAAGCATCGAAAATCCTTGGCAAACGATCCGACGCGATGCCGATGCCGGTGTCGTAGACGTCGATCCGCAGATCGGGGCCAGACCGGCGACAACCGACCAGGACGCGCCCACCCGGCTCGGTGTATCGTATGGCGTTGGTCAGTAGATTGCACAGAATAGAATTGAACAGCAACGGGTTGCTTAGGACGCGGACTCATCTGTGGACGCCCCGCGAGATGCAAGCGGTTTTTTTGAAGAGCGTTGGCACGTAGTCGGATGCTGCCATCTGTCCGGCCTCTAGTGCAGCGATGGAGCTGCGGGCCTGTATGGGAGTTCGCGGACCGGAACCAGATCATTAACGCGTGCTCTGGGCACGATGAGTCCAACTGGTTCTTCCGGCCCCGTCTCGCCGACTGTTGCGCCATACTCTCCTTCGACCGACTACACCTCTGACGACCTCGAGCCCGCCAAGATCACGCCCTGGCTGCGGCCGGAGCTCTATAATTCTCCCGCTTCACAAGAAGTGCCCAGACGATCCGCGCCATCTTGTTAGCAAGCGCAACAGTTACCAGCATGCGCGGCTTGCGAGCCAGCATCTGTTCGAGCCACGAACCCCTTGGCGCACCACGTTTGCTGGCCTGTTGCACGACAGCGCTGCTCCCGATGATGAGGAGGCGTCTAAGCGTGCGTTCGCCCATCTTGGATGTGCCACCGAGCTTCTGCTTGCCGCCCGTCGATCTTTGAACGGGCGTGAGACCAAGCCAGGCCGCGAAGTCACGTCCTTTGGTAAAGGTCTCAGCTGGTGGTGCTAGGGCGGCAATGGCGGTAGCGGAGATCGGGCCAATGCCGGGAATGGTCATCAGCCTGCGTGATACTTCGTCTTGGCGAGCGCGCTGCGCAATCTCTTTGTCAAGATCTGTAATTTTGCCATTAAGGCCCGCGAGCTGGTCTAACATCAATCGGAACATGGCGCGCGCCGCTTCGGGAAGCGAATTGGCCATCTCTTCTTCCTCGATCAACCCGCCAAGCATCGCTACGTGTGACGGTCCCTTGGGCGCGACCCAACCATATTCGGTGAGGTGTCCACGGACCGCATTGATGAGCTGAGTTCGCTGCCGCACCAATAAGTCACGGGTTCGAAACACCAGGCCCGCCGCCTGCTGCTCTTCGCTCTTCACGGCCACGAACCGCATGCTCGGCCGCTGCGCGGCTTCGCAAATCGCCTCGGCATCGATCGCGTCGTTCTTCTGTCGCTTCACGAACGGTTTTACGTAAGCCGGCGGGATTAGACGAACCTCGTGACCAAGCTGAATGAGTTGACGAGCCCAGTGATGCGCTCCGCCACATGCCTCCAGCGCGACGGTGCAACGCGGCTGGGCTGCGAAGAACTCAAGCACCTTACCTCGGCTGATCCTCTTGCTGAACAACGTTAGACCACGCTCGTCCACGCCGTGAGCGTGGAAAACATGCTTGGCGATATCCAAACCGATCGTGATAGCTTTCGACACGGACGCCTCCCTAAGTGGTGCTCAACACCTCCACTTTTTGGCACATTGATGCCGTCGGCGGGGCGTCCACCCCATCATTAAAGCGCAGCCATAGCCTGATCGACGCAAGCTGGACGAAAGCAAGGTAGTTCGCCGCCAGCTTGTCGTAGCGCGTTGCAACCCGACGACAGTGCTTGATCTTGTTGAAGAACCGTTCGACCAAATTCCGAGCGCGATAGAGATACGGGCTGAAGCAAATCGGCTCACTGCGATTGCATCTTGGCGGGATATTGGCCAGCGCGCCCTTGTTGACGGCAAGTGCTCTGATCCAGTCGTCATCATAGCCGCGATCTGCCAGCAGCATTGATCCGGACTTCAGGCGCGACAGCAGTTTCTCCGCGAGCCGGTTGTCGTGGGCTTCCCCGGCGGTCAGCGCGAGGCGAGCCGGCAGGCCATTGGTATCGACCACCGCATGTATCTTGCTGGTCAGCCCGCCGCGTGACCGTCCCATGGACTGCTTTCGGTTCCGGATGATGCAGGCCCCGTGCTGATGCACCCTGACAATCGAGGTGTCGATCATCTGCACTGATGCATCATGGGCGGTAGCCAGCGCATTCATGATGCGAGCCCAGACGCCAGCCCGCCGCCAGCGAACGAAACGGTTGTAGCAGGTGGTGTATGGACCGAAGTCATCGGGCAGGTCGCGCCATGGTGCTCCGGATCGCAACACCCAGAAGATGCCATTGAGGACACGCCGGTCGTTTACCCGTGGCACGCCGCGCGGCTTGTTCGGCAGCATCGGCCTGATAGCTGTCCATTCGTGGTCGGTGAGTTCGTAGCGCATGATTCGAGCCCTCGTTTGCGGGCTTGAATCACGACCTAGAGGCTGGGCTCAACGGACCTTCAATCTGCCGCCATTGGCCTCAGGTCGCTGACCCATAACGGACCCAGAGGCGGCCATCACATTCGATTGCGCAGCGACGCGCTTCGATTGCCGTATAGGCGATTGTCCTGATTTGACGCCTGGATATGCGGCAATCTGACTAAGCTTAGGACAATTGGCTCATGTGCACCGCAACTAAGCTGGCTACGTTCGCCAGATCAAAGTGACGTGAAGCCAACGGGGAGCGCATTATGGATATTAGGCGGGCAACAACCTGCGCATTGGTTTCTGCCTCTGCGCTGATGGCATTCTTGGCAGGCCCGCGTACGGCGCTCGCGGATGAGCTTAGCGATGCTATCGCCCGCTATCATCTGGCTCAAAAGGAGTTCGTCAAAGGAAATCCCCAGCCGCTCAAGGACATTTGCTCTCACGCCGATGACGTGACAGTCCTCGGAGGTTACGGCGGTTTCGAGAAAGGCTGGGCAGCACAAGTAGAGAAGCGTTACGACTGGGCCTCTGCTCGCTTCAACAGCACCGAAGATGAGCGTCGCGTCGAGAATATTTCACTCGTTGTCACATCTGAAATGGCATACAGCGTCGATATTGAGCGTACCAAAATTCGGCTTGCCAACACCAATGAAGTCCGCCCTATGGCACTGCGAGTGACAAGTGTCTTTCGCCGGGAGAGCGGTCAGTGGAAAGTGGTTCACCGACACGCAGACCCGCTGGTCGAAGTGCGCCCGGCTGCGGCGATCCTCAAACGCTAGCTGATGCCCGCCCGGCTTCCGGTCAACGATAATCAGTTACCTCACTGAGGGGCTACAACCACGGCTGACTTCAATCCCAGGATGAATACACTGAGGCGCTAGGAGCCATGCCTAGGGAACCGCCTCAAATGCGATTCTGCACCAGTCGCGACGGGACGCGCATCGCCTATGAGGCATCGGGTAGCGGCCCTGCGATCATCCGTTTGGCAGGATTGTTCACCCATCTCGAATTCGACCGTGACAGCTCGATTTGGGGGCCATGGCTTGCCGCGCTCGGCAAGGGACGGACATTGATCCGATACGATGCCCGCGGCTCCGGAATGTCGGACAACGAAGGTGTAAGCTTTTCTTTCGAGCGGTTTATCGAAGACTTGGAAGCAGTCGTGGACGCGACTGGCCTGCGAACGTTCGCTCTATTCGGTATCGGAGGGCCTTGCGCATTGGCGGCGGCCTATGCCGTCCGCCATCCGGAGCGGGTGACCCACCTGGTTTTGCACGCCGCGTTCACGCGAGGTCGGATTGCGCGGGCCTCCAGCTCCGTGCAAATCGAGGAAACTGAAGCTGTTCTCAAACTCACCTCGTTGGGCTTCAATGACGACGATCCCAGCCGTCGTCAAATGGTGACCACTCAATTCTTGCCGGACGGCACTGTCGAACAGCTAAGGGAGTTTGGCGACCTGCTGCGGTTGTCTTCCACCGCCCACAACACTGCGGAATTTCTACGCGCCTGGTACATAGTCGACATTCGAATGCTTCTTCCCCAAGTCCGATGTCCTACCTTGGTGCTCCATCCACGCGCAGGTTTCCGCGTGCCATTGGAGGAAGGGCGACTTGTGGCCCAGTCCATCCCTGGTGCGCGGTTGGTTCTGCTGAAAACGAGGAACACTTACTTGCCGAAAGATGATCCGGCATGGACACAGGTGATAGCAGAATTGGATAGCTTCTTGCCGGCAGATCACAGCGCTCCCGTGACCGGCGATTTACGACTGGAAAAACTCACGCCGCGCGAACGAGAGGTTTGCGCAGCCGTTGTAGAAGGGCTTGGCAACAAAGAGATTGCCCGCCGCCTGGGCGTCGCAGACAAGACAATACGAAATCACCTGTCTGCCATATTCGACAAGCTTAACGTTTCGAGCCGTTCTCAGCTCATTGTGCGCGCAAGAACAACAGGCACTGCTTGTCGTTGAAGTCGGAGATGATCTAACCTCGGCCCGCCGACTATTTTTTCACTCTCATAACAGCCTTACGCCGTGGCCTGATGCCAACAGGGGTAATGTCGGGTGATGGCACAAAGCGTCGGTTCGCTGCGACGCGGCAAATCGGTCGCTTTCGGATCGAAGGCGGACATCGCGCCGAATTTTATGAGTACACGCCCTAGTACGCAGGCCTTGGTGGAGCACACGCGCATGTCGATGCCTCGCCGCAAAGCTGCTTCCTCATTTTCGTGGCGCAACCGCCAGAACAACGGTGCAAGCGAAACGGACGAAACTTCCATCGCGTTGGTGGACTCGTAAAGACGAAGGGCACCCAGCAAGCGGTCGAGTTGTTCGGTCAACTTGGTGACAGCCTGCTCTCCAGATTTGAGCCACGCTTGTTGCGACGTGTCCCAGGCACGCGTGCGTAGCAAATCGTACGTGCCTTGGATGACCCGCAAGGGTTGGCGGAGATCATGCCCTGCCAAGCCAAGCAATGCGGCGTGAAAATCACTCACCCTCTGCAAGTCCAGACTTTGGTAGCCGGCCGGTACCGTTGTGGAGCGCTTGGAGCTGTTCATGGCGGTCTCATTTCCACGAATAATCGCGCTAAGGATCGTGCTTTAGCGATGCCGCGTTGGCTATAAGACGTCAGGTGCTGCGGATCATATGCATGTATGATATCGTGGCTCGGTATGCGGACCGTGGCGATGTGGGCCATTGCCCGCCCGTGGCATTCGATATTTTTCGCGCGATTGCCGTGAAAATCGCCTTGCGATTCAAACGAATGATCTAAGTCCGTTTGTGGACGCTGCTATCGCCAAACTCGACCCCGCACTCGAACATTCAAGACATTGCGATCGAGGGGATTTTTCCCTCTCGCTCAAATTTTGAGCAACGCGCTGAGAGCGAGGAATTTTGCTGGAGGCAGATGTAATATTGCACACGCTCCGGATACTCTTCGTGTCGGCGCTTGGAAGTTAGGACGAGAATGGTTCGAGAGGAGATTTCTCCAGTTCGCGAAGCTGTTGCCTTCGGCGCATTCACGCTTCATCTCGCCGAGAGGCGCCTCGAAAAGGCCGGCGCTCCCATCCACGTGACCGCGCGTGGGTTTGACATCCTCGCTGTCTTGGTCGACCGGGCGGGGCAAATTGTCAGTAAGAAGGAGCTGATGGCCAGAGTCTGGTCGGATGTCACGGTCGACGAGGGCAGCCTCCGCTTCCATATCGGCGTACTGCGAAAGACCCTCGGCGACGGCTCTGAAGGGGCTAGGTACATCGCGACTGTGTCGGGCCGCGGCTATTGCTTCGTCGCGCCCGTCTCACGCAATGAAAGCCACGCACCCGCAGACCTGGCGGTGTCCTACCCCTCTCGGCGGCTGCCGCCGCTGCCCACCCGGACATTAGGACGCGAAGACGCCGTCCAGAACGTGCTGTCCCTTCTAACTATGAACCGCTTCATGACGATTGCGGGCCCGGGTGGAATTGGCAAGACCACCGTAGCAATTCTGCTCGGATACGCCCTTTGTCCAAATTTCGAGGACGCAGTCTACTTCTTCGATCTCGGGCCATTGAGCGACCCGCTGCTTGTGCCGAACGCAATTGCTTCGATTCTCGGCCTTCATATTCAGGCCAGTGACCCACTGCCCGCCATCATCAGTTATCTTCGCGATAAACGGATGCTGATTATCCTCGACAGTTGCGAACATGTGATCGAGGCCGTTGCCCGCCTGGCCGAGCGAATCTTCCAAGAGGCGCCGCAGATCCATATTCTCGCGACCAGCCGAGAAACGCTCCGGGTCGAGGGGGAGCACGTTTATCGGCTGTCTCCTCTCGAGAGTCCGCCCGATCGTGCGGACATCACCGCAGACGAACTTCTTGCTTTCCCTGCAGCGCAACTTTTCATCGAGCGCGTGAAGGCGGGCGGCTTTCATTTGGAGCTTAACGACGGGCAGGCGCCTGTTATCGCAGAAATTTGCCGCAAGTTGGACGGCATAGCGCTTGCTATCGAGCTCGCCGCGGGTGGTGTCAAAGGCTACGGGTTACGGCAGACCGCGGAACTCATCAAAGATCGCTTCGGCTTCTTCCAAAGCGGACGACGTACAGCGCTCCTTCGTCACCAGACGCTGAACGCCACACTTGACTGGAGCTACAACCTGCTCGAAGAGCGGGAGCGTGTCGTGCTTCGCAAACTCTCCATCTTTATAGGCGTTTTCACGCTGCAGGCCGCTCAGTCAGTTGCAGCCTGGAGAGCTCCGGGCGAAGGGAACGTGGACATAATACTTGCCAACCTCGTGGAAAAATCGCTCGTATCTATGGATACGAGCGACACGTCGACTCACTATCGGCTGCTCGACACCACCCGGCTATATGCCGTGACGAAGTTGAACCAGCACGGCGAATTCAACGAGACGGCTCGACGTCACGCAAAATACTTCCTGGATCGGCTTCGGCACCCCGAAATCCTCGCCTCTATAAGATCCGAAACGGGAAGCTTGGCCACGCAGGCCCCGCTTCTGGGCAATATTGGAAGCGCTCTTGCTTGGTGCTTCTCCACTGCAGGCGAAGTTCGTATAGGAGCGGAACTCGCTGCAGCTTCTGCTCCATTCTTCTTCAAGATGTCGATGTTGGGGGAATGCCGCCGCTGGACCGAGTTGGCTATTGCATCACTCGACGAGACGCGCCGAGGGACGGCAGCGGAAGTTGAGCTTCAAGCCGCTCTTGGGCTCGCCCTTATGTTCACGGAAGGCAATGGCGACCAGGCGCACGCTGCACTGACGCGAGGATTGCTACTTGCGAAAGAACTGGGGGATTTGCCCCACCAATTGCAGTTGCTTGGGAGACTGCATCACTTCCACTACAGGAGGGGAAACTTCCGAGACGCGACAGGGCTTGCCCGGCAAGGTGAAATCGTAGCTCGTACGATGGGCGATCCAGATGCAATTGCCGCGGCACACTCGCTGCGGGGTATCTCACACGAGGAACTTGAACCGGCTCGGCATCACCTCGAGGCCGCTTTAGCTCACATTCCGACCTCGCCGCGCGTCGCCGCCTTCCATTTCGGCCTCGACTATCGGAACCGCGCCAGGATCTTTCTGGCCCGTACTTTGTGGCTTCTTGGATACGCTGACCAGGCTTCGGCAACCGCTCGCGCCACCGTCGATGAGGCGGCGGAAATGGACCATCCCCTCAATCTTTGCATCGCCCTTTTGTTCGCCAACTGCGTCTATCTCTGGAACGGCGACTGGACGAATGCAGATATGACCTCGCACAGACTCATCGAGCTCGCGCGCGAGCGCTCAATAAAGCCCTACGAAGCGGCAGGTTCGGCCCTACAGGCCTGCTTGCTCATCGCGCATGATAACCGCGACACTGGTATCCCGACATTGCAGCAGGCATTACGCACACTTCGAATACATCGATACGAACTTCTAACAACAATATTGAATATGACTCTTGCAGAGGGTCTATTGATGAACGGACGGCAGGAAGAGGCCCTGACAACTATCGATGAGGCTCTGACCCTGGTCGAAAGCAGTGGCGAATTGTTCAAAAGGCCAGAACTTTTGCGCCTCAAGGGAAAAATCCTGTTGTCCAAGCCGCGGACCGACCCGATCACAGGCGAAGCATCTCTCCTAGAGGCTCTCGACATCGCTGCGCGCATAGGTGCGCGTGCTTGGGAGTTGCGCGCCGCGACGAGCCTTGCCCAATTCTGGTCGTCACAAGGCCGCGTCGCCGACGCTCGGCGCGTGCTCGATCCGGTGCTAGGCCGGTTTACCGAGGGCTTTGCGACACGCGACGTAACAAGTGCTCGCTCTCTTATGGATCAGATCGTATCTAGCTGAGATTCTGACAGTTTTCTGATCGGCGTGGCCGCCGTTCCCGCATGCACGCGCCCGCGCTTCCTGATCACTCATAAAATCTAACAATTTCTCTGGTTCTATCGCGGGGACACCTCCGCGCAATTGTGTATTGTTCCCGCGAAGAAATCTCGGGACGGATGGGTCAACTCGCCGTTTCGGACCAGTGGCACGTGCCCGCCAGTATTAGGAGCGCGTATGAGTTTCACCAGAGCAGATCGAAACGCACCGCGTGTCAGTCAGCGCGACTTGTTAAACGGCTACGCGACGGTCAAAGCCCTGTCCAATCGTATCAGCGTCAGAGCGCGCAACAGGAATTCTGCGGCGTTGGACCCTTGGCTCTGATAGTGCCCCCCCCAAGAGTTGCGGCGATGGCAGCAGAACACGCCAATATTTCCGAGGAAGAGCTTATTTTTGCTTCGAGTTTGTCACCAGGACGGGTTCAAAAGCGCGCAGCTCTTTTGATCGCGTTCGGAATCTTAGCGGCCTTTTTCATTATCATTAGCCTTTCGAACAACGAGCAGCGACCGTTTCCGGGCTTTATCCTGGTTTTTGTCTCCTCGATGCTTGTTTGCGATTTCATTACAGCGATCTTGCTGTTTTCACAGTATTCCATTTTGCGTTCGCCGGCGATCTTGGTCGTCGCCAACGGGTATGTTTTTACAGCGCTCATCCTGATCGGTTGGACCCTGACATTCCCGGGCTCGCTTCTGCCCGACCGACCGTATATCGGTGCTTTGCAAAGTGCATCAGGCTTCTACATTGCGTGGCGAAGTGGCTTCGCGGCATTCGTGATTGGCTACGCCCTATCAAAGGATGCACATCCGACCGCACCACGTTGGACGATCTCTGTGCGCTCAGCCGTCGCAGTCAGTCTCTTACTGACGGTGGCCGTCGTCGGTCTGATCTCCCTGCTCTGCCTGGAATATGAGCCGCTATTACCGCACATCATGGAAGACAGTCTCCATTACAGCCCTGCGTATCCTTACGCTGTAGGGATACCGAATTGTTCGCTCAGCATCATCGCGCTCGCCTTGCTGTGGATCCGTCGACGTTCGACTCTTGATCTCTGGTTGATGGTCGTCATGTTTTTCTACGCGATGGACATGCCATTGAGCTATTTTCCTTCGCCGGGCCGTTTCACCGACGGGTGGTATGCCGTCCGGTTCATCACGTTTCTGACGAGTATCATCATACTCGTGCTGCTGCTCTACGAGATATCCAGCATGTACGGACGTCTCCTCAGCGCCGTCTTCGCACAACGCCGCGAACGGGAAGCGCGCCTTGTAACCAGAGATGCAGTCGCGGCCATAATCTCTCACGAGATCAAGCAGCCGTTATCAGCCATGATCACGCGTGCGGAAACTAGTTTGAGATGGCTTGATCGTCCCGTCCCAGATATCGAGAAGGCCAAGGCCGAGCTCAAACATGTCGCTGCTGATGGCTACCGCGCCGGAGCGGTTATCGAGAGCATCCGTGCAAATTTCAAAAAGGATGCTCGGATAAGGACGTCGTTCAACATTAACGATCTGATCGCCGAGACCATTTCCCTGGTTCGGGCCGATCTGCAACGGCACCGGATACAGGTGGAGGCCGAGCCTCAGGCGGAATTGCCGCAAGTGATGGGGGATCGCATCCAATTGCAGCAGGTGCTCCTTAACTTGATCACCAACGCTATCGACGCGATGGCGGTCAAGGACGGCCCCAGAATCCTGGCCGTGAGTTCAAGAATTCGCAATGACGGCGGCGTTGTTGTGTCAGTCGCAGATACCGGTCATGGGATCGGCGCGCACGACATAGATCGTTTGTTCAATCCGCTCTTCACGACAAAATCTAACGGCATGGGAATGGGACTCTCGATCTGCCGATCCATCATGGAGGCGCACGAGGGGGAATTGTTGGCGGTCCCGAAAGCTCTTGGAGGCGCAGAATTCCAATTCGTCCTTCGTACGGTATTGTGACATGAACGCTGGTTCAACCGTCCGAGCAGTCGACAGTCGGGTCAAGGAGAGCAGGTCCATGGTCATCGCCCCGCTTCCACCCTTCACCGCGTTGACGGCGGCGCGAAAAGCTCGGATTGCGGAGGACCTGTTCAACACACGCGACCCTGCTGCTGTTGCGCAGTTATGCTCGGCGGATTGCTTGTGGCGAGGTCGCTCGTTTTTCGGTCGAGGGAGAGAGTCGATTATGACGATCCTATCCGAGAAATGGGCGCGCGAATTAGAATATCGCTTGATCAAGGAAGTCTGGGCGTTTTGCGAGAACCGAATTGCAATACGCTTTGCCCACGAGTGGCACGACGACCTTGGCCAGTGGTTTCGGAGTTACGGCAATGAAAATTGCGAATTTGACCCTGAGGGGCTGATATGCCGACGGGTCGCTAGCTGCAACGACACTCCGATTCAACAACACGAACGTAAGTACAACTGGCCGCTTGGCCGCCGACCGGCTCATCATCCATCTTTAAACGATTTAGGCTTGTGAACCTACAGTCACAAGCAGTAAGCAGCACGTCCACGTGCTGAGCGCCGTCCTTCGCAACTTACACTTAATCTTCACCCTTGCATCATTAGCCCGCCAACGACGAGCCGGCCGCGAGGCGTAGTTATCGAGCCGCCGCGAGGCGTAGTTATGGTGCGCGACTTGTCGCTAGCGCTCGCAATGCAGATTGCGCAAGCCGCGCTCGAACATTGCCGCGCTCAGAACTTTAAGGTCAGGGCTTCGGTCGTGGACCGGGGCGCTCATGTGCTGATATCGATTCGCGACGACGGGACTAGAGTTGGCGGAGCGTAAGGCCCACAAGGCGCGCGTTTTCCGTCAAACCACAAGGCAATTCGTCGACCGCATTATCAGCAATCCGCGCTCTCAGGGGCTCAGGACATGAGGGGAGTTCTTGCTTCGCTCGGCGGTGTACCGATCAAAGTCGGCGAAGACACAGTTGGTGGTGTGGGGGTCAGTGGAGCGCCGCGCGGCCCGAACGACAAGGCGTGCGCTGCGGCAGGCGTAGCCAAGGTGGCGGATCAGTTGAAATGACTATTCGGACAGCTGAGCATCAAAGCGCTGTTCTCATGAAAACAGCGCCCCCAGCAGCCTCATTAGTGGTGAGGTTCCTGCTGAACTGCTGGTGGCATGGCAGGACGTCAATTCGGACAGGGTTGGCCTGCGGCGCCCCACAGAGCCACGTCCTTGACGTGATCCTCAAATGTGCCCGGCGGCTTTGATCGGCCTTCTCCGGGCGCCCATGCCCGTGGAATAAAGCCGCTCTGCGATGCGTCGTGCCGCAAGTGGGCGATCAGGCCAGCGGCATCGCGACCGCCATTGCGTTTGGGGTCCTTCAGTTGCGCGCAAATCTCGGCGCCGCTTTTGCCGAACCAGATGAATTCCACCGGCGCGAGTTGCCAGTCGATCCCCGCATGCAGCGGGGCCGGTGCCGGGTCGTTCGGCATCTTCGAAGTCACGTGGCAGGTCGAGCACACGAGCTTCTCGGCCCCGATGCGGCTCACTCCGCCATGAATATTCATGCCATGCACGCGGGGCTTGGTTTCGCCCGCCGGCGTCCATATCGGAATGGCCTTGGCGTCAACGTGGCAATTGGCGCAGCGAGGGTGCGTCACCACGGCTTCGATCCGTTTCCAGGCCTTGAGTCCGTCGGCACGGCTGACGCTGCCGGGCCGCAACACATCCTTGGGTGTCTCGTCCTTGGCCACGACGAGTCCTGTAAGAGCCGGGATCGTCGAAGCAGCGAAGACGAGCGCAATCAATGACCGCTTCATGACTCGTCCTCACACAAAATCGATGAACTTGTTGAAGGGCATTTCGCGGATACGCTTTCCGGTCGCGGCGAAGATCGCGTTGGCGAGCGCAGGCGCGGCAGGAGGAACAGGCGGCTCGCCGACACCTCTCACCTTGGGGTCATTCTCGAGTCCGCGCACTTCGATCACAGGACATTGGTAGAGGCGCATGGCTTCGTGATGATGGTAGTTGGTCTGCTGCGCGCCACCCTTGGCGTAGGTGATCTGGCAGTTGATGGCGTGGCCGAGCCCCCAGATCACGCCGCCCTGGACTTGGTTCTCGAAGTTGACGGGATCGACGACCTTGCCGACATCGGCCGCGACCCAGACCTTGTCGATCCTGATGCCCCTGTCCGTCGCTGTGACTTCGACGACTTCAGCCACCGGAGTCCCGAACGATTCCACGAAAGCGACGCCTCGACCCTTGCCATTGCCGAGCGGCCCCTTCCAGTCCGACATCTGCGCGAGCGTCTCCAGCAGCTTGCGATAGGTCGGCACGGCGCACATGTCGATGCGGGCCTTCATGGGATCGAGGCCCGCCGCATGAATCATCTCGTCGATGAAGCTTTCGGTGAAGAACCCGGCCGTTGACGCGCCGACCGAACGCCACGTGGTGCTCGGCGACAAACCACGCGCCTCATAGGTCGTGGCCCGGAAATTCGGAATGTCGTAGTAGACGTTCCAGTGGCCGGCGGCGAGTTGGCCATCGGGATCCTTTGTCGGCGTACCCGAACGCTCCAGCAGCCCGTTGAGCGGCGCCGTCGAGGCCAACTTCAAGTCGGCCGCGACGATCTTGCCTTTATCAATGCTGCCCCGGTGCCGCGCTATCGCGATCTGCCGTGGGATGTCCTGTATGAAATCTTCCTCGCGCGAAAACACGAGTTTGATCGGCGTTCCTTTCATTTGATTCGCGATTTCGGCCAAGACACGGACGTTTTCGTATTCCAGACGGTGGCCAAAACTTCCGCCGGACCACTGATTATGGAAGATGACCTGCTCCGGCTTGAGGCCGATCGCTGTCGCCGCGATATGCTGCACGAACTGAGGGCTCTGGTGGCCCACCCAGATTTCCATTCCCTTGTCGGTGACGATGCCGATGCCGTTCAGCGGCTCCAGCGGCTGATGGGCGACATAAGGCGCGCGATACTCCGCCTGGACCAGCTTGCCGGTCTTCAGCGCCGTATCGACGTCGCCAATTTTCCGCCATTCCTTGCCGAGGAATTCCGGCTTGAACGAGTTCTCCAACACTTTCCAATGGCCGGCCTGTTCGGCCGGATAGGCCGGGGGCGCCCATTTGCAATCGATGGCCGCGACCGCTTTCATCGCGTACCAACTGTTCGTCGCGATCACGGCGACGCCGTTCTTGATTTCGACGACCTTCTTAACCCCCGGCATCTTCAGGGCCTTGCTGGCGTCATACGACTTCAGCGGCTGACCTTTGGCGGGGTTCAGCTTGACGGAAGCGTAGAGCATACCGTCGATCTTCTGATCGATGCCGAACTTCAGCTCGCCCATGACTTTCGATTTGATATCGAGCCGCATCATCGGCTTTCCGACCAGTCGCCATGTGGACGGATCGCGCGGCTTCACATCGAGCACCGGCGGAATGGCCGCGGCTTCCGCGGCGAGCTGGACGTAAGGAATCTTCGTTCCGTCGGGAAGGATCACATCGCCGGATCGGGTGCGAATGTCAGCCACTGCAACGCCTGAACGCTTCGCTGCAGCCGCCTTCAGCGTCTCGCGTGCCACCGCGCCAGCCACGCGCAACTTTTCGTAGGTGTCCGGGATCGTGCTGGAGCCGCCTGTCATCTGCAGGCCGGTCTTTCGGAGATATTCGAGCGTGGCCGCGCGCGCTTCCTCGGCAGCAGCACTTTGGTCCGCTGCCAGGAACGGCGCAAACTCGTCCTTGAAGCCGGTGTTGAAGTAGGCGGGACTGGGTCCTGCGAACCGGATTTCGAACTGGCCGGGATCGAGGTCCATCTCCTCGGCAATCAAGATCACTTGCGCGGAGCCGACGCCCTGACCGATGTCGGCGTGTTGTGCGATCAACGTGATCTTGTCTGGGCTGATCTCGACCCAAGGGTTGAATGTCACGGAGTTCGGCCCGAGGCCAGCCGTCAACGGGTTGCTGCCGGAGCTCTCTGCGGCTTGCGCAGCACCACTGTAAGACCCGAATGCAATACCGCCGGCAACGGCAGCCGAGCCGATGAGAAAGGAGCGGCGGGAGAGGCGTTCGATCTTGCCCATCTCACTTCTCCGCCATCTTCGCAGCGGCCGCATGGATCGCGGTGCGAATGCGCGGATAGGTGCCGCAGCGACAGAGGTTTCCCGACATCACCTCGTCGATATCTTCGTCCGTCGGTTTCGGAATCAATTCAAGCAGCGAAATCGCCTGCATGATCTGGCCGGTCTGGCAGTAACCGCATTGCGGCACCTGGTGTTCGATCCAGGCTTGCACAAGCGGATGCTGGTCTCTGTTTTTCAGTCCGTCGATGGTGACGACCGACTTGCCAGCAAGGTCGCCGATGCGCGCCTGACAAGAACGGACAGCGTTTCCGTCGATGTGTACGGTGCACGCGCCACACTGCGCTATTCCGCACCCATATTTTGCACTGGTGATGCCGAGTTCGTCGCGAAGCACCCAGAGCAACGGCATTTCGGGTACGACGTCGACCTGGTGCTTGGTACCGTTGATCGTGAGCTCAATCATAATGTCCTCGCGATATGTCGCATTGCCTTACGGGCTGCAAAAACTGACTGACTTAACTTCTCCGCCAAACGTAGGAATTGGGTTGGTGGTGCGACGGATTCTCGTTCAGTCTTCCTATCGCGATGATGAACGACATCGCCGCACCGCACATTCAATCGGCAGTCCCTCCAGCGCTACTTCGCAGCACGGAGGATATGCTCCGCGACCTCTTTCGGGTGGGACAACATCACGACATGACTGCTGGGAACTTCGATGGCCGTGGCCTTCGCCAGCGCTGCCTGGTCTTTCTGCATCTGCGGCGCGATGATCTTGTCTTCCATCGAAATGACAATGAATGTCGGCTTGTCGCGCCACGCCGCCTTGCTGACGGGAGCGGTAAAGGTTCGCTCGTGGTACCGCCCCTGCACCGCAGCGACTACCTTCTGCTCTTCTGGTGACAGATCCGGTGCAAAATACTTTGCGACGCCATCGTCGCTGAGCCGCAGAAACCCCTCACCGTCCTTCAGAAATCCTTTCCGGCCCTCCGCCGGCGGATATTTTGAGATATGGTCCTTGAGGGACTGACCCGAGTCAGGAGCGTAAGCCGCTGCGTAAACCAGAGATCTGACCTTTGGATCATTTCCGGCCTCGGTGATAACAACCCCGCCCCAGGAATGGCCGATCAGGACGACCGGGCCTTCGACCTCTTTGATGATTCGCTTCGTAAAGGCCACGTCGTTTTCCAACGAGTCGGTTGGATTCTGAACCGCAACCACCTTCAGCCCGGCATCGACCAGAATCGGGATCACCTTCTGCCAGGACGAGCCGTCGGCAAAAGCGCCATGGACCAGCACCGCGGTCTTGGCGGTGAGTTCTGCGGACCGGGCGTTTACCGCGAATGCCGTCCAAGCCGCGACAACGAGGGAAAAGTACGAGATCGTCCTACACATGTTCATTTTGCACTCCAGTTTCGTCAGTTGACTGATATCGCAGCCCAATACGGCCGGACTTTTGCGACGAGTTTCGAAGCAGCGACGTTCCTGACGGCATACTTGCTGCAACGCCAGACGCCTGACGAGTTAAGTGCGGTTAAAACGGGTGAATTGGATGCAGTGCATCACTACGGCTGCCTTAGACATTTTCACCGCACTTAACGGGCGGCGCCTCGCCTGAAGGCACTCCCGAACGAAGCGCCATTGTGATCGCGACATAACGTGCGACCGCAAAGCAACGATATGCTGATGGCGGTGACCGAAAGCCGCATCAATGCGTGCGGATATTCTGCGTGCCAGTCGACACTTGCGCCTCGCGTCACGCCGTGCGGGACGCCTCGAAGAGAAACCATATACGCTTCTCGGCTTGATCGATCCAATTCTCGATCAAGCTTGCACTCGCAACATCCTTGGCTTTTTCGCACAAATCGTGGGTGACCCGCATCTCGGCGACGAGTTGTTCATTGTCATCACGCAATTCCGAGAGCATCGTAGTCGGCGCAACGAAGTCGACGTCGTTGTCTGCAATTCTTTGCAGTTGAGCGATCTGCCCGACAGAGTGAATCGTGATCGCGCCGATCCTGCGGACCCGCTCGGCAATGTCGTCGGTCGTGGAGAGGATGGCATCCGCATGCTCATCCAGCATCAAGTGATAGTCGCGAAAATGAGGACCTGACATATGCCAATGAAAATTCTTTGTCTTGATGTAGAGAGCGAAACAATCGGCCAACAGTTGATTGAGGCCGTTGGATATGTCGCGAACCGACTCTTTGGACATGCTGGTCGGTGTATTAAGGACGGCTGTTGTATTGGCTCTGTGTCCAGGATTCATGAAGCGACCCTCAACGTTACCCAGGGTTTAGAATCGAATTGACGACGATATTTCCGGCAGATTTCTAGCGTGCCCAGAGAGCACAGGAGCGCGCCCCAGGGACCGCTTTGTGAGCGTCGCAGGCCGGCTCAGACCTTGACGAACTGTAAGAGCTCGCCACTGCCTCTCCTGTGTGCAGGCGCAAAGACAAGCGCCACTATCGCCCTCGCGAACTAATGTGAGCGCTTCCGCCAAAAGCGGGCAGTTTAAATTTGTAAAAGCGTGTTAAACCGACCGTTATCGGCGTCCTTGACGCTGCTCGCACGCCCTGCCTTGCCCTCTTTTCGAACTTACGTTTTTTGATGTTGGCGATAGAATAAGGGCATGGGCACCGCAGAGTTCTCTTTCGGCGATTTTCGTGTCCTGGCCAGCAAACGCCAATTGCTGCGGTCGGGTCTAGCGGTCCCCCTCAGCAGCCGCGCGTTCGACATATTGCTCGTCTTTCTGCGTTCGCCGGGCGAAGTCATCGCAAAGAACGATCTGATCGAGCGAGCTTGGCCGAATATTCATGTCGATGAGGTGAACCTGCGCGTCCAGATAAGCGGACTGCGCAAAGCTCTGGGTGAAGACAACGCCAGCGTTCGCTTTATCCAGAATGTACCGGGGCGCGGATACTCGTTTATAGCGCCGGTGAACATCGCGTCGGACGACAATGGAAAGGCGGCAGCGGGAACCGGACTATTGTTGCGGAAGCCACAGCCTGCGCGGCAGGTTGTCGGCCGCCAGGAAGTGGTAGCAAAGCTCGGCGCGCGTCTGGAGGAAGCCAGGCTTCTAACGGTGGTCGGCCCAGGCGGAATCGGGAAGACGACCGTCGCGCTCGAAATCGCGGCGCTGGTCGGAGCACGTTATCCGGACGGCGTCACGTTTGTGGACCTGACTCCGATTAACGACGGAAGTCTCGTGCCGGACACCGTCGCCACCGCGCTTGATGCCGGCCGCAACGGAGAGCACGGCCTCATTCTCGACGCGATGCTGCAAGACCGAACGCTTTTGCTCGTTCTGGACAATTGCGAGCATCTCATAGATGCCGTGGCCGAGTTCGTCGAGCAAACGCAGCAGGCGCATGCGGGAGTGACGATCCTTTCAACCAGCCGAGAACCGCTCAGGGCGGCAGGCGAATGGGTTCATCGGCTGGCTACGCTGGCGTTCCCACTAGGCAACACGGCCATAACCGCCACGCAGGCCCTCGAATACTCGGCCATCCGGCTCTTTATCGATCGCGCGGCCTACAAGTTGGGAGGCTACAGCCTGACCGACGCTAACGCGCCTCTGGTTGCACGTATCTGCGCCAAACTCGACGGGATTCCCCTCGCCATCGAGCTGGCGGTCGGTCATCTGGATTCCATCAGCATGCGAGGCCTGCTGTCATCGCTTGAAGAAGGGTTTGGCGTATTGAGTGGAGGCCGGCGCACCGCTTTGAGCCGCCACCAGAAGATGTGGGCGGCTCTCGATTGGAGCTTCGGTCTTCTATCGGAAACAGAAGCGACGATCTTCAGAGCATTGACGATATTCTCGGGTGGCTTCACGTTCGCTTCAGCCCAAGACGTCATAGGCGATGCGATATCGGTAGATGCATTCGCCGAAGGGCTGTCCAACCTGGTTGCGAAGTCCCTCGTCGTTGCAGACACGGACAAAGATCCGGTCCGTTACCGGCTGTTCGAGATGACGCGAGCCTACGGACGCGAGCGCCTGGAACAGAGCGGCCAAGGCGATGAGTTCGCCGAGCGACACGCAGCGCATTTTCTCGCTATGCTTGAGCTCGCGGACGGAGGCCAGGGACTTCGCCCCGCGGCTGAATCGATGCTCGCCTGTGCCAAAGAGGTCGCCAACATCCGTGCGGCGATCGACTGGTCTTTCAAATCGGAACAGCATGTCAACGTCGCAGTGGCGTTGACAATCGCAGCAGTGCCGCTCTGGACGCAATTGTCCATGGTAGGAGAATGGAAGAGCGCCGTGCTGCGCGCCCTCGATGCACTGGAACACAGTGCCGATGGGTATTTGCTTGAGAAGATGCAATTGCATGCCGCGCTGGGTTGTTTGCAGATGCATGCCGGGTCAGGCGATCCTAAACGCGCGACTACAGCGTGGCAGGCGACACTTGCGATCGCCGAAAAGCTCAATGACAAAGAGTACCAACTCAGAGCCTTGTGGGGCATTTGGATAGCCTGCACGAACAAGGGCGCCCCCCGAGCCGCCCTCCAGGTTGTCGACACCTTTGATAAGGTCGCAGCGACAACAACCGACGCCGACCGATACGTCGGTGACAGAATTCGCGGCAAATCGCTTCATTTTTGCGGAAACCTGGCCGAAGCGCTTGCGTATACGCGACGAGTGATTGACGGCTATGACCGGCCAGCCGATCTCTCGGACGTCGTTCGATTCCAGTACGATCAGCACATCCTGGCGCGGGCGACTTTGGCGCGAACGCTTTGGCTTCAAGGCTTCTTCGAGGAAGCGCTTGTTGAGGTCGAACGGCTTCATGCTGAGGCTGTTGCGCTCAATCATGTGACGACACTCTCCAATGCCATCGTCGACGCAGCGTTCCCCTTGGCATTCTTGCAGGGCGATTTGGACCTCGCCCGAACGTACTGTTCTCAGCTGCGGGAACTCACCGATAGCTATGGGCTGGATATATGGGGCACGTACGCTCAGTGCTTCAACGGTCAGCTTCTCGTGCGATCGAACCGGAGCGACGACGGCGTGAGGGAATTACGCACCGGGATCGCAAAGCTCGAAAGTGCCGGCTTCATCGTCTACCGCACGAGCTTCATCGGCACCCTCGCCGAAGGGTTCGCAGACATCGGCCAGCATGACGCCGCGCTGAAGGCTGTTGACAAGGGAATCGCGCATTGCGATTCAACTGGCGAAGAATGGTGCCTTGCCGAGCTGCGGCGGGTCCGAGGTGTGATCTTTGCTAAGCGCCAGGAGCCGAGTTTTGCAGTCGATGCAGATCGGGAGTTCGATGCGTCACTTCGTATTGCTAGGCAGCAAGGTGCGCTGGCTTGGGAATTAGCGACGGCTGAAAGCTTTAGCACCCACCTCATCGGTCAGGGCCGCGCTGCGGAAGGTGAGCGGCTCGCAGCGGCTGTTCGACTGAAGCTGCCATCAAGAGTTGCGGCTTCACATCCACATCTAATCCGACTTCAGACTAGACGGGCAACCTAGCGTCAGGCCATGTCCCCGTAGTTTATTGCTGACGTTCAGCCTTGCTGCGTGGGCTTGGGTACGAAATCGACATCCTGTGGACGCCCCCCTACGCATAACGTCCATTATGGAATATCGTTGCTTTGCGGTGCCCCAGCGGCAAGCTCGAACAGAACACTGAACGTCCCGAGAACGTTAGCGTTTCGATTCCCGGTCTCGGAGTCCCACCCTCGCGCGAGGGAGCCGCAATGAGGAAGAAGTTTGAGTATCTGTGAAGCTATCCAGCGGTCGTGGTCGGTCGCCTGCCTATGACATTGTCCCAGTCCAAACCATCGGCTTTGGGCCGAACGAAAAGCAGGCCCAGCAGCATCCTGCGCGTGAACATCTGGCCTCCTATCCTCTGCCCGGCCGAACCTTCAAGGCGACCACAGAACAACCAGCGAACATCCCGTGCAAGTCAACAACCGGGGGCATGGCGACGCAGGCGATGCGCTGCTATCGCTTCTCCGGAGCGCGGAAATCAGCGATGCCCAACCCAGCAAAATTCGATGCAATCACGGTCGATACCAATATCTTCGACGAGAACCATCTGAAGCTCGACGAAGGGCTGTTGAAGAGACTGCGCCAATTCAAGGATAAACTGACACAGTTTGTGCTCTCGGAAGTCATCGCAGGTGAGTTAAAGCGGCACCTGACCCAGCAGGCGCAGACTGCAAAAGACGCACTGAAATCCGCAACGCGCAAAGTTGGCGACAGCGAGCTTCTGTATGAGCAGCCCTACTGGGATCTCTTAGAAAAGGCTAATACGCCACCCGCCGAGGAGGCCACCCAGCAGCGTTTTGATCGCTTTGTCGAAGCTACCGGCTGCGAGATCGTTCCAGCGAACAAAGCTGACATGACGCGTCTGCTGAAAATGTACTTCGATCCAACCGCGCCGTTCGAAACTTCCAAAAACAAGAAAAACGAATTTCCGGACGCTATCGCGCTCATCACCCTCGAAGAATGGGCGAAGACAAATAAGAAGAAGCTGCTCGCGATCACGAAAGATCAGGGTTGGGTCGACTTCGCCGAGAAGTCAGAATGGATTTTCACAGAGTCCGATTTCGCCGTTGGCCTCGAAATGCTGCAAGCCGATGCAGAGATTGCGCGCAGCATGGTCACCGATTTCCTTAAAAAGATGGAAGGCGGCAAGGAGCCAGACGCGCTGAAGCGTTTGCAGGACTACATCAAATACGAAGTGGACGACATGATGCCCCTTGCAGACGGCAACTCAGGCTTTCACATGGAAACGACCACCGCCAACTTGGACTTCAAATCAGCGCGTCTTGTTCAGGATGGGGACGGGTACGACTTGACTATCGTGGAGTGCAGCAAAGACGCCATCGTAGCTCGCGTCCCTATCGAGGTAGAAACTCGCGCGACTGCGAAGTTCGCGTTTCAAATTAAAGATGAAGGAGAGTACTTCTCAGTTGGTTCTGGCAGCGGTGATATTACGTGGACTTTCGAAGCTGGCGCGGTTCTCACTTTTCTCGGTGATTACACCGAGACGCCTCCAACCTTAGAACTTGATGACGTAGAGATGGTTAACGCGCCTGATAGCGTCGAATTTGGATACGTCGAATTCGACATCGAAGATGACGAGTAGCGTGACCGGCTTGGCAAAAGCGCTTTCAAATCATTTGGCGATGTTACGCTCTTCCGCGAATAGACTGTTAGGAGCCGTAAGGTGAGGCCGGGCTAGAAACTATCTTGTTTGAGCTGCTCCCGCGCAGAGTGCCTGACCCGATCGGACACATCTTCCCGATCGGCAAAGAAGAGCGCGGCCGACTTTGAGAATGGTGGATCTGGCTCGATACCGTCGTACTTGGATTTCACCATGTCCCACGTCTGGCGGAACAGACCAGTGCGACGGTAAGCTGGCGCTAATCGCCGAGCACCTGGAGCGATGGCGCCTTGTTCAGCACCTTCGTGACAGCCACTTTCCAGTCACGGGGGACGGGTTGATAATCTTCGAGGCTGGCCGACGCAAGGTTGGCGCGTTCCGCGATGACCAAGTCTTTGATCATCTGCATCACGTTCGTCTGGAAGATGTTCCAGACATCGACCGAGCGCTTCTTCGGGCCTCGGTAAATTTCTGGACCGTACTTCATATTGCCGATCTTGGTGGAGATGTTCGCGACGAGGGCGAGAAGGAATGCATCGCGGCAAGTGGCGTTCGGTGTAGCTCGATAGATCGCGGCTTTCAGCGCAAGGGCGTGCCGCAGCGGCACTGCACTGATCCAACCGCGCTTCAGCATCCCGCTCTCATCGAGGTACTTGTAGGCGGGCATATTCTGGGTGTCGTGCGAGGTCTTGAGATGACCGTACTCAAGGCCGACATCGACGAGCGCTTTGAGAAGGTCGTCAGGCGACAGGGTGAGATTGGTCTTCACCCGGCTGACGAAACAACTGAAAGGGCTAGCGTCCAAGCCGACGGAAGGGATGCCGCGCTTCATGCTTTCGACAAGCGTGGTGCCCGTTCCGCAGAACGGGTCGAACACGAGCTGGTCGTCCTGCACATCCATGCGATCCATCATCGCCGCTACAAGCTTGTCCGAGAAACCTAGGACAAAGTTGTACCAGCAATGAATCTCGCCATTCAGGAATGCTTGGGGATCGGACAATTAAATATAGAGCGCCTCGCTGCGGCGGCAGGTCCGGCAAGCCCCCTCTGCTAGGCCATTGACGTAATATGCGAATCCGCTCTCCCGCGCAAGAAACGCACGGAAGGAGGGCATTTTGCGCCAAAGGTCTTAACTTTCCCTGGAACTCGGCCGGCGGGGCCGTGAAACACGGCCGGCGGCCGTTAATTAGCCGGAGCGCTCCACTGCCGTACGCGGCTCGGCGGAAGAGGCCCAGAGGGGTCATCAGGGCGCCGATGACCATCGCAACTGCGTAGACGATGGTCGCAACCACATCGATGATCTGGTTGGCGAGAACGTTGTCTATGCCAAGGCAGTTGAACCAAAGCCACAAGCGATCAGCGCGGCGTGCGAGAGGTGCGAGAAGCGCATCGTCAGCAGCGATTAGACGGTGAGAGAAGCCTTGCCTTGGTCGGCTGGTGACGATCAGGCAATGTCAGAGAACAAAGAACTCCCGTGCTCGCTCTAACAGAGCTTGGTGAAACGCTGCCGAATCAGATAACCGTATGGTAGATGCCTTGCCCTCACTTCGTTCGGGGGAGGTACGGCGGTGCTTGGGCCAACTTGGTAAAGCGCCGCATGATGGCGGAGCGTGCCAATTTGGTAGCGCGCCCCGTGATGGCGGAGCGTGGTCAATCTGCAAGTTTGCGCGCCAAATGCAGAGCAGTCCTCAGACGCTCTAGGCCGTAGTCAGCTCGGATTAGCAGTGGTCGGATTTAGTCACCGCCACCCTAGGGCGGTGCATGGCCTGTGTGTACTCAGCCGGCGGATTTGAACACCTGACAACCCGCACACGTCTCGAATGATGCCGAAGGCGGGTCAACAACTGGCCCGCAAAACAATTCGACCTTCGATCACTTTCAGAACTTACTCACGAAAGTAAGTCTTCGCGACCCCACTGACGTGTCCCACAAACCGGCCATTGTCACGCAAGCTGAAATTGCGCGAGCGATCCGCGCTGTCTCGGCGGCGGGGCTTCAGATAATCCGTGTCGTCGTTCGCCGTGATGGCGTTGCAATTGAGACCAGCACAGGAGAGAATCCGTCGTTGCCAACAGCGAACTCCGAGGCCAACGACGATTCTGATTTCGTATTGTGATGGATGACATGCCACGACCACGACCGCCGCATCTACAGAGAGAGACGACCCGCCACGGGTCGTCGGTGTGGTACGTTCGCAAAGCCCGCGGCAAGAGAATTCGGCTAAGAAATGAATACGGAACCGACGAATTCTGGTCCGAATATCGCGCCGCTCTCGAGACCAAGGCCGCGATTTTAGAGACCGCAACGGTTGAGCGAAGTTTGGCGTGGGGCATACAGCTTTATCGGAACAGCTCGGCCTGGGCCGGGCTATCTAACGCCACACGGAGAGCTCGCGAGAACATTTATCGTAAGGTGATCGGAAGTGCGGGCCACGCGCCGCTGGCCAAGATCACCGATGCCAAGATCCGTGAAGGACGCGAACTGCGATCGGCAAAGCCTCACGCCGCAAATGCCTTTCTGAAATCGATGCGAGCGTTCTTTTCTTGGGCCGTCGAACAAAAGCTCGTGCCCTCAGACCCCACCAAGGGAGTGAAACTGCTATCAGGAGCGAATGACGCTGACGGCTTTCACACTTGGTCTGAAGACGAACTCAACCGCTTTGAAGCGCGCTGGCCGGTCGGCACCCGTGAACGTCTGGCGTTTGATCTTTTGCTGTACACGGGTCTGCGTCGAGGCGATGCGGTTCGAGTCGGCCGGCAACATGTCCGCGACGGGACGATCACAATACGCACGGAAAAACATCGAATCGGTAAGCCCGGCGAGCTCGTGTCGTTGCCAATCCTTCCGCCGCTGCAAGAATCGATTGCGGCGACCAAGACTGGAGATCTAGCGTTCCTTGTTTCCGACGCTGGCAAGCCATGGATCAAAGAAAGCTTCGGCAATTGGTTTCGTGACGTGTGCCGTGAAGCAGGTTGCCCCGGCTCAGCGCATGGACTGAGAAAAGCCGGAGCCAGGCGCGCAGCCGAACATGGAGCAACCGAGCGTCAACTGATGGCGATCTTCGGCTGGACAACAAGCAAACAGGCGACGCACTACACGCGCGCTGCCGATCGCAAGCGTCTCGCGCAAGATGCCGCACCGCTGTTGATGCTGGGCGCACAAGCCGAGAACAAAACGCCCGCACCTTCGACTCCGGTGCGGGAATCATCGGAGATGTTGCCGCTAAAACAGGAGGTTAGAAAATGAATGGTGCCCAGGGGCGGAATCGAACCCGCTCCTTTATCGTATTGAAGTAGCAGTCGATTTTATTTCTACCCACCCTGTCTTACCCACCTCATCTACCCAGCGTCCCCCAAGTCCCACGTTGTGCCATTCCCTGGCGCCGCATTTTCATGTAGATTCCTGACTGCCTCGGGGCATCACTGCCCCTGGTGCGCACTAGGGCTAACTCTTAGGAGAAGCTCTATGCGTATCAGGAAGGAAGTATGCTACGCGGATCTAAAGCCGATGTTCGGTATTTGCTACTGCCGAGTTCAGCTTCGACGCTTGCAGATACAAGGCCGCTTCCCACAATGCCACGAGCAGGGTCCCGGCCGCATTGCGTGGTACGAAGATGAAATAGTCGAGTGGCAGTCCACTCGGCCGAAGCGCCGCTACGATCCCGAGACGCTCTCGTAAGAGAGCCACCCCGCTCCGCCTGATTAGGAGCGGGTTTATTTTTTGCCGAGAAAATATTCGAGCGGCTTATCCGCTACATCAAACACGCCACTGTAGTAGTGATGCAAAAAGATCGCGATGATCGCGCACACCGCGACTCCAAATCCGAAGCCCATAAGCAGCAGCATATTTCTCGCGCCAGGCTCAACCTTATCCATTCGCTTCCAGACATCGCCGTCGAAGAGCATCGCATCCACCCATGACTACATCCCTGACTACTGTAGTCACCGTATGCTAGCCGTAAAAAGCGCCACAATTCAACGATTCCGCCACGTCCCTCGATCGCTTATCAGCGCCGAGCAACCTGCCTAATCCTGATCCTAATCCTGCGTCGTGCCCTAAAGGGCACGCCGTGCGGACGGCCAGGATTACCACGCGCGTGGGCGTTACCACTACACGCGCGGGCGCGGCAGGTTGCTCGGCGCTGATCCTCGCTAACGCTCGGGCGCTCTCGGGACAGTGGCGGTACTTCGAACGATAAAACTATTCACGGTTATAATTATTTTGGATGTCCTTTCGCGGTGGGCCGCGCCGTGATGCATCCTGGCGGCGAAAGCCGGACGACACACAGGTCTCTGCTCACCACAACGCCCACCCATAATGAAATCTCTCTACATCGGCTCTGGTGACCCCACAGCCCAACTTTTAGAACATGTTCGCAATCCATTTCTCTTAATCGGTGACGGCCCGATCATCGAACAATTCACCGCGCACTTTCCACGAGCCCGACAGTTCGATCCACAACGTCACAGCATCGATATTTTGAGCCACAAAAGCGATGTCATCGCGCGAGCGATCGCTCAGACGCCATTCCCCGACAAACCGCTCATGACCTACGACCACGGTAAGATGGCGCTAACCGAACTGTTGCTTACCACTGCATCTCTCACCAACTTGCCGAAGATCGATCACAAAGGCGAGGACGAAGCGAAGCTCCGGGTGCGCGACATGTTTCACTCGCCCATTATCAAACGAATGCTGACTGAAGCTCCGAACTTTTCTCTCAATTTGCGTCGCAGGAAGTCTGAGAGCTCGATCATCGCCAATCTCGACCGCGCAAAAATCGGCGAACAGAACGCCTTCATCATCGCCACTCTTCTTGCAACGCTGTACCAGGGGCAAGTCGTTATCTCGGACTTTGGCTTTTATGCCCGTGACTTCTATCTGTCCCTAATACGAGAAAATCGGCTTACCGTAACGCTGCGATCCCTCAACCAGGTCCATGAGAAGCTCCAAGACGAGCTGCTATTGTTCAAGGACATCTACCCCAACGGTGTACTCTATCGAGACGCCCTGCGCTTGGCTGAGCAAGAAGGGCTAGCCCCGGGTGTGGTCGGCCATACCGAACGCGTCACCGAGCTCTTGACCACCCACAGTTGACGATTCCAGACTATTCCCCCAGCCCACGGGGAGGGTTGCAATGGCTGAGGAAGCAAAATCGGCTGACGAGCGCGCGAAACAAAAAGAAGCGATCAAGGAGCTTAAGAGCTCTCTGCGTGCTCATCGGTTGCAATATCACAAGGGTAAATTGTTCTGGGGCGGGATCATTGCCGTCCCTGTTTTAGTGCTGATCGTGGCGGCGGTGATTTTGGGGCTGCCAGCCTTGCACACCACGATCACCTGCTACATCGCGGGTAATGCGCGCGTGTACGAAATATCTTGGATGCCAGCTCTCTTGCCGAATGAGTGCGACGTTAAACTCACGCTGCTTAGCGGTGATCTTTATTTAGAGACCAAACAATTTAGCAGCCGAGTGCAAATTCAGCCGACTGGCACTGACCTACGGAAACATCCCATGCCGGTCTACATCAAAGGTAGTGGCACGGTGCGCATCGATTTCAAATGAGGGCGCGATTTAGAAAACTCGAAGCTCCTGGTGTGCCGGGCGTGCGGGTAAAGGTGGTGCTCGAAATCGAGCCCAAAGAGTACGACGCGATCGTGCGCTTTGGCATCCTCGATAAAAATGTTGCGTTCAGCTACAACTTCCGAGACTTCTTCAACACCGAGAAAATCATCAAGTCGGACAGCCCACGCGAGGCTGACACTCTCATCAATTTGCTCACGAAGGGCTTCAATCAGATCAACGAATTTATTGGCTACGACATCCGTGGGCCGCAGACCGAGCAAGGGGTTGCTGAGCCTGAGCCGCTGGAAGAAGTGCCGTGGGATTTCTTCGAGGATAAGCGCTTTGAGCACATGCTCATCATGGCTGGCACCGGCACCGGCAAGACCACGCTGCTGAGCGCTATGATCAACAAGAACCTCGACCAGGTGGCGCGAGGCGAAGCTAGCGTGGTGGTGATCGATAGCGAGAACGAAGATCTTGGGCGCTTCCTGCCACGACACCCCCGGTTTGCTCCCGGAGGCGACTTGCATGGCAAGCTGGTCTACCTGGAGCCCAGCATGGAGTACCCGCCGTGCCTTAACATCCTGCAATTTGCCGACTTCGCGCGCCTCAGTAAGGACGATCAGTTCATCCGGCTTCAGCAAGCCTCAGAAATGCTGGCGTTCTTTTTTGGTGCGATGGGGACCGAACTCAGCACCAACATGAACACGATCCTCAACAATAGCCTGATGGTCCTTGCCCATATCCCGAACGCGACGTTTGCGCACTTTGACGAGATTTTGTCGAGTGCTGGATTTGCCCGGCTGAGCAAGGAGCACGCTCAGCTCCGCTCATTGCCGCAAAACGTCATCAAATTCTTCAGTAGAGACATCCAAGGCTCTAGCATGAAGCAGAGTGCGGATGCAGTAAGACAGCGTCTTAACAGCATCACCCAAAATCTAATGCTTAAGGCAATTTTCGCCGAAGCGGATCGCGGCTTGGATTTGTTCAAATTCTTTCAGCAGCCGCGCGTGCTCATCGTCAACACCCAGAAGAGATACGGCGAGGAGACCACTGGCACCTTCGGCCGCTATTTCTTTGCCGCGCTGTTGGGAGTGATTCGACAACGATCAAGTGGCGGACTTCCGATATATTTCTATGCGGACGAAGCCTACCGCTATCTCGTAGACGAAGGCAGCGCCAAATTTTTAGTCAAAGAAGGGCGGCGTCAAAACGTCTCTATCACCCTGGCCATACACGAAATTGAGGATGCCCGTGGTGTTTTGAGCGCATTACAGACCATGCACATCAAGGCACTTTCGATGGGTAAGCCCAGGTGGCAAATTAAGTTGCGGGTAGGCGACCCGCAGATTATTACGCCCCCGAATATCAGCTTTAGAACTGCGCCACAGATCGATCGACTTGAGTGGGAGAAGTTGCACGCCGCCATCCGGGCTGCCTATTGCCGAGACAATCGTGACATTGCTCCCCCACCCATCGAAGGGCAGATTGAAGACGTTGGGGACGCCACACTCGGCCGATAGAACATCAGAGTAACTAACGGCCTTAGCCCGCGCGGTACAATTAGCGTACTACGTCGCGTATGGGGAAGTTGCGCTACAGCTCACTCGCTCCAACTCTCAAGCCGCAACTGCGGCCTGATCCTGAGAGCACGCGCTACAAGCACTACCTCGAGATCCTCGACTACATGCAAGATCGGGATATCACCCCGAGCTCCTACATCCGCGCACATCTTGGCTCCGATCATTTCAGCCGCCAGCTCATTGGTGAGATGGCTAAAGCGCACCTCATCAGAATCCCCGATGGCTACAACCATAGCAATGCGAGATATCGGCCTCGGCCGTATGAAATAGACACTCTCGGCCTCAAGGCACTCGCCAGGGCCGGGATGCTCCGCAAGCGCCCGTCCGACAATGACCCTTTCAAACACAAATATCTGCGGTCTGTGGCACTTCACTCTTTCCAGCGCGCCCCGAAAGAAATCGACGGGCTGATCTTGCACTCGCAGCGCATGATCCTTGCGCACGAGCTCTGCTCCGATGAAGCTCGCAACGAGTTGCACCCCGAATGGTTCAAGATCCAAGGCCGCACTATCCGACCGGACGCACCCCTCTTTGGCTTTGAGTACAAAGGCGCATTTATGTTCTTCCACGGACTTGAGGCCGATCGCGGCACCGAGCGCCGAAACCAACCCAGGGACGCTGACTATAAGCGCAAGACTGTCGCACGCATGGTCAACGACTACGCCGAGTATTATCGCCGCGGGTTGTTCAAGAGCAAATTTGGCTTCAGTCAGATCACCTTCCCGATCGTCACCACGGCCGACGCGGGAAGCATCATTAATGTCATCAAAAAGGAGGTGCCTGATAAAGACATACAAAAGCGTTTCATCGTGAAAGAGCTACCTGACTTTCTCGAAGACGATGAATTGCCACCTCCCACGGCACACTTGGTGACTGACCCTTGGCTTCGTGTGGATGGTCCTTTCAACATCTTCGAGACCCTCAAACGCACAGCAGAGAGAAAATCTGATGGACACAAGCAAGGTACGAGCATTGCTCGACAAACGTGACGCACTGGACGCCGAAATTGCCGAAGCGGTCGGCGCGAAAAAGCGCGTCCTGAGCTGCACAACGTGTGGCCAAGAAGGGCACAACGCTAAAACGTGCCCCAAGAAACCGGCTGCGGAACAACCGAAAGCCGCGACACTTCCCACACCAGCGGCGCCTAAACCAACACCGGCACCAACACCACTCGCGATCAAGGTATAAAGAAAGCCCCGCCAATCTTGCGGGGCTCTTTTTTATGACTGCGCTGAAATGAACTCTTCGGCTCGCTGGATCACGCGCACGGCGTTCATCAGATCGCCCGAGCCGAGCTGATCGGTCTCCTTCCAGTCGTTGCCGTCTTTATAGGACTTTGACACGACGGTGTTGTAGTGATCGCCATTTTTCCAAATGGTGGCGGTTACGTACCCAAGGCGATATTTCGCAGCGGGTTTGTTGCCATTCGCCATGACACACTCCTTTTCCCGCTGTTGTTCAGATGCGGGTCGAGAGGGGCCAAGGGTTCAAAGCAAGTTGCTGAGCATCCCAAGGAAACTGGATCGCCAACTACGTCCTCAGTAAATCGACCTTCCTCTCAATCCACACCCGATGTCTAGGCAAATCCTACCACGGGTTAAAATTTAGCCAGTTGTACATCCACAGGAGGCCGCAATGGCTCCGAAATTCATCCCCTTCGAGAAGGTGGAAGAACTGGCCAACATCGAGCAGATCGCTCAGATGCTCAATCTGTCTCTCCGCGCTGGTAAAACCCAACTTCGTTGCGTTTGTCCGGTGCATGGTGGCGACGATCGGACGCTTTGCATAAGCCCGAACGTCCGCTCACGGCGCGGCTCGCTTGGTGTGTTTTATTGTCAGGCAGTCAAGGAGGGCGGCGACCGCATCGCGCTTGCCGCTCATTGCATGGAGATGGGCCAGCAGGACGCGGCCTTCTTCATCGCTCAGCAATACGGCATGGACCTTGCGAACAGTGAAACAGTAGACAGTGGTACAGTAACAAGTACTACAGTTAGCAAGGAGCATGCCACCGCGCCCCCAGCCCAGCAGAAGGCATCAACGAGCGGCGGATCAACGCCGCCTAAATTTGATCCTGTTAAATTCTGGGACCACTGCACTTACAGCGACGAGGTGAAATCTCTTGGGATCTCAGAGGAAGATGCAGCGCGCGTACTGATTGGCTGGCACACGCGCTACAAGGCTCTATTCATCGGGTGTCGCAATCCCGATGGTGGGATCAGCGGGTTTATTCGCCTTCTTGACCCGCAGCAGGTGAAGTTGCCACCTCAGTGGCTTCCTCAGTCGGCTGAGATTGTGCCGCTTCGACGGCCTGCGTAGTCTGTTTGCCGCTCTCTTTGAGGGCGGCTTCTTTTTGCCATTGCTCATCTTGAGCCGCGAACCGTGCCGCTTGTCCTTGCAGCCTGGCTTGCTGAAGTACAAGCAGCCTCTCCTCCCGCTTGTCGTGCTCAGCCTGCATCTTCTCCATTGCGAGCTCGCCCGGTTCACGCTTGCGCATGAAGCGAAGCAGATTGCCTTGCGTCCCGTGCTCCATGCCACCCGGCAGGTTGTCTTTGGTGAACGCCTCGACGCGGCCGAGGCACACAGAACGTGACCGCACCTTGCGGCCTTCGCGTCGGCGTGTCTCGTAGTAGACGTAGGGATTACCGTTGATGACCCGTACGCGATAGAAGCCCATGTTGGCTCTCCTTTGGTTGGAAGAGCCGAACCAATTAAGACACGTTTGCCACTGCGTCTAAGGCCGCGATGTTCCCTCAAGTGCACTCAGCGGAGAGAGCCATGACCCTCAAAGAAGAAGTCGCGTACATGTTCGACCTTATCGCCACGGTCGAATTACAGAAGAAGTTGGGTAAACCCACGGAGGGTTATGAGCGCTGGCGTGATGCTGTGAAACGCCGCGTAGCATTCAGATTGTTGAGCTTCGCGCTACCTGAGCAAATCTAGTGATATGATTACTGATGGACGAACCTACAAAAGCAACAAATCGTCTCAACGATAAATCATCAAAGCGCTGCGGCCGCCGCAACCCAATCTGAGGGGTGGCGCGCAAGGCTGCCTCCTCTTTCTTCAATGGAGGCAAACATGCTCTGCCGAAATTTCTATCGGTGTCCATCAGAAGTCGTCCACTAGGAGGCAATCTATGAGCCGCAAGCTCATCGCCGTTTGCGCCACCTGTGGAAGCGATCGTGTGCTCTCGGACGCCTACGCCGCATGGGACGTCGCCACCCAACAATGGGAGCTGATGCAGACATTCGACAAAGGCGCCTACTGCGAGCAATGCGACGGTGAGACGAGGTTGAAGTTTGAGCGCGTAAGGGACGTGGCATGACGGTGCAAGCCTTCTTAGCCAAGTATCCAAACGGCAAATACGGCTGGACGGGATCGCTGATGGAGCAGGAGCAGAAGCTCAAACGCCAAGCGGTGCTCACAGCAGTGAACTTTAACGGCAACAAAGAAGGCTTCTTCACCTACAAAGGCGAAGGGTACTTCTGGCAGGTCACCCAAACGTTGGACCATGAGCCATGCTTGCTCATCGGCCCAATGGAGGACTACTTCTAACGCATAGGATCTAGCGAGCTGGCCAGAGCGCAGACCGAGCCGCAAGGCCCACCCTGCCGGGAGGAAACGCAACAGCAAGGGAAAGTGTTGCGCATCTCTCATGACCCATAAGTGACCCATCCTGTGCGTCGCACTGCTCCATACCCGCGAGGGCGACAGTGCACCCCCCGCTACATCGGCGGGGTTTTTTCTCAAGAATTTGATTTGGCTTCACGCAGATTTCGACACCATGCGCTTCGATAATCGATTTGCGGCCCAGGTACTTCACGGATGAGCCAACGTCTCGACTATCGCTTTCATCACTGGCGGCGCCACTCCATTACCTAACAACTTTATACGGTCGCGCCGAGTGCCATAGTCGAAGCTGTGCGTATTGGGGAAGCCCATCGCGCGTCTCAGTTCATCCACTTGCAACATACGAAGCATTGGCTCGCGCCCATCCCAAGTAACGAGTCCAAACCGATCCAATGTGGTTAGCGTACGAAGCGGCCGGTCCAGAGACTGCCATCCTCCAGCGCCGTCTGAGCCGTAATAAACAATTAGAAAAGGAGCGCGTTTACCCAAAGAAGCCATCGCACGCTCCGCCCGTTCAATGGTGGCTTGCGCACGGCCTTCCGCATAGAGCGGCCGCGACGGCCAGCCCCCCTCCAAGTCAATTACGGATTCGGCAGGACGTCGCTTGCGGCTTCTCGGCTTTACAGATTCAGGCTCACGATCGCGATCACAAATGACGAAGAGTCTGCGCCGAGTCTGAGGAACCCCAAAATCTGCTGCGTTCAAAACCTGGGGCCGCATGTGATAGCCGAGCTTTTTTAATTCTTTGGTCAGCGATGCATAGCCGCGCCAATCCCTCAATTGCACAACATTTTCTAGGACTATCCAGCGAGGCCAAAGCATTTTGGCAAAAGTTGCCACGTAGTGCGAAGTCTGCCGACTTTTTTCCGATCGCCGTCGCGAGCCCTTGGCTGGGCTGTGATTGGTGCATTCAGGCGAAGCGAGCAGCAAATCTATTTCGCCTTCCCTCATATCGGCAGCGGGACGGGAGAACGGGCCAAGTTCGCGAGTCTCGACTACAGCGTTTGCGAAGTTGTCCTTGAAGGTGACTGTAGCGAGGTCCCACGCATCGATGCCACGGACAATCTCTGCGCCGGCCAAACGGGCCCCAGCACTTGAACCGCCAGCTCCGCAAAACATGTCGAGAACACGGATTCGCATGAGTCAATACTTAGCAGAATCACCGAATACGGCCAGGCCGCACTGGTGCCGTTGCAGCGTCCTCCAGAGCTAAAGTCAACAGACGGCGGCGAACACTGGCGAGATCGCCCTCAATTTGATGCTGCCACACCCGGATGACTTTCCACCCTGACCTCCTCAGACGGGCGTGATTTCGCGAGTCTCGTCGCCGATTAGCTTCTATTTTCGCTTCCCATTTTTCACTGAGCTTGTGTCGCCAAGTGGAAAAGCGCCAGCCGTGCCAGAAATCTCCATCCACGAAGATGGCGATCCGCTGCTTGCGCAGTACGAAGTCTGGCCGTCCCGGTAGGTCACGAACTTGCTGCTCCGCAGAAAGACCGGCTGCGAGCAGTAGTCCGGCCACGATTCTCTCCGGCCCCGTATCCTTCCCACGGATGCGCGACATGACCCGCGACCGGGTAGCGGGGCTCATGAAGTCCCCTCGATGGGCGCGTTCGCGAAGCATGGAGCGCAACTAATTGTTGTATTCGGCCAAATCCTAAAGCACTCTAGACTACAGCGGACGTAGCGTGCGGGCGGGGGGACCGCGAAACGGCGATGTCAACAGTTTCCTCAACGCAGCCCAACAACGGTGTGGAACTCCCACCGTTTGCATCAGTGTTGATGCAATCACTCCGCTCTGTGGGCTACTCAGCCGCAACAGCACTGGCCGATTTGATTGACAACAGTCTCGCCGCCAAGGCACGAGTCATCCAGATTGCTGCCGTGAAGGCTCCGCTTCCCTACGTCGCCGTGATTGACGACGGTGGTGGCATGGACGAGCAAACACTTGTCGCGGCAATGCGCTTCGGGAGCCGCGATCCAAGAGATCGCCGTCATTTGCATGATCTCGGCCGTTTCGGATTGGGGTTGAAGACGGCCGCACTTTCGCAATGCAAGCGTTTAACCGTCGTATCACTTGCAAACGGCGTCGAGTCGATCGCCCGCTGGGATTTGGACGACTGCGACCGACGAGGGACTTGGTGGCTTGAGCGCCCAAATCCCAGCTCTTTGCCATCAGAGCCGCTCTCAATGCTGAGGCAAAAAGCGCACGGCACCGCTATCATTCTCGAAAAACTGGATCGTCTTGATGCGGCTGGCGGCGACAATGCCATTTTAAGTGCCGCTGACCACCTTGCCCTAGCATTCCATCGGTTCATCGGCGGTGAGTTTTCCGATCCGGTCTCGATATCGCTCAATGGACGCCCGCTTCCGGTAGTTGATCCGTTCTTGCAGGATCATCCACGCGGTCAGGTTCTTCATGATGAGACGATCACTATTGAAGATCATCCGATCAAGGTGTCCCCCTTCGTCCTTCCGTTTCCTTCGCGCCTCAAAGAAGCCGACCTAGACCGCGCGGGCGGTCGCGAGAGCCTCAAAACTTCCCACGGTTTCTATGTGTATCGAGGGGGCCGGCTAGTCGTTCCCGGAGGATGGTTCAGGATCGTACCCGCGGACGACTTGGTTCGCCTTGCAAGAATTCGCATCGATGTGCCCGTCGAGCTTGATCACCTCTGGAAGGTCGACATACGAAAGGCCGTGTCGGAACCGCCTCAAGCATTGCGTCCATATCTCAGAAGGATTGTCGGCGACGTCGCAGAGCGCAGCCGCAAGGTCTACACCCATCGAGGGACGTTGGCCCCGAACGTCGAACATGTGCCGCTCTGGAGACGTGTCGAAATGCGAGATCAAGGCGCAGCTTGGCGCATAAATCGTGACCATCCTACGATTCGAGCAGTCCTTGAAAACGCGAGTGAGAAGGATGTTGTGACGGCCTTGAAGCTACTCGAAGACAACTTGCCCATTCAGGATATTCACATCCACACCGCCAACGACCAACCAGTTGCAGAAGTTTCTGTTCCAGACGAAGCCGACCTGGAGGCGATGGCAAAGCAGATCGTTGAGGCTTTCCCGGGCGAGCCGGAAGTTCTCACAAGAATTCTTGCAAAGCTGCCCGTCACCGAGCCGTTCAATCGAAATCCCGACGCGGCGCGCCGAATTGTTGATCGGCTTTTGCAATGAGCACAGATATTTCTGCTGAGAATCTTGCCCGGATGGCCGCGCAAGGGCTGCGTCTCGACCCTGCCCCGACGGAAGCGGAAATTGATCACGTACTTGAACGTCTAGGCGTGGCATTCGCCGCCGACCAAACCATCCTGCTGGAGGCCAGAAAACTTCTACACGCTCGCTTCTCCATACGCATGGAGATGGGACAAACCATCAAAGAAGAACACGTACCGTGGTTGGACGCCCGAAGAGCCGATATTGAGCCGTTCTATTGGGAGCGCTATCGCGAGTTGCTTCTACGTAATGGATGGCCGCCGCTGGTCGCCGGAACGCTCGATCGTTCGATGGACGAACTTCTAGATCTTCTGGGAGACCCGCAGACCACCGGGCGATGGAAAAGACGCGGACTTGTCGTCGGTGACGTGCAATCTGGCAAGACCGCCTCCTACGCTGCGCTCATTTGCAAGGCCGCTGACGCTGGTTACAAGATGGTAGTTCTGCTCGCAGGCACGTTGGAAAATGTCCGGCGACAAACTCAGGAGCGCTTGGACGAAGCGTTCGTTGGCCTCGACAGCCGGGCTTTCCTCGCTCGCGACCAGTTGAAACACAAAACCCACATTGGCGTTGGTCATATCGACAGTCGACGGGATGGAATTGTCTTCACATCCAGGGATAAAGACTTCAGAGCGGGAATCGCGTCGGCGCTGAGCATCTCGCTCAACTCTGTGATCGAGCCCGTCTTGGTTGTCGCCAAGAAGAATAAAGGGGTTCTTACGAATCTCAGCACTTGGCTTCGCACGATGAATGCCGACAGGCACGGCAACATCGATCTTCCATTGCTGCTGATCGATGACGAAGCCGACAACGCTTCCATCAATACGCGCAAGGACCCTACGGAAACGACAGCGATCAACAAGGGCATCCGTGACCTTCTCGCTCTGTTCACGCGATCAAGCTACGTTGGATTTACTGCAACCCCGTTTGCCAATATTTTTATTGACCCGTCTTCAACGAACGAAATGCTTGGAGACGATCTGTTTCCTCGCGATTTCATTCACCTGTTAGAGCCCCCCACAAACTACGTGGGAATGAATGCTCTTTTTCCCTCGGCCGATCCGGAAGCGCGTGATGCAGACGACGAGGATGAGGAGGCATGGAAAGCAGGCATCCGCACGATCGACGATGCTGATGAGTGGCTCCCTGTGGACCATAAAATCGACCACGTTCCCGGTCCGCCGCCCGATACGTTGCAGGTTGCATTGCGACAATTTCTAATTTCAACAGCCATACGCGATCTCCGAAGTGCAGAGGGAAAGGAAGGTCATGAAAGAGGCATTCATCGATCTATGCTGGTGAACGTCTCTCGTTTCACGTCGATTCAAAATCAGGTTGCTGCACAATTGCACGTCGAGTTGGAGAACATTAGGCAGCAAACTCGCCTCTATGGACGGATGAGCCCAGTCGCGGCTGCGCGCAATTCGCCGGCGATTCTCTCACTCGAAAAAGCATTCAATGAAGAATTCTCGGATAGCGGCCTTTCCTGGAAATCCGTCCTTGGTGCTCTTCACGATTCGATCTCGCCTATTCGAGTCCAACCGGTAAATCAGATGTCCGGCTCCGCTAGCCTCGACTATGGGACGGTTAAGGAGGCTCCTGGAGTTCGGGTCATTGCCGTTGGCGGCAACAGCCTCTCCCGCGGCCTGACGTTGGAAGGACTCTGCGTCAGCTATTTTCTTCGCAATTCGAAGGCTTACGATACGCTCATGCAAATGGGCCGTTGGTTCGGTTATCGCGACGGTTATCGCGATCTGTGCCGGCTATGGATGGCCGCGGATGCGGAGGGGTGGTACCGGCATGTCACCGAAGCCACCAACGAACTCAAGCGTGACTTTGCGCGGATGCGGCGTCAGCGAGCGACGCCAGCGGAGTTCGGCCTGCGGGTGCGAACCCATCCTGACACGTTGCTGATTACAGCACGTAACAAAATGGCGACCGGAGTTAATATAGTTGGCGAGGTGCGAGACATCTCGTTAGCCGGTCGAGGCATAGAGACGGCGCGACTGTACGCTGACGAAAACAGAAACCGTGAGAACTTTAAGGTAATTGACCGCTTCGTAACTGATCTGACTAGCACCATTGGCGATCCCAACGAGTCTCCAAACGGCAGCGCCGCGCTGTGGCGTAACGTTCCTGCGGATACGGTTGGAAAATTGCTGCAAGATTTTCTGGTTCATCCTCTGAATCACGACTTCCAAGGTGATGCGATTGCTGAGTTTCTGGCAGACGCCACAAAACGTAACGACCCTCAATTGTCACGATGGATTGTTGCGTTACCGACAAATGGTGACATGGGGCCGGTCACTCCAGCGCTTTCCTCTGGACTAGCCGTAAACGCAAAACGTCGCATAGTGCTATTGCGCCAATCGCCTCCACAATCACTGCTCGTATCGGGAAAGAAGGCCCGCGTCGGCGGACGCGAAGATGTCCTTCATGCGCTAGCGGCGGAGGACGTTCGAATGGTCCGCGAAGCCGAACACAAAGCCCGGCCCGACGCTAAGAACATTCCAGAGGATGCGTTCAGGGCGGCAATGTCTGTTCCCCTGCTCGTGCTTTATCTGTTGCGCGGCATCGAACGGGAGCGAAAAGGCGCGCCGGAGACCGACTACAAAAGCGGTCTCGTGTTGCCTGCTCTTGGCCTCCACTTTCCAGGCATCAGAGACCCAAATGCGCCGAAACGTTACGTGAGCTATCGCCTGAACCGCATCGCGCAGGCTGAGCTTGAAGTGGACGGCGACGACGCCACTGACGACGATGACAGCGACGATTGAGGAATTATGGAATGCGCTAAGGGCGGGCGCTTCAAGCGCCCAACGGCGCGTTGATGCATCCCATCCGCTTGACCTTTACGCCGACTTTGAGCCGCCTAGCCGCCCCGGCTTGGTACTCTTTTGCCCGGTTCGGCCGCCTGAAGCTACATCACTAAGAGCCATATCAATCGAACGGCGACAGCGATCGGATGAATCGTGGTCGCTGCGCGTGTCTCTCGAAGAACCGGCATTGCTTCCCGTGTTCAAGGAATTGTGTCGAGACATCATAGAAGCCACGAAGCAGGGAGTGAGCCCTACCGCGGCTGGAAGTGCTGTGCTGGCGAGAATTGAGCGCTGGCGAAGTCTGATGCAGGCCGTGCCTGCCGGTTTGAGCCGGTCCGAGCTAAGAGGACTCATAGGAGAACTCCTAGTCTTAGAAACGTTCGTAATCCCCCAATTTGGTGAAGCCGCTGCCATAAAGGCTTGGACGGGTCCGCTTGGCACTCCGCAGGACTTTCAACTGGCAACGGGGCTAAGGCTTGAGATCAAAACTCTGGATTATGCTGGCGACCGTGTGACGATAAATGGCCTTCGGCAATTGGATGCCGGCGGCGATCCGCTACAGCTTGGCGCGGTTAGAGTCGAAAACACCGGTTTGGACGCTCCAGGAGCCCTAACTGCGTCACGACTGATTGCAAGGTTGAGAGCCCAGTTGGCTTCCGCGCCCGCAGCTCTCCAGGAATTCGAGGCGTTGCTGCGCTTCTCGCGTTGGGACGATTCCGTGCAGAGCGATCAGGTTTCTGTCAGATTGAAGCGGATTGACTGGCACACCGTAGACCGGAACTTCCCTCGCCTTA